>PAOC01000114.1 GCA_002708465.1 Planctomycetota bacterium
CGAAGGCTTCAGCAGCCGGAACATCTCCCCCGCCTCAGCGCGCGGAAGGACCCCCCGTACAAGCCGGTCAGAGACGATCAGGTTAAACGATTTTTCAGCATAGGGAAGGCCCTGAAGGAGGCGTAGATGGAGCGTGCTCCGTGAGCCGTAGAGCCCCGACTCCCGCAGGAGCACCCGCCCAGCCGAGACATCCTCCCTGTCCGGGCTCACTCCGATGATTCTCAGCTTTGAGCGCCTTGCCAGCTCCACGGCAAGCCTCCCTTGGCCACAGTCGAGATCGAGACAATAGCCCCTCTCGATGCCGGTGAGAGCAAGGATCCTCTCGGCAGCCCGGGCGTAGACGGCTGAATCCGCATCCTCACCAAACGGCGATTCGATCCGCTCANCGGACGGCACAGAGAAATTAAACTCGGTCGAGAATTCATAGACCTGGGTTCTCGATTCCTGCCCCCCTGCCTGNCGCCTGATCTGGTAGAAGTAGGGNGTNCCGGGCTCGAGGCCANCCAGGTAGACCGCGTGATCCACAGCCAGGTTCTCATCGCGAGCCGTCCTGCCAAGCGCCCGGCTTGTACCGAAGTCGACGACCGACCGCGAGGGAGCCGTTGTCTTCCAGGAGACCAGGGCCGTATCAACCGAGGTAAACCTCACCGTTGGCCCCATGAGGACCGGNTCNAGNACNGGAAACNGCTCGCGTCCTGACTCATANTTTNCCCTGAGCCGAGCCTCGCTCANAACCTCATCGTAAAGCCTGAGNTCATGCAGCGCTCCATCNAGAGGATAGAATTCGTTGTCATCTTCGTACGCCCCCGCNACNAAGGTAGCGTCCGCGTAGGCGATATCTCCGGATTGAGNAGACGANCTGGCATCAAGNCGGCCGTTCACGTAGAGCCGCAAGGTCTCTCCGTCATAGGTTCCCGCNACGTGGTACCAGGTNCCCTGCTGGAACTCCGTATCNCCGGCAAGATAGGTCAACCGTCCGGATGACAACGCCATGCTGAAATGCGAGTCATCATAGCCCAGAACCCAGCCCCTCTCAAAATCCCCGTTGTCCTGCATATAACCGAGGATCCCTCCCCAGGTGGTTCCCTCGTTGATCAGAACCCACGCCTCGGCGGTCAGCTCCCTGCGCGGCAGAGCCGCGGAGCCCCCCGGGAGTCCCATCCGAACGAATGTGGATGAACCATCAAGCGCGAGGGCGGCCGGCCTGGAAAGCAGCTCATACTCGCCCTGGATCGTTCCATCGAAGCTCCCGACACGGTCGCTCACAAGGCGTCCGTTTACGTGCTCATTGTCAAAGGTCCATTGAGCGACGATTCCCGTCTCCCCCGCAGGGTCCGGCCCTGGGACCAGGTCCCCGCCAAAGAGNCCACGCTTGGCAAGNTAGCGCTCNCGCGCNTCCGCCTGGCTCAGGACGGTGTTATAAATCTGCGCCTCGTGAACCTGTCCTTCAAGAGGCCAGAGCTCGTNATCATCGACATAGGCNCCCACGACCAGGCTCGCATCTGCGTAATCGATATCNCCCGATCGCGACCGNGAGGAGCCCTCGAGCTGACCNTTCACGTAGATCTTGAGCTCAGNCCCATTGTAGGTACCGACAACGTGATACCAGCTTCCCANCTCAAAGNTGTCGGAGGCTTCCAGGTAGGTGAGGGTATTGGAGGTGGCCAGNGCGATGCTGAAGGAAGAGNCGTTGTAGCCCAGCAACCAGCCCCNCTCAAAGCTGCCGTTATCCTGGATATAGCCGCAGATGCCGCCCCACCTCGTGGAAGAATCCAGTCGGACCCAGGACTCGACGGAAAGCTGCCGGACGGGAAGATCCGAGGAATCGGCCGCTTCGATGACCACCCGATCGTCGTTTCCATCGAACACCAGCGCCGGGGGGGTGGACTCGACGCGCGCGCCCCCGAAGATCCTCCCATCAAGGCCGCCGGAAGATGCCCTCACCGAATCGCCGACGAGACTGTCAGGAGTGAAGATCCAGCCATTCCGCGGCTCCACAACTCCCGCCCACAGAACGCAGGGGACCAGTAACCCCGCACAGAATAAGAGAATGCAACGGCCTGAAACGACCAGTTGTCTTTTAACCTGCATAGAAAAACCTCGAAGCGCCCCTGCTGTCATCAGCAAGCTTAAAGCATAAAAACCCCAAAAGATAGATTTTCAGTCTTCGAGATAGAGCAGGCGCGAACAGCTTCTACAGGTGAGAAGCTCCTGCGCGAGAGAGAGCTGGGTGAGTTCCTGCTTAGTGACCCGCATATAGCAGCCCTGGCAGAAGAAAACGCCCTCCGCTTCATCTTTTTTATGTACAGGAACAACGCTGTCGGCATCGACCTTGCCCCTGATCCTCTCGTAGATATTCAGGTGATCCTGGTCGATATCCACTGACAGTTCTCCGCGCTCTTCTTTGAGTCCGCCGATCCTGGATTCGAGACCCGACACCAGGCCATTGACCTCGGATTCTTTCCGCTGATAGGCCTTCTCGATATCGGCGAGTTCCCGCTCAGCTTCCTCTTTCTTGCCCTGAAGCGTATCGAGATGACTCATCAACTCGAGAACATTCTCCTCGAGAGTCCCCTGGCTCTCCTCGTGCTTCTCGATCTGGCNCTTNCAGATAGNGAACTCCTCATTGGTCTTGGAGNCATTCATCGCGATCTTCGACTTTTCGATNTCGCCATCNAGNTCCTTGANCTGGAGCTCNCCCTTATCGATATCCATCCTGCAGGNNNTGATGACCTCCTCAACCGCGCTAACGGACGCCTTGCCGGCGTTAACCTTGCGAAGATCATCACTGAGCTCCATCGGGCGACGGATCTTGGCCTCTTCAAGAAGNCTGATCTCTCGATCGANCTTCTGAACACCCAGCAGTTTTTCTATCGAATGATGCATTCGTGTCTCTCNGCCTTTATTGAGCAGNACAACTTCTCTNTATTCGCCTCGATTGGCAATAAAAAAAAGCCGGTCACTTTCGTGACCGGCCCAAATATTATCCCGCGGCGACAGGCAGGAGCAGCTGTTGCCGCGTAAAGGATCGCTCGGCACCCTCCCGGCAGACACCGGCTCGTGCCGGTCCCNCCGCGGCTGTGGAACCCGCTTANGTCTCATCTCGATCCTNATCGGTATTGTCATTAATTACTTCTTCGGACGCTCTCAGNCCTGCGATGGCGCCCCTTCCTCAGACGGAAANNGTCTCAACGAAACCCTCCAGCAACCTGGAACGAATCGGGTGCTGCAGCTTGCGGATGGCCTTTGCCTCGATTTGCCGAACCCGCTCACGGGTCACCTTGAAGATCTTGCCCACCTCCTCNAGAGTATAGGTATACCCATCTCCAAGGCCGTAGCGGAGCTTGATAATCTCGCGTTCCCTGTAGGTAAGCGTACCAAGAACATCTCCAAGCTTTTCCTTCAACATCTCATGGGTCGCGGCGTTGACGGGAGAGACGGTTCCCTTGTCCTCGATGAAATCACCGAAGAACCCATCATCGGAATCCCCGATCGGCCTGTCTAACGAGATCGGATGCTTCGAGATCTTGATGACCTTGCGGGTATCCTCCTCGGTGATATCAAGCTTCTGCGAGATCTCCTTGATCGTCGGCTCACGTCCATTCTTCTGAATGAGCTCCTTTGTCGCGTTGCGAACCTTGCTCATCGTCTCAATCATATGTACAGGGATCCTGATGGTACGCGCCTGGTCGGCAATCGAACGAGTGATCGCCTGGCGAATCCACCAGGTNGCGTAGGTGGAGAACTTATAACCCCGCCTGTACTCGTATTTCTCAACCGCCTTCATGAGACCCGTGTTCCCTTCCTGGATCAGGTCGAGGAAGGTGAGTCCCCTGTTTCGATAGCGCTTGGCGATACTCACCACGAGCCGCAGGTTGCCGCCTGAGAGCTTTCNTTTGGCAATCTCGTACTCTGTGTGCCACTTATCGATTTTCACCATACGCNNCTCCANCTCAGNCATNGGCTCGAGAGCGTGGAGCTCGTATTCCTGGAGTCGTGCATCAAGCTCGGCCATTCGATTCTTTTCACAGCTTCGGAGCTTCCGCTTGCCCCTCTTGCGGGCCTGCTCAATCTTCGCCTTTTCATTTTCGATGCTGTTCATCTTCCGATGGAGCGTCTTCAATTCATGACGAAGCTGGTTCACCACGGGCTTCTTGAGAATAAGTTCCTGCAGCAGGACCGAGCCCTTTCCATTGCGACTGCGAACCCTGGAACAAATCTTCTCGCTNACCNTTTCCGAGAGCTCTTCTCCAAGCAACNTTGAAAAGTCCCTGGATGTCTCGANGTGGATCANTCTCAGGGTCNCCTGGTTCGTCCTGACGAGACGGAAAACATCTTCCTTGCTGATTTCTTCATTGTTGGAAGGCGTCACCTTGACAACCTTATCGAGGGCCATCTCGCCACGCATGACATCATCGATGACCTTCACCGTGACCCCCAGGGCAAGGCCGCTGCCGAAGACATACTTCTGGTAGCGATGCCGTGAGATCTCAATCTTCTTGGCAAGNAGGAGCTCCTCGGCACGCTTCAGAAGAGGNATCTCTCCCATCTGGGTGAGATACATCCGAACCGGGTCATCAATCTTTTCCGGTAACTCACTGGTGCCGGAGTCCGAATTCTCAGAAGGATCGGNGACCTTGTTGTCACGCATCTCGATGTCATGGGCATCGAGAATGGCGAAGATCTCGTCAATCCTCTGGGGAGAATTGCAATCATCCGGAAAGATCTCGTTAAAACGCTGGTAGGTGATACCGCCTTCGCGTTTACCTTCCTCGATTAGCAGCTTGAGCTTGTCTTCCATTTCTATACTCCGAAAATTACCCCCCTGAAAACCTGGCTGTAAATACGAGAGCCTGGTCCCGGGCGGAAAACTAATGTGTTGTGGTGATCAATATATAAGTGGTTTATCTGCCGGGAGATTGATTACCCGGCCCCTGGCTATTCGTCCGTTTCCTTGAGCAGTTGAGTCAACTCCCGCCGNAAAGCAATAATTTCCATANGNAGAGCCATNGCCCGTTCGGTATCACCCGAGTTCCTGGCTACGGCACGATCTGCCTTCAGAGTGGCAATCTTGTCCTGGATGGTCCAGCGACGGAGGTCCCGTCTGCATTTCTCCAACTGCTCGGCCTGGTCGCCCCCAGGCAATTCAGAATTNTCGTCTATCTGGTTGAGGATTTTAAATACGAGTCTCTCAACCATCCCGTTCAGACCCTCGTGTAAAAGTCTCCCGTCATTCGAAAAGCCTCCCCTTGCNAACTGGTCCTTCACATAGGACTCGACAGCCTGTCCGGCCGCATCAGCCACCAGACCCTGGGGAACCTCCTGCCAGAGAGCCTCCGCCTGGCCGGGAGCTGAAATCATGACAAATAAAATCGATTCGAGAAGCTTGATGCGCCCTTCATTTAAAACGGGCTCCTGGCTCTGAACCTCTTCCCTCTCCCGCTCTGGCGAGAAAAGACCCATCTCTTCCAGCGGGAGATCCTCCATGGCGATACCGAGGATTTCAAACCTCTCGACATATTTATTCAAAACTACCCGGCGAGCTACCTTGTCCGATATCTTGGCGACCAGGGAGAGGAAGTCCTTGACCCCCCTCGAGAGCATCTGTGGACTGGCAGCCGCCTCGCCGGTCTCGATGGTCCGACTCCATTTGAAGTCGAAAATGTCGACCGAATTCGCCCGCACACCTTCCCAGAAGACATCTCCCCCCAACTCGGCAATCGCATCGCAGGGATCTTTTCCGTCTGAGAGCGGGTAAATCAGCACATCCAGGTTTTCGCCGACCAGCAATTCAATGGATCTCTCGGCGGCCTTGAGCCCGGCGCTATCTCCATCAAAGATCATATAGACCCTGTCGGCATAGCGCTTGAGCGCCTGGGTGTTTTCCTGCGTGAAGGCCGTACCCAGGCTGGCGACGAAGAAATCCAGGCCGGCCTGGTGGGCCATGATGGCATCGGTATAACCCTCAACAACCACGATGGCCTTCTCCCTGCGAATACCCTGCTTCGACTGTGGTAAGGCGTAGAGAACCTTGGACTTATTGAACAGGTTCGTATCCCGGGTATTGCGGTACTTGGCCGGGTCGTCATCGCCAGCCAGTCGCCGGGCACCGAAACCGATCGTCCTCCCCTGGGCATCGCTGATCGGAAAGATCAATTTGCCGCGGAATTCGTCGAAAAACCCGCTGCCCTTGCCTGTCTTGTTCTGTCGGATGAGACCTGCCCTGTCGAGAACTTCGACCGAGTGCCCCGCTGCGGACGCCTTCTTAAGCAGCTCATCCCAGCCGGGGGGCGAGCAGCCGAGGCGAAAGGTCCGCTGCATCTCCTCGTTCATCCCGCGCGCGGCGAGATATTCCCGCGCGCCTTGGGCGCCGGCATCTTCCAGGAGATAGGTGTGATAAAAACCTGCGGCATAGTCAAGCGCATCGTAGACCTCGAGGGTCTTGTGGTACTGATCATCCCGCTTCGCTGTACGCTGCAGGACGACCCCAGCTTTACGTGCAAGCATCTCCGCAGCCTCAGGGAAGCCAACCCGTTCGTATTCCTGGACGAAGGTGAAGATGTTGCCGCCGGCCTGGCAGCCAAAACAATAATAGAATTGCTTATCTAAATTTACGGAGAAGGAGGGAGTCTTCTCGTTGTGGAAAGGACATAACGCCTTGAGCCTTCCGCCCCCGGCCTCGACGAGCTGCAGGTCGTAATCCCTGAGAAGCTCATCGATGGAGACCTTGCTCCGAATCAGCGCAAGATCAGCCTCTGGTATCAGTCCTCTGGTAGATTCAGCAGTAACCAAATCTTCCCCCTTTAAACAAGCTGGATGAGTCTCTGTACAAAGGCCCGAAGCCCGACAGAATTTCCAGCCCTCCACGTTCATTACAATCAGCAGATCTACCGTTCAGACTCTGCTGCTCAAAAAGACCCTGAATACAAGGCTTTCCAGAGAATCAGCACATAAGGACAGCGGTCGACATGCACCAGGATCTTCAACCTGAAAAGTCAGATCCCTGCAGCTATCTACGCCTCGCCCGAACCACGAAACGCGTGCGAGTACAATTCTCCGGCCTGTAACGGCCTTTGGCGACTCCCGGGTATTTGCGCCACCGGCTAGGGCGCTAGTCCAAATCACACTAGGGCGATTCGGGCTGCCATCCCCTCTTTTTTCCGGGATACCAATGCGATTACTTCTTCAATGACTTGATTTTAGGGGTGCTTTTGCAAAGCTTCAACCATTATTGAAAGGAAAAGTCTTCGCAAAGAATTGAAAATCTTCCAGATGAAGGTTTTCAGGCCTCAAGGCAGCATCCAGGCCTCTTTCTGTAAGTGCTTTGTTAGCTGCATCTTGCCCCAGAACACCCCGTAAAGACCCGCCCAGCTGTTTTCGCCTCTTCTGGAAAAGAATCTGGACCCATTTTGAAAAAGATCTGTAATCCTTTTCTATTTGGTTTGTTACGACTTTGTAACGCGGCTCCAACAAAATAACCGCGGAATCCACCTTTGGCGGCGGCCAGAACGATCCAGGGCTGATTTTTTTNAGGTACTGGGCCCGGGCCCAATAGCCGACCAGCAGAGAAGCCGGCCCATATCCAATACTTTTCTGCGCCTTTGCACGAACCCGCTTCCCCTTTCCCTGGACGACAGGAGGCGAACAAATCCGCTCTGCGACCTCATTCTGTACGGTAAGAACAGCCCTCTGCCAGCTGACTCCTGCCTCCAGCAAAGCGATGATGACCGTTGTTGCGATCTGATAGGGAAGATTGGAAACCCAGGTAAAATCGCCCAGCTTGACGAGCCTATCGAAAAGGAGCGGGTTAAGCCTCCTCTTGCCGTCTAAAGCATCGAGCTGGAGTATCTCCACATTATCGAATCCAGCCAGCTCTGCGGCCGCAAAGGAGCCCATCCTCTCATCTATCTCGACGGTAAGAACGCTGGCGCTTCGACCGGCCAGTTCCCTGGTCAAGGTCGCTGGACCGGTTCCAATCTCGAGAACGTTTGAGCCACCATCCACTTCGGAAGACTCCGCCAGCGAAGCAAGAATCCTGGGATCGTGAAGAAAGTGCTGCCCGAGAGATTTGCGGGGAGCAAATCCTGCCGATCTCAGGCGGCCGAGGACTCCCTTTCGTCCTTCGGAGNTTCCTTCATTATCCTTGCTGGAGTTCATGGCGACCCTCGGAGCCTCGATCGCGGCTCGACTGAAATTACCGCAACCACGGCATTCTATGGGGGAAAAAGACGTTCGCCTTCCCGGTCTCCAGGAAAGCGAACGTCCAGACGCCGAGGCCGCTGAAGATCATCAATAGTGATGCGCGCTGAGACGAAAAACTACACGACGATTCTTTTTACGTCCTTCCGGCGTATGCCCGGTCTCAGGATTGAGCGGCTTGCTCATTCCGTAGCTGAAAATCGCGACCCGGTCCTGAGGTATCCCGTGTTTCAGGTTGAGGTATTTAAAAACGTTNCTCGCCCTGTCAAANCCAAGCTTCAAATTGTACTGNCGATCCTNGTTAGTCTCTTTNCCAGGNTCGTTGTCGGTATGNCCTTCAACGATGATTTTCTGCCCGGAATACTTGGTTTTCAACATCNTGGCAACNTCATCAAGAACNGGTACCTCNTCGCTCTTGAGCTTNGANTCGCCTGAATTAAACAGGANCTCGGCGCCGAGACTGAGACCGCCATCTTCAACCTCGGCACCATCGATTCCATCTATGTCACCCTGCGAGATGGCGACCACCGATCTCTGGGCATTCCTGTTCTGCTGCAACCTGTTGTACTGATCAATCAGCTGCTCATTCGCCCTCTCGTCCTGGTACAGCTGTACCTTGAGCTTCTCGTAGGAAACACAACCGGCCATGAGGGGAAGAAACAGGGCAGCGGCCATCAAACGCAGCACGGGACTGCTCATGACTCCATTCCCTCTTCGACAAAAACTCAGCCTAAGGAACTTACTGAATCCTCTGAGCAAGACGGAAGACGACACGCCGGTTATCCCGTCGCCCTTCCTTCGTGCTTGCCGTATCAGGATTGAGCGGCTTGCTCATTCCATAGCTGAAAATGGTGACCCGTCCCTCGGGAACACCATGCTTCAGGTTGAGGTATTTGAAGACATTCGTCGCCCTCTCAAAACCAAGCTTGAGATTGTACTCATAAAGCTTCTTGGTCTGCTTGAGAGGCTCGTTGTCTGTATGGCCCTCGATGATGATGTTGTAATCGGCGTACTTGCCCTTGAGGCTCCCAGCGAGCTGGTCCAGAGCGGGGAAATGCGCCGTCTTCTTCAGGCTGGCCATTCCTGAGTTGAACAGCAGGCCCGAACCCAGGCTGATGCCGCCTTCCTCGATCTTCGCTCCATCGGGAAGATCCTCTTTGGCAAAGCTGGTGCCTTCCTGGTCTTTAAGCTGCTCACGCAAAGCGGCAAGCTGGGCCAGGGCGGCCTTATGCTCTTCCTCTGAGATGGTCCCATCAGCGGCCTGTCGATTCGTTTTGACCAGCAACCTGTTGTACTGATCGATCAACTGCCGATTCGCCTGCTCAGCAAGCTCGAGCTCCCCTTTGAGCCTGTTGTATTCGCCGTACGAAACGCAACCGACCAACAACGGCAACACACAAACCACAACCAACCCGCGTACCACGAGTCTCCTCATGACATCACTTCCCTTCTGTTCTCTTCACCTTCTTAACGCTTGAACGCCGTCCTATACGGTGGATCGCACCCTGCCGGAAAACCGGGTGAGTCCCAAGGTTCACTCTTGTTTGAGAGATATATAACAGGTTGCCGATAACAAGAAAAGAGCTTTTATCGGTACTTATTCGCCTGCTGAAGTGAGCCATAAAAGAAGGGCTGCCTCGCATTTATGCGCAGCAGCCCTTCTTGGCAGTCTTTTTAAGGCCCTGGCTGCGTTTTTTGCCGCCACAGGCCGCTCAATATCGTTCGAATACGGAAATTACTTTCTAAACATCTCCGCGATGCCGTGAACCATCTCCGTGAAATAGCCGCCATACTCATCAATCCAGTCCTGGGAATGACGATGCTGGGCTTCCACAAAATCTCCACGTCCGACCGTCAGACCTTCGTTGTGCACGGTGCCCAGAAGGACAGCCAGGGGAATCAGCAGAGCGAGGCCGGCAAAGGACAGCAGAACGGTCCAGGGCGCATGACTCTTGCGCCGCTTCATCTGCATGACGCGAGCTCCGCCGCCGCGAAGAAGGGAACCTTCCTCGGTCGGATCGAGAAGCGTATCCTCCGTCGTATCAAGCTCGAAGGTGTCGGCATCATCGTCGCCGAGGTCCAGGATGTCGGTGTCGAGAAGCGTTTCGTCTCCGAGACTATCCTCTCCTGAATCATCCGAACCAGGGATCGGCGTGGTACCTTCGCTGTCATCGTCGTTGAGAAGGCTCTCGACATCGAGAACGGTCTCATCTCCGATCGACGCGTCATCATCCTCGGCCGCGATATCAGGAAGATCCGAAGCGGCGTCCTCATCAGCCGCATCGTCACCGCCAGAGAGATCTATACCGAAATCGATCTCGTCATCGTCATCGTCAAGGAGATTGAGATCATCATCGGAAAGAATGATCTCGGCCTCACCCTGATTCTTGTAATTGTCAATCGCCTCTTTCTTAAAGAGGAGACTGTCTCCATCCTTCGTACTGGCGATCTCGCCGGAAGCGACCAGCTTCTCGAGCTCCCCTTCGGAGATACCGAGTTCTCTGGCGGCCTCTTCAAAGCTCATTTCACTCACTTTACAGAACCTCGCTCATTTCCTCGTTTATTTCAGACTCAGACACTTCACTTACTTTAAGTACGTTATTTCTTACCCCGACCACCCTGCTGCTTCAAGATAGCATCCTTGACCGCCTTCACTGACAGCTTCCCACTTTTAGGAGTCAGCTCCTCAGGCTTCATGTCCCAGGTAATCTCACGGACACCCATGAATTCTACTCCCCTGCTCTTGACGGTATAAGCCTCAAGTTTCCTCGTAGCAACCTCCAGGACAAAAAGCATGTTGGCATTGCCGCTCTGCGACATGCCGGTCGCCAGGACGTAATTGCCCTGGGTATTTCCTACCGCCTGACCAAAGGCCGGCATAAAGGCAGGACGATTCATCTGCTGAACGACATTCACAGCCAAAAGAGTTGCGCAAATGGCCAACATTGCCACGGTGATGTTCTGACGCATCGATAAACCCCCAATTTCCTTTCCTAATTGGAATTACCAAGCTTATCCCGGCAATTCCTACCAATCATAACCCCCGAGCGAAACCAGCCTCGGGACCCCACCCTCGACGATTGGCAACTCCTTATAAAACTCTATTCGGCAATACCGAAAGCGAGGCACACTCTTTACTTGAGCACGCTGAGTCGTTACCGGAAGAAAGCGGGGGGAAAACCTCGATAAACCCTTCAAAAGGGCTATTCAGTTCTGACAGTTCATCTTAGCACACCGATTATTGACCAACCAAGTGAAAGTTAACCTATCGGAATGCTCATATAGAAGAATAACACCTAACAGCAAACCAACCAGTCCATTGAGGGCTCTTTTTTGCTTAATCCAGGCCCATAATCGCTTCCTCGGGCGATTCTTCAAGTCCCATCATTTTTCCCCAACGCCCCATAAAAGCAGCGCTTTCCGGACGTTCCCAGAAGTCATCAGCCAGTGTTCGGACCTTCATAAATGCATCTATGTCGCGAAGGGGGTTACCCAGGCCTCCCAGCGGAATTCCCGACTGGCGAATTCCCAGGTAATCTCCGGGACCTCGCAGGCGAAGGTCCTCCTCGGCCAGTTCAAAACCATCGTCGGTACTGGAGAAGATATCGAGCCGTTTCAGAGCCTCCTCAGCGCAACCTTCAAGGCTCACGAGGCAATAGCCCCGGCAGCTTCCGCGACCGACCCTGCCGCGCAGTTGATGGAGTTGGGCCAACCCAAAACGTCCGGCATTTTCTATATAGAGGATTGTCGCATTCGGAACATCGATTCCGACCTCGATAACCGAGGTTGCAACCAGGATCTGCGTCTGCCCTTTGCGGAAATTTTCAAGAGCCTCGTCCTTCTCCTCGCTGCTCAACCTTCCGTGTACAAGACCGACCCGGTATTCGGGAAAGACCTCCGAGGCCAGGTGCTCGCGCCCCGCCACCGCCGCGGGCAGATCAAGCTTCTCCGACTCCTCAACAAGCGGATAAACAAAAAAAGCCTGCCGGCCCGCCTGCAGTTCCTTGCGAACGAATTCGAGTGAGTCCGCTTTTTTTTCCGGACTGACAAGGTGGGTCTGAACCGGCTGGCGGCCCGGCGGACGCTCCTTGATAGTTGACAGCTCCAGGTCTCCGTAAACAGTCATGCTGAGAGACCTGGGGATCGGGGTGGCCGTCATGACGAGGATGTGAGGCTCCCGTCCCTTATTGCGCAGCTTCGACCGCTCCGCGACTCCAAAACGATGCTGCTCATCGATGATGGCCAGCCCGAGATCTTTCATGACAACCGGCTTCTGGACCAGCGCATGGGTCCCCACCACGATGTGTATTTTTCCTTCTGCAAGATCATCGAGAAGCTCGCGTCGCTGAGCTGCCTTGACCGCTCCCGTCAGCAGCTCGACCCTGACCGCTGGATGGCCGGCCAGGTATTTTCGAATCGTCGAATAGTGCTGCTGCGCCAGCACCTCGGTTGGAGCCATGATCGCGCCCTGGCGGCCATTTCGAACGGCGACCAGCAGAGCGTAAAGCGCCACTGCGGTTTTGCCTGTCCCCACATCTCCCTGCAGCAGCCGGTACATCGGCCGCCCCGACTCCAGATCTTCACGGAGCTCTGAAACGACCTTGTCCTGGTCCCCGGTAAATCTAAACGGAAAGATCGACCTGATCTTCTCATCGAGAGAGTCGCTGGTTTCAAGGGGCTCGGTCTCGCATTCGCGAAACTGCTGGCCTCTGAGCCAGAGCCTGGTCGCGAAAGCGAATCTCTCCTCGAAGGCAAGGCGGGCGCGGGCGCTGTCCCGGCAGATCTCCCAATACTCACGGGCGTCCAATTCCAGCGGCCCATCCTCATCCGCTGCGCCAGCCGGGGCATCCGGCGGGAAATGGATCCACTGGCAGGCCTCTGCCAATCCGGGCTCCAGGTCGCTATCGGACAGGATTCCTTTCTCTCTCAGGCTTCCTTCATCCAGGAAAAAATCAAAGGGCGTCTCATCGACTCCTGGAAAGCCATCCCCGGTTCGGCCGGCGTGGAGATCTTCAAGAGCGCCAGCCACCAGGCGGCGAAGATGCCGCTGGGAGAGCCCCTTCTTGAGGGGGTAAATCGGCACCACCCTGTTCAGGTCGATACTGTTCTCGATATTTTCGCCATCTACCCCGCTCGCCACCACCTCGAATTCGGGAGAGACGATCTGCAGGCGTTTCGAATGTTCACCCACCTTCCCGAACACACAGAGAAAATCGCCCGGGTGGAGACTCTTTTCAAGATAGGGCTGGTTGAACCAGACCAGGTCCAGGTCTCCACTGTCATCGCGAAGGGTCGCCGTAAGCATGTGTCTCCTCGGCCCCAGCCGGCGGCCGCGGCATCTCTCCAACTGCCCGGTCAGGACCACCTGCTCTCCTGCCAGGGAAGACTCGATGGTCTTCGCGTTCCTGCGATCCTGGTACCGCCGGGGATAATGGCGGAGCAGGTCGCCGGGGGAAAAAATCCCCAGGCGATTCAGCGCGTCAGCTCTCGCCCTGCTGACACCCGGCAAGGCGAGGAGAGACTCCTGCGCCGCCGCATCCAGTTCATTATTCCGCTCTGCCATGAGTATGGGCCCAATCGTTAGCCGGACGGGCGAAGATACTCAGCCTTCAAGCCGATCGATGATCGCGTACACAGGCGTGCAGGCCATCGGATCACCATCTTCAAGTAAACCGGCAATCTTCCCTACAGCACATCTTACTGTCGTATGGTTGCGATTGCCGAAATTCCTGCCGATCTCCGAAAAGGACATCCGGGTAAACCTGCGGGCAAGGTAGATCGCCACCTGGCGGGCAAAAGCGACTGGACGCAGACGATTGGAGGAGGAGAACTCCGCCGTGGGCAGGTTGAAATAATCAGCGACCTCCTGCTTGATCCTGTCGAGTGTCGGCCCTGGAGCGCCGGCGCCCATCCGGTCAGCCAGCACCCGGCGCGCCTCAGCCGAATCCAGTGGGCGGCCGAGAACCCGCGCATGAACATCCAGCTGGAGCACAGCCCCAAGCAATTCATGAATACCGCCTCGAATACCATGGGCCAGCAGATCGAGAACCTGGGAATCAAGCTCCCCCCTGGAGCTGAACCCTCCCTGTCCGCCCCTGAGCTCAAGCCTTGCCCAGTGATGGCGAATGATCTTGCGTTTCATCTGGTAGTCCACCGGCCTGATCCGCGCAACCAGGCCGCCCAGGAATCTTCCCCGAAGCGCCGGAGAGAGCTCATCCAGTTCCCGGGGTCCCCTGCTGGAGGTGATCACCACCTGGCGCCCGGAGCTGACGAGATAGTCAATCGTATGCAATAGCTCAACCTGCGTCTTCTTCTTCGATGAAAGATCCTGGACATCATCGATCAGCAACAGATCCAGGCCGCGATAGAGACGGCGGAATCTGTCGATGGAGCCGTCCTGGATACTGGCGGCGAAGTGATTGAAAAAACGCTCTGAGTTGACGCAGCGTGTTTTCAGGTTCGCTCCTACCTCACGCTCCATGCCGCGAAGAAGGTGAGTTTTTCCAACCCCCGATCCTCCCCAGATAAAGAGCGGATTGTAAAAAGATCCGGGCGAACGGGCTGCTTCGATAACGGCCCTGTAGGCCAGACGATTGGATTCTCCCTGGACAAAATTCGCCAGCTCGTAGCTCTCACCCCGCTCGGAACGCGGTGCTCCGGCGTTTCCGCGGACNCGCCCTCCCCTCCAGGCTGGGGCCCCCGCTTTCCCGGCCGGCTGTACAGCGGCGCCCCCATTCGGGGCAAAAACTTTTTCCTGCTCTTTGCGATGTTNTCTGAACAACACCGGATCAATGGCGATATCGAGGTCCAGCTCTCTGCCCGCCTGCCCCTCCAGCACCTCCCTGATGCCATCCAGATAGCGGGTCTCGATCCACTCCTGGAGAAAGCGATTGGCTACCCCAAGCCGTACATGTCCCGCATCTGAGGATATGACGGTGATGTCAGCCAGCCAGCGCTGAAAGCACTCCTGGCCGAATCTGACCTGGAGCCCTTCCCTGGCATCCGTCCAGCTATGTTCAAGAAGTTCACTTCCCATGAGGCTATTCCACTTTCCCTTCGGTCCATCCGCCAGGATCAGAAAGGCCCGACACGGTTTCAGAAATCTCCGGNCACTGCCGGAGCCTCCTCTGACGCCGGNCGCGCGGCTCTTTCCTGCCGCATGCNNCCNGTGCGTCGCTTCTCAAACCGTTACCGTTCTGACCANGCTTCGATGGTCGATTGNGATNCCATCGCCNGGCCCACCCGGCCAGGCAAAAAAGGAAACCCGCCTCTTCACTTCCCGNTTCTCTCCAGACNCTCCCTCATTAAAATAAAAGTTCCCGGGGGGAGANNAGCCGACGAATCCTGCCGGCGAATCCGAGACCAACCCTGGTCACGGAGACAAAAACAACTTCGGAGAGCTCGCTGCTCGATCCCTGTCCTGCTCATCCCTTAACCCTTCGGAGCTCAAGCTCACCTTGCNGTTTCGGGTACCACCAACCATAGCAGGACGAAAGACCTTGCCGACTCAACGCAAGCTGAATGCTGTCCAACCCGTCTCTCCTGGAACTTGCCCAGGAAGGCGGGTCTCTCTTCCCCTGCGGGAGTTCCTGCCGGCCGGCCTTCACGTCAAGACCGACTCCGGCGCTGAACACCCCGCCTCGCCGCGATGCATCACCACCGGCGCAGGGAACAGTTCACCTTCGCTACGTCCACTTATTCGTAAGACGATGAAGGTCAACCGCAATCAGCAGTTAAAGAGTCATCGATACCAGTTCTCCCACCCGAGAAAAAATAAACCACCTTATGTCACTTAATGGAAAATTAAGNCGAACCCGCGAACCCTACCGACCGCTGAGTACTCCACCGGAACCCANGAGTCAGCCGCCGGANTCGTCCTCCACGAAAGGAGACCCTCAANCCCGGCGAACATGCNGGCNNCGCCAGCCCTTAAAGTCCGCATCCTNTTCCTTATTCCAACCGTCNCGCCGTTTAAAGCGGGAGCGGATATTAGCAAAGCCCCNCCAGTGAGTCAACGCCGAAAACCGCGGCTCCCGCCTGAAAGACAAAAGCTTCCGGGCAAGCTGGAACAAGTCTCCTGCATTCCTCTCCTCAGACTGAGAACCTGAACTCAACAATGTCCCCATCGGCCATGNCATAGGTCTTACCCTCGAGCCGGAACTGCCCCTTCTCCTTGGCGCCCTTGATGCCATCGTTCTCAATGTAGTCTTCGTAGCTGACGACCTCGGCCCGGATNAAGCCGCGCGCGATATCGGTATGGATCTCACCCGCCGCGTCCACAGCGACGGTGCCATCCCGGATCGTCCAGGCACGCACCTCTTTCTCCCCGGCGGTAAAAAAGCTGATCCGCCCGGCCGTCTGATAGGCCGCCGAGATAATCGGNTCGCGGCTGAAGCTCTGAATTCCGTATTCCTCGAGAAAGATCGCCTGATCCTCCGGCGACAGCTGGAGAATTTCAAACTCGTTGAGCGCCTTGCATGACAGCACCTCCGTGCCTGCCACCGAGCTGAGCTCCGCCTCCACGGCATTGCCGCCGCCCTCGCCAGAGTTGATCACGGCCAGGTAGGGCTTCAGGCTGAGAAAACCAAAACCGCTGATCGCCTTTCTCTGGATGTCATCGAGCGGAAAACTCGAGACCGGNTTCTCCGACTCGAGGTGTCCACTGATCTCGCCCAGNAGCGCCTGCTCCCTCCTGTCATCATCATCGAAGTTCGGCTTCCTGCTTCTCTCCTCGAGCTTTTCAAGGCGTTTCTCTACGACAACCAGGTCAGCGANAATGAACTCTCCNAGAACCTCGGCAAGGTCGCTCTGCGGATCGGATTCAGNCCCTCCAGGAGAATCAAAATCTCTCAAAACGACGATCAGGGTCTCCAGNTCCCTGGCGGGAGCCAGCAGATCCTCAAGACCTCCCCTGGAGCTCTCACTCGACATGGCGGGGAAGTCGAGAAACTGCAGCGAGGCGGGAGTGTACTTCTGCGGCTCGTAGTCATCCCGCAGCCTCTCCAGGCGCGGGTCAACCACCTTGACCGAGCGCATGACGGGCTTGTTGCCGCCATGAGCATGGTCGGGCTCGTCATAAAACTCAGTAAGAAGGTTGAACAGAGTTGTCTTTCCGCTTGCCGGCAACCCCAGGATACCTATTTTCAATCTTCGTCCTCCTTGCGCTTGCCGATATTCAACANTCGACAGACTATAATACCGATCTCGTAGAGCAGCACCAGAGGGCAGGCCATCAGGAGCAGGCTGAAAGGGTCCGGCGGGGTAAGAAAAGCCGAAACGANAAAGCCGATCAGGACCGCCATTCGACGAGCCTTACGGAAGCCATCGACGGCCACGATACCCGTCCTGTTCAGAAAGACCATGACCAGCGGCGTCTGGAAGACAAGGCCGAGCACCAGGGTAAGCGTGAAGAACAGGCTGATGTAATTCCCCAGGGTGAAGGCGAGATCGATATCGGCTCCTCCCCAGGTCGCCAGGAATTTAAGCGCGGTCGGGATCAGGATCAGATAGCCGAAGGCGGCTCCGATGGCGAAGAGGACCATCGAGAACGGGAGGAAGGTCAGCACATAGCGCTGCTCGTTCTTATAGAGGCCCGCTCCCACAAACTTCCACCCTTCGTAAAGAACAAGGGGAAAGGTAAACAGCAGGCCGAAGATGATGGCGACCTTGAGATGCGTATAGAACTGCTCGAGGTAGGAGATCACCATGATGCGGGCCTCCTCGGTCGCCTGCATGCCCTCGACAATCTCGTCAAATCCTCGCAGCGCCTCGAGGAAATCCGTTTTGATTGTGGAGTCGCGGCTGCTCTGTTCGAGCTCCTCGATCGTGGCGGCGCTGGCGCGGACCTCCTCCTTGCGCTGCGTGAGAATTTCATTAAAAGCCGCCAGGCGGGTGATTGGATCATCAAGATCATCGCCCCAGCCGCCGAGGAGCCAATCATCAGTTTCCGGCTCTGCCCCTTTCAGGGCCTTCAGCTTCTCCTCCAGAACCCTGAAGCGCCTGGGAATTTCCGAAACCGGCTCGAGCTCTCCCAGCGTNGCAAAACGCTCCGCGACCTTTCCGGCNAAGAGCTCACCCTGCTTGCGATAGGACTCCTCGAACCTCAAGCGCTCCGCCTCGGGCAGAGATGGCAGGATCTGCTCGAGTTCATCAGCAAAATTNCTGAAGGGTTCCGAGAGCTCCCTGATAATGGCCTGGCGCCTAATCTCGCCCCTGAACAGGACCTGCCAATCGGTGAGACTGACGCCGGGGACCGCCTCGCCCGGAGCCCCTGGCGGAGCCTCAAAGGCCTGGAGCTCCTTGAGCTGCGTATCGAGACGCTCGAGCAGCTTGCTCTTCTGGGCGTTCCTGAAGGCACGCTGATGCGGCTGGAGCGTAATCTCCATCAGCGNCTTCTCGAAANAAACNGCCACGACCACGCCAACGACAACATAGAGAAGAGCGANGAGGATCCTTTTGCGAAGTTCCTCTAAATGCTCCCCGAAAGTCATGCGGACTTCGCGCATAACACCGCCTCAGTCACCTGGGTTGCCAGGATAAGCTTGTAAACCTGGGTTATCCTGCCTTGAGGAACGAATCCGACCGTTCCAGGAAACGACTCCCGGAGGACCGATACCCCGTTGGTGACGAAGCTCAAGCCGGAAAAGCGGTGTCAACTCCGCCCNTCCCGGCCCTCCGCCGCCGCGTCCTGCCAGCTGCCGCCGCGATCCGGCCCTTTCCCCTGGGAAAAAGCCTCCGTCCCCGCTGAGTCGGCCTCAAGGCCGTACAGTAGGGACGAATACGCGACAGGACAGACCTGTCCAGACGCCACAAAGGCTTGCCTATCAAAGAGAGCAGATTCTACCCCACATCGAGGCGGGCTGCAAAGAACCGGCTTCGTCCTGATCAGTAACCGATAAACTCCATGAGCTCCTTCTCGCGAAGGATCGGAACTCCGAGACGTTCCGCCACCTTGAACTCGGTGGTCTTCTCGTAGTCCTCNAGAGCCACGAGATAGCTCGTGTTGATATCCACGTTACCCTTCACCTGCACACCGTAGCCGNTGAGCTTGGCCCTGAGGAAATCCTCGGTCATCTCCTGGCTGGTAAGCTTGGTGCCGGCAAAGACGAANATCGGCTCTTCTTTCTGATCGTAGAAGGGGCTGGTGATCAGGTCGCCGGCGACGATCGGATTCCTCTCGGCATCGACCTGCTCAATGACCTTGACCTCGGCGGAGATCTCGTCGACCTGGCGAACTTCCACCCGGCCCTTGAACATCTTCTTGCCGCCCTTGATCGGACGATAGACCCTGAAGATCAGGCCATTCTTGAGATGATTCCTGCGGCCGATATCCACCCAGCCCTTGCCCAACTCATTGGACACATGGACAAGCTTTCCATCAGGCTTGGCATCGGCGAGGGTCAGGAGCTGACGGTCTTTCGACTGCAGCTTCTTCACGAGAATGTGAAGCGTGCTGAGCTCCGAGTCCTTGCGCTGCAGCTGGCGGTTGGCGCCCAGCTCTTTCTCGGTCCACTCTTCCTCTTTATCCTCGAACTCCTGCTTCAGGCGTTCGACAACCGTGAGGTGATTACTCGCGCAGTCCTCAGAGGCCTGCTGCGCCTCAGCCACCTGGGATCTCTGTTCCTGCAGATCCTGGGTGAGTGTCTTGATCGTTCCTGCGCGACTTGCGATAGCGGCCGTAAAGGTCTTGTCCGCCTTGTCGCGCTCCTTGACAGCCGCATCGCGAATACCCTGGTACTCCTTGAAGGTTCCCGGATAAAGAGCGTAGGGCTCGAGCAGGTTGGTGAATACCGGATGGGGCTTCCGGTTGAGATCCTTGTTGGCCTGGTTGATCGCGGCGAGAACACTCGTGAGCTGATTGGTCTTCAGGTTCTCGATCATGTCGTCGGTGTCGTCATAATTATCGACGAGGTTCACGCCAACGATGAGACCCTTGACAGCCCTCAGTTCGTTGGCAAGNGTCTTGTTCGCGGCGATGCCATCAGCCACATCGCCTTGCGCCTTCTTGAGTTCCCCCTTAACAACCTTTTCGAGCTCCTGGCTCTTCATGACAAAACCGACCGTGACGAGCACGAACAGCATCATCGCAACAACGAACAGGTATAAATAAACAGAGCCTTCTCTTTGGGCCATGGAGGTCCTCCTGCATGCAAACAATCCGAAACTGCTCCCATAAAAGGAGCTAGCAGGCTGTTCGCTCAACTTGCTTGGTAATCTTCTATTAAAACGGGTCTAAAAATTCCGGAGACCTAGCTTACGATTTTATGGGTACATGAATAGCTGTCAAGGACGGAACAGTAGATGGCTCAAAAGGTTTCGTAAACGAAGCCGGCTGCTATGTTCCGAGAAAAAACGCCTATACCCCTTGACACGAGGATGTACGACAGGTAAGGATACCCTAACAGAGAAGAATATGCAGAGGCGCCTTTCTACTCTGGCCTCAGAAACCGGCCAATCCGGTAAATAGAGTCCGCAGAGCACCTTCTACGGGTTTTTAGACCGGCTAACCAGGGGCGGGAGTAAGGAGCGATAATCCTGTTCGGGACTGTCCTGGTTGGGTTATTTTCGGGTGCCGAAGCGGTCTGAGCGGTGGATCCGAGCAGATATAGCGGTCTTCAAGCGAAAGCGAGAGGGCTGCTGAAAAGAGAAGCTGAAGAGAAAACCGAGCTGTTGATGGATCAAGTTTTCCAACCGGCCTCACCCGGCCGGGGCAGAATACGCCTGGTCCCCCGCCTGGAAACGGGTGGAAGGACCTCTCTGTAGGCGATCGATTCGTGGTTCGGAACACTTTCCACGTCTTTATTTCCATACCTACAATTTGATNCTGCCAGCCGGCANCTGTNCCTGAACTGCGGGAAGAGTNGCTCGATTGGCTNAATGCCCGGACCGCCCNGGCTGCTTTATGCATGAAGNCCGGGGGAAGGGCAGATTGCAGAGNTCCACATGATACTGGGCATTCTCGGCGGTATAGGTTCAGGCAANAGCACCGTGACCCGCATGTTCGCGGACCTTGGAGCAAAAACCCTGGATGCGGANGCGGTCGCGCACNAGCTCATCGANCGGGAAGATACGAAGTCTACTCTGCGACAGTGGTGGGGNGATGAGATCNTCTCGGNGGATGGGACNGTNGACCGNACGAAGATTGCCGAGCGGGTCTTTTCCGATGCAGAGGAGCTTGTCCGNCTGGAAAANCTCCTCCACCCCGAGGTCAGGGCGCGCATTNAAGAGAAGATCAGTGAATTCAAAGAGANCAACGGAAAGTTCCTGGTACTGGATGTACCGCTGCTGGCCTCCTCGACCCTCCGTGATTTCTGCGACGAGATCCTCTTCGTCAACTCAACCGAGACGCTTCGAGAAACCCGGGTCAAGGTAAGAGGCTGGGCGCCTGATGAACTGAAACGCAGAGAGGCGAGCCAGGCTCCCGAGAGCGATAAGAAGATTCTGGCTAATTCCATCATTAACAATTCAGGCAGTCTGGATGAAACACGTCGGCAGGTTGAAGATCTCTATGAGAGCCTGCTGGCTATCGATTTTACAGAGAGAGAGTGAGCAGGACGTGGCTAAGGCAAAACCAACCAAGAAGAAAACCGGCAAAACNAGCAAGACCTCCAAGGGCAAAGGCAANGGNAAGGGCAAGGGCGNCGAAGGCGCCTACGGTCTNCCAAGTGACGAGGAGCTTGAGAAAGAAGCCCAGGCCNTTGATGAGCAGAAAAAAGAATCTTCCGGNGAAGACCTGCACATCGGCCAGCTCCAGAANATGTCCATCCCNCAGCTTCATGAGCTGGCCCAGGAGGANGGCGTNCTGGAATATTCCGGACTCAAGAAGCAGGATCTCATCTTCAAGATCCTCAAGGAACGTACCGACAAGAGCGGGCTCATGTTTGGCGAAGGCGTCCTNGAGACCCTGCAGGACGGNTTCGGCTTCCTCCGNTCGCCGCGCTACAGCTACTACCCCTGCCCCGATGACATCTACGTATCACCATCGCAGATCAGGCGCTTCGGCATGCGCACCGGAACAGTGATCTCGGGCCAGATCAGGCCTCCAAAGGAGAATGAGCGGTATTTCGCCCTGCTACGGGTAGAGGCCATCAACTACGAGGAACCCGAGAATCTCATCAACAAGGCTAACTTCGATGACCTGACACCCCTCTACCCGGAGGAACGCCTGGTCATGGAGCTCGAGCCGGATGGCCTGGAGATGCGGACCGTAGACCTCGTCACGCCGATCGGCAAGGGGCAGCGGGGGCTGATCGTAGCCCCTCCCCGCACAGGAAAAACCATCCTGCTGCAGAAAATGGCCGACAGCATCACCAAGAACAACCCTGAGGTCGACCTCATCGTGCTGCTGATCGATGAACGTCCCGAGGAAGTAACCGACATGGAAAGATCGGTCAAGGGCGAGGTCATCAGCTCCACCTTTGACGAGCCCGCCTCGAGACACGTGCAGGTAGCCGAGATGGTGATCGAGAAGACCAAGCGGATGGTCGAGTACGGCCGGGATGTCGTGATCCTGCTCGATTCGATCACTCGCCTGGGCCGCGCCTACAACACCGAGGTCCCCCACTCCGGTCGAATNCTGTCCGGAGGCGTCGATGCCAGCGCCCTGCAGAAGCCAAAGCGNTTCTTTGGCGCCGCGCGCAATATCGAAGAGGGCGGCAGCCTGACGATCATCGCCACCGCCCTGGTTGAGACAGGCAGCCGGATGGACGAGGTCATCTTTGAAGAGTTCAAGGGCACCGGAAACATGGAGCTGCATCTTGACCGGCGGCTGGCCGACAAGCGGATCTGGCCGGCGATCGACATCGCTCGCTCCGGGACACGCAAGGAGGAACTCCTCCTTGACCCGGAAGAGCAGCGCAGAACATGGGTCCTCAGGAAGATACTCAACGACATGAATCCCGCGGAGGGCCTCGAACTCCTCACGAGTAAGCTCAAGGCCAATAAGGCCAACGCCGAGTTCCTGATGTCGATGAACCCGGACAAGGTTTGAGACTGGAAGACGGGCTCAGCGTGACTTTCTGCGAAGCCAGACGACCTGCTGCATAGTCTTGGGGCTCAGGCCCTCGTCATCGACCATTCGTATGGTCAACCTGAGAGCAGCGGGCATGTAGGCCGCCTTGTAGCGCACGCCGGGCTGATCTTTCCCGCCCCACAGGGTGCTGTCGATATCCTCGACGAATTCAAGCATACCGTTGATGTTGGTCTTGACCGTATAGTCGCCAGCGGGGAAGGCCGCCAGGCGCCCTGCTATGTTGCCGCCCGCTTTCTTTCCTCCGCGCTCGGCCTCGGTGAAGATGTANACCTTGTCACCCGGAACCAGCTCGGCAAAGCTGATGCTGGGATTGCCGGTAAAACCGACCCTGACAGCCTGCGGCCTGCGGCCGGCGTTGCGAGCGACGTTGGAGTCACCCCAGACGGCCGTCTGGGCGATCGCCAGGGGGAACTTCTCGGCAATCTTGACGCTGCCGTAGCCGAATTTCTTGGTGTAGATGTAGCCCTTGCCGCTCTTCGTTCTCCTGGAACGCGTGGCGAGCTCAACGGGNTCCTTGTAGTCCTCTTCAGGCGTACGGAACTTAGGAGCTCCCTTCCTGCGGCTTCGCTGGAAGGGGTTGTCGCTCATGTACTCGACCCGGAAATCGGTAACGTTGGTCGCCACCTCGATGATTCGCCGAGTGATGGGATACTTGTTGAAGTTGGTGACCAGCTTGCTGTCGATACGGAAGAAACGAACAATTTTATAGAGCACAAGGTCACGAACATTGTCCATCTCGACGCTGTCGGGCGGCTGGGGGATTCCGTTCTTCCAGGGCTTGGCGGGGTCTGCAAGCATATACTCGATGTTCGCCTCTCGAACCTGGCCTTCTATATAGGTCATCGCCCGAAAATAGACCTGGTAGGCATCATGGATCTTGGCCGACCTGTCTCCATCCATAAACTGCTGCTTTTCCCGGCTCTCGTAGTGGCGCTGAATGACGTGGGCAAACTCGTCGTATTCTCCAATCGTCCCGCCATCGACGACACCGAAACCATACTCATCCCTGGTGTCGTCAATCTCCTCCCCCATCTCAAAGTGGAAATTCCGCCGGCCGCCTCCTCCCCTCCCATCGGAATAGAACTCCAGCTCCTGGGTAGGGATCCAGGCCGCGAAATCGTTCTTGACCGTATTGAGGGCCAGCCGGAAACGATTGTAGACCTCGACCTTCTGCAGCGTGCCGGTGTAGGTCTCCTGAGCGCTCGTCGACACCATCATGATCATGATGGAGAGAATCGCCGAGAGGGCGAGGGCGACCATCAGCTCGATGAGAGTAAAGCCCTGCTCGAGCCCGCCTCTTCGACTGGGATCCGGCATCGGCTGGGAACTCATATTTTCACCTGGCTCTTCACGCATCATATCGCAGCCTCAAAATACACCTTCATAATCGGTTCGATCGTTTCATCCGCTCTCAGCGGGCGCTTCTCGGGGAANCCCCGGTAGATCAACACCGTGAAATGATAAAGCTTATTGGCCGGCTGATAGGAGCGGTCCTCGGAAGCATCCGCATCGTAGTAGCTGTTTCGNACCTTGATGGCNAAGGAGTACTGNCGGAGCGTCTCGATGGTCATGTCCTTGAGAACGNGCTTTTCCAGGAGNAANTCCTCAGAGAAATNNGCATCCCTGGGATCGCCGCCGGGAATGAGCTTCTGGCCCAGCCTGTAGACCTTCTCGACACGGAAGGTTCGCTGAACATCTCCGTCAGAGTCNTNTTTCTGNAAATCATCTCCATCATCATCNGCCGCCAGCGCGTTGCCTCCCCCATTGGCCCTNCNGTCGGTCTCCGGATAGAGGAAGAGCTTTCCNCGCCTGAGAGAATCGNCCCGNCNCNTNGCNCCNGGGAACTTCNGNCCNNTCTTGAANCGCGGCAGGAGAATGTAATAGTCGTCCTTGACGTCATGAAGCTTGGNATCCGAGGGGACCGNATCCGTAACTCCATCNTGGCGCAGGATGAAATAGGCATGGCCCTGCTGCTTCGANAGTCCCTTGCTGTTTCGAATTCCACTTCGAATCGCATCGACAACCGACTGGGCGATCACCACCGAATTCGAGGCCTCCACCACCGTCCTGCCGGCCTTGATGGCCACGGGGAACAGGGCCAGGATCCCCACCAGGCCAAGGGTCAGGACCGAGGTGGCGATGAGAATTTCGATCAGGGTAAAACCATCCGCCCGCTCATGTTGGTGAACTTCACGGGAGCGGTCTCCGTAAAAACCAAATCTGTCTGCAGTCGCTTTATTGAACATCACTTTTTCGACGACCTCCGGCCTGAACGACTCGAGGATTTGGCCCCGGCCTGGACCNTGTTCACAGCGCTCACATCTCCGCGTTTTCTCGGAAAATCGGCCAGCGGAACGACCTTGCTCCGAATCTGGCCGGTTGGCCTCACATCGATAAAGCAGGCTGGGGTCGCATCCAACTGGAGGATCACCACATCGGAAGTCTTGGGCCTGCTGCCCCCATCCCCATTGTAGACCGATGTGGGAACATCGCTGCAGCCATCGCTGAAGACCAGGGTGCCGTTACGATTGAACGTAATCTTGAACAGACCGGTGGTCCTGTACTTGGGGCGACTTCTGGTGGTAGTCCCGCTGCTTGTTCTCCTGGTGCGGGAACCCCGGCGGGCGCGGCCCTTGGGCTTTGGATCGGTCCTCTTCTCTTTGGATGCCCACTTCCTGAACGGCGGAATGGTCAATCCATCGCCGATGGCTTTTTTATCATGCTGCTGGTTGTAGCTCGATGTCCCCCTGGCAAACCCGAGGGCATACCACATCGTGGGATCGCTCTCACCTAGAGGTGAATTGCCAGGATTCCAGACGTCATAGTCGATGAACTCCTTGCGCAGCTCATCAAAGACCCGGGGGCCTTCGCGAAAGAAGACCACGCTGATATCACGGCGCTGGTTGACCGCCTGCANGCGNGCCATATTGAAAATATTACCNAACTGNCCTCTCACTCCCTCGAGNTGNCGGTTCTTCATGAAATCGGCAATCGTCGGNCCCATGATTCCCGNGGCCATGATGATGATCGCTACCACGACCATCAATTCAATCATCGTAAAGCCGTCGCGAGAGCGNNTNCCGTTGTCNCTTTTCAACTGTCTAAAACTCATTGTAGCTCTCGTCCTCTTCCTCTTCCTCGGAAGATTCCTCCTCCANACGAANATCCTCGTCTTCAGCGGCNNCCCGCATACCAAGGGACCAGATCTCGTAATTGGAATCAAAGCCCACCGTAAACCTCCANCGGGCGTAATCGGAGTCAGGATCGCTCGCCGGNTCATCCNCNGGGATATTTCTGCTNCCGGTCAGGTTGTCGTAGTGAATAGGCTCTCCATGCCCATCGATGATGTAGACGATGCCTTCNTCATCCGTCCTGAGGTCGGCTTTTTCAAACNGAGCCACGGGCTCCCGCTTGTCCTCCTGCATCTCCCCCGCGATAAAGGTTCGCTCAAACACATCNGAGGTCAGCTGATGATAAAGAGCCGCCGAGCNCTNGAGAANCTNGCCCTTGATCTCCACNGCCGTATCGANNCCATCCTCAGGCAAGNTGCCTTTTTTNCGATAGTAGTCGGCGATATACAGGTTCAGCCGCTCGACGAGAGCCTTTGTAGCCTCGTCCTTAGCCCCCTTCTGGATCGAGCCCATGGCGATCANCACCATTCCGGCCAGGACNCCTATGATCGACATGACGATCAGGATCTCTATAAGCGTAAANCCGGAGCTTCTGCGCCCCGGGCTCAAAATGAGACTCGAGCCTTTNTCAGGAGTTCGAGATGTCATCATTGTCTTCTTCGTCTTCAGCCTCATCGCCCAGGACCGTTCCATCTTCNCCATCCGGACCCAGGGAATAGAAATCATAGNTGCGGGNATTCAGCATCCAGGTCTGNGATTTTCTCCCCCNGTTGCAGCGGTAGATNTAGGCGTTCCGCCANGCATCGNTGTAATACTTCTGNACCTTGGGATCNTNCNGTTCACCTCGAGTCGCGGGGATCCAGCGATCCNGNNCTTCATCGNNATCTTCATCCCAGTCATCATCCTCGACAACGATCCGGTCGTTGCTCAGCTTCAGGTAGGGCGNGCTTCGTCCGCCCGGNCCNCTCGGNTTCGGATCACCCAGCAGCCGGTTGTAGAGANCCGGNAACTGGTTGTCATCCGAGGTNAGCTTTTCCNTCTCGATTCCCGGATAGATCTTCTCATCGGTCTGGTATCTGTCAATCGCCTGGGTGAACTGGGAGACCTCGGTTCGCGTCTGGGCCTGCNTGGTCTTTTCCTGNACGACACGGATGCCGGCAAAACTCATCGAGGCGAGGATGGCGATGATACTGATGACGATCAGNACCTCNACAAGGGTGAAGCCCTGCTCCAACTGTCCACGCGGGGCTACCGCGAAACGCCTGAAAGTGAAAGACTTCTGCTCCATGCCTGGCTCCTGAAGAATAATAGACTGACTAAAAAAAACTACCGGGGTAAACCCGCGCCGGTTCAAACAGGCCGGCTCAAACAGGCTGACGACCGAGGACACAAACCTCTTCGCAAGCCTCTTCGCGAGCCTCATTCTCGCCTGTTAATAAGATAAACACCCGAAAACTCCATCCACCGAA
>PAOC01000115.1 GCA_002708465.1 Planctomycetota bacterium
ACCCTGAGGTCCGGAGGCGGGCTGATCGATGATATCGATCACCTCGGCAACCGTCGCGTGCGGACCATCGGCGAGCTTGCCGGCGAAGAGTTCAGGAAGGGATTCCTGAAGCTCAAGCGCACCGTCCAGGAGCGCATGAGCCTTATGGAGACAGACGCTCTGACGCCCCGCAGCCTGATCAATTCAAAGACGATCTCCAGCGCGATCGATTTCTTCTTCGGCCGCGGTGAACTTTCGCAGGTAGTTGACCAGACCAACCCTCTCTCCCAGCTCACCCACGAGAGACGTCTCAGTGCTCTGGGGCCCGGGGGACTGAACCGGAAGCGCGCCGGCTTCGAGGTGAGGGATGTTCACATCTCTCACTACGGAAGAATTTGTCCGATCGAGACGCCTGAGGGAACCAACATCGGGTTGATCTCTTCCCTGAGCGTCTACTCGAAAATGGATGAGTACGGTTTCCTGACGACGCCCTATCTCAAGGTCAGCAAGGGGAAGGTGTCGGACAAGAGCCCCGTCTATCTTCGCGCGGACCAGGAGGAGGACCGCTGGCTGGCTCCCGCCGACGCCGAGGTCAACTCCTCCGGCAAGCTTGTAGGAGATATGGCCCTGGCCCGCCGTAATGGTGAATTCAAGCTCATCAGCGTCAATGATGTAGAGTTTATCGATGTTTCTCCCCGGCAGATGGTGGGGGTCTCGGCGTCGCTGATTCCCTTCCTTGAGAATGACGATGCCAACCGCGCGCTCATGGGTTCGAACATGATGCGCCAGGCTGTTCCCCTGCTGAAGGTCCAGGCTCCCCTGGTGGGGACCGGGATGGAGAGCGAGGTGGCCAGGTTCTCCGGCATGGTCGTCCGGGCGCCGAAGACAGGTACCGTCAAGCAGGTCGATGCCAAGCAGATCACTATCGGAGACTCTGAGCCTGTTCAGCTGAGGAAATTCCAGGGACTCAATGAGAGAACCTGTCTCAACCAGCGTCCCGTAGTCAATGTCGGCGACAAGGTCAAGGCCGGCGATGTCATCGCCGACGGCGCGGCGACCAAGGAGGGTGAGCTCGCCCTTGGCGCCAACGTGCTGGTCGGTTTCATGACCTGGGATGGCTACAACTTTGAGGATGCGGTTCTCATCAGCGAGAAGCTGGTCACGGATGACGTCTACACTTCGATTCACCTTGACGAGTTCGAGATTGAGATTCGTGAGACCAAGCTTGGTCGCGAGGAGTTTACCCGGGAGATCCCGAATGTTTCCGAACGGGCCCTCAGGAATCTCGACGAGGATGGCATTGTGCGGATTGGAACGCATGTCAGGCAGGGCGATATCCTGGTCGGCAAGGTCGTTCCAAAATCCAAGAGTGAGCTTTCGCCCGAGGAGAAGCTCCTTCACGCGATCTTCGGTCGTGCCGGTGAGGACGTGAAAAACGATTCGCTCGAGGTCACCTCGGGTGTAGAGGGCGTGGTGATCGGCGCCAAGCGTTTTCAGCGCAAGTCCCTGACAAGCGATGAAAATCGCAAGCAGGACAGGGATAACGCGAAGGCTGCCGAGGCGGAGGCCAGGGAGCTTCTGATCGCGGAGGTGAGCAGTTGCCTGGAAGCGCTGCATGCGATTCTCGGTAAGAAGCCGGTTGGCGATGACAGGAAGATCCTGAACGCCGAGGACCTGGTGGATCTCGACAGCGTTGCTTCCGTCAAGATGATTCTAAGGCTTGAGAACTTCACCAAGGGCAGGACTCCTGAGAAAATCAGCGCTCTCAAGGAATGTCTCCAGGAGCATTTTGCCCGCATGGAGGTGATCGAGGACCGCAAGAGCCGCCTGGTGAATAAGTTTACCAGGGGAGATGAACTGTCCCCGGGTGTTCTCGAGATGGTGAAGATCTTCGTTGCAACCAAGAGGAACATGTCGGTTGGCGACAAGGTTGCCGGGCGGCATGGAAACAAGGGTGTGATCGCCAAGATCCTTCCCGAGGAGGATATGCCCTACCTCGAGGATGGAACCACTGTCAGCATGCTGCTGAACCCGCTGGGCGTTCCCTCTCGTATGAACCTGGGCCAGATTCTTGAGACCCACCTCGGTCTCGCGGCCAGCAAGCTGGGCTTCAGGGCGAAGACTCCGGTCTTCGATGGATGCACCGAGGAGGAGATCAAGCAGAACCTCAAGGAGGCCGGGTATCCGGAGACTGGCAAGCTGACCCTCTATGATGGCCGTACGGGTGAGGCGCTCGAGCAGCAGGTTACGGTTGGTTACCTCTACATGCTGAAGCTGCACCACCTCGTGGACGATAAGATCCACGCGCGCGCCACCGGGCCCTACTCGCTTATCACCCAGCAGCCGCTGGGTGGAAAGGCGAGGTTCGGCGGTCAGCGTTTCGGCGAGATGGAGGTCTGGGCGCTCGAGGCCTATGGCGCGGCCAANATTCTCCAGGAGCTTCTGACGGTGAAATCTGACGATGTNGATGGCCGGGCGAAGATCTATGAATCCATGGTCAAGGGTGAGAACACCCTCGAGCCGGGAACGCCTGTGTCTTTCAATGTATTAACCCATGAGATCAAGGGATTGGGGTTCTGCCTGGAGCTTCACAAGAGACGGGACGGAGTTCCCTCACCCGCGGCCATGCCGAATGAGAATTAGGCAGGTAGCCGTNCGGGCGCGTATCGTTTACAGAGACAAGAAAACCTTTAACGAATAAAAACAGGAGATCTTCGAAAGTGGANTCAATCTACGAGAAGGTTAATGACTACGGCTCGGTATCTATCCGACTCGCTTCACCCAACGACATCCTGTCNTGGTCCTATGGTGAGGTGAAGAAGCCCGAAACGATCAACTATCGTACCTATCGTCCCGAGAAGGACGGTCTGTTCTGCGAGAGNATTTTCGGGCCGGAGCGTGACTGGGAGTGCTTCTGCGGGAAGTACAAAGGGATCAAGCACCGCGGNATTATCTGCGACCGTTGTGGAATCAAGATCACTCACTCCAGGGTCCGCCGCGAGAGGATGGGGCATATCAATCTTGCCGCTCCCTGTGTGCATATCTGGTTCTTCAAGGCCACTCCTTCGCGCCTTGGAAATCTCCTGGCCATGAAGACAGCCTCGATGGAGAGGATCATCTANTACCAGGATTACGTTGTTATCGATCCGGGAGATGCCCAGCTCAAGCGCAACCAGCTTCTCACCGAGGAGGAGTACACCTATTGCCGNGAGAAGTACGGAGACTCCTTCGAGGCCGATACCGGCGCCGAGGCTGTGCGAAAGCTCGTTCTCGCCATCGATCTCGAGAAGCTCACTGAGGAGCTCAAGGCCGAGCTGAGAACCACCAAGAGCAAGCAGAAGACGAAGGATCTCATCAAGCGGCTCAAGATCGTCAAGTCCATCCTCGATTCCGGCAACAAGGCGGAGTGGATGGTGCTGGATGTCGTGCCGGTCATTCCGCCTGATCTGCGTCCCCTGGTCCTGCTGGAGAGCGGCAACTTCGCCACCTCTGATCTGAACGATCTCTACAGGCGCCTGATCAACAGGAATAACCGCCTCAAGAAGCTTCTCGACCTGAACGCGCCTGATGTGATTATTCGTAACGAGAAGCGCATGCTGCAGCATTCCGTCGACGCCCTCTTCGATAACAATCGGTGTCGGCGNCCGGTNCTGGGNTCGAACAACNGNCCCCTGAAGTCGCTTACCGACATGATCAAGGGTAAGCAGGGCCGCTTCCGCGAGAACCTGCTCGGNAAGCGGGTTGATTATTCGGCGCGNTCGGTTATNGCTGTNGGNCCCGAGCTCAAGTTGCACCAGTGCGGNCTGCCGAAGAAGATCGCTCTCGAATTGTTCCAGCCNTTNATCATCCGGCGCCTGAAGGAACTGGGTCATGCNGATACGATCAAGAGCGCCAAGAAGATGCTCGAGCGCAAGGATGAGGAGGTCTGGGATATCCTCGAGGAGGTTATTCATGAGCATCCCGTTCTGTTGAACCGGGCGCCTACCCTGCATCGNATGGGAATCCAGGCTTTTGANCCTGTNCTNATCGAGGGGAACGCGATCCTGATTCACCCGCTGGTCTGCGAGGGTTTCAATGCCGATTTCGATGGCGACCAGATGGCCGTTCACCTGCCATTGTCGCTCGAGTCNCAGGTNGAGGCNTCNACCCTGATGCTGGCTACCAACAANGTATTNTCGCCNGCCAGCGGCCGNCCGATTATCGCTCCGTCGCAGGACATNGTNCTTGGTTGTCACTATCTCACNGCCGCNGTGCGCTGCAAGGATGAAGAGCGGATGNTCTTTTCCTCGAAGATGGAGGTCTTCCGCGCTCATCAGCAGAGCAAGGTCATNTTCCACACCCGTATCAAGGTNCGCCTTGGNGATGAGGTGAACTTCAGGACCAGCCAGGGAATTGAGAACCAGGAGAGNGGTCTCTACGAGACCACGGTTGGCCGTATCTATTTTAACGATGTCCTGCCTGNCGGNATGGACTTCTACGATATGGACATGAGCAAAGGCAANCTGAACCAGGTTATCCACGACTGCTACCAGNTGCTTGGCCGCAAGTCGACCCTCGCTCTTCTGGATGATCTCAAAGAGCTGGGCTTCAAGAGCGCGACCATTGCCGGGCTCTCCTTCTCCAAGGACGATCTGCGCGAGCCCGACACCAAGCAGAAGACCTTGAAAGCTACGCAGAAGCTTGTCTACGAGGTTGAAGAAAAGTACCAGGCGGGNGTGATCACCGAGGGTGAGCGCTANAACCAGATCATCGACCTCTGGACCCATGCTACCGAGCAGATTGGCGAGGANCTNATCCAGGCGCTGAAATACGATGAGCGCAAAGATCCTGAGACCGGCGAANACGNGCCCTATCTGAATCCCATCTACGTNATGGTGGATTCGGGCGCTCGAGGAAGCGTTACCCAGATTCGGCAGCTGGCNGGAATGCGCGGCCTCATGGCGAANCCCTCNGGCGAGATCATCGAAACTCCGATCAAGTCGAGCTTCCTCAATGGGCTCTCGGTTCTCGAGTATTTCTCCTCGACGCACGGCGCCCGTAAGGGACTGGCCGATACGGCNCTCAAGACCGCCGACTCCGGCTACCTGACCAGGAAGCTCGCGGATGTCGCGCAGAATGTCGTTATCACCGAGGCGGACTGTGGAACTCTCGAGGGTATTACCAAGGCTGTTCTCTACAAGGGCGACAAGGTCGACATTCCCCTGTCGAAATCAATCACAGGCCGTGTCTCGCGAAAGAGCATTGTCGATGTGATTACCGACGAGGTGATTGTNGCGGAAAACCAGCTGATCACCGAGGATATCGCCAAGCGGATCGAGGCTCTCGGCTACGAAAAGGTCATGGTTCGTTCTCCCCTGACCTGTGAAACGGCCCTTGGCGTCTGCGCCACNTGCTACGGAATGGACCGTTCGACGGGACGTGATGTGGAGAGGGGNATGGCCGTTGGAATCATCGCGGCGCAGTCCATCGGNGAGCCTGGCACTCAGCTCACCATGCGTACCTTCCATATCGGTGGTGTCGCGTCCAAGGCTGTCGAGGAGTCATCCTTCGAGAGCCGCCATGATGGAGAGGTCAAGTACGAGAANATCAAGTACGTCACCAACGCGGAGAAGCAGGATGTCGTGCTCAACCGTAATGGNGAGGTCNTCATTATTGACGACAAGGGCCGGGAGCTCGAGCGNGCGGGGGTGCCCGCGGGCGCTATTCTNCACGTGNCCGAGGGCGGCAAGGTCAAGNCAGGANNTTCGGTGCTGACCTGGGAGCCTCACATGATCCCGATCNTTGCCGAGATGGATGGCANAGTAGAGTACGATGACATTATCGAAGGTGTCACGATGCAGAAGGAGNTGGACACGGTCACNNACAAGACCCGCTACCTGATCATCGAGCACAANGGNGAATGTCACCCGCAGATTATCATCAAGGACAAGGCCGGTGATTCGCTGGCCGTTTANCCNATNCCTGAGAAGGCCTACATCGAGGTCGAGGGCGGTCAGAAGATTACCCCGGGTACTCTTCTTGCCAGGAGCCCCAGGGCGATGGACAAGGTCCAGGATATTACTGGTGGCCTGCCCAGGGTGACGGAAATCTTCGAGGTTCGAAAGCCGAAGAACCCTTCGGTCATCAGCGAGATCGATGGTGTGGTCAAGCTCGAGGAAGAGAAGAAGCGCGGCAAGTTCGTTATCAGCGTGACCAACGAAGAGTCCGGGCGCGATCCTGAGATGCACGTCATTCCACACGGAAAGCATTTCCGGGTTCATACCGGTGACATCGTAAAGGCTGGTGATTCNCTTGTGGATGGAGCCGTGTATCCGGCGGATATTCTCCGGATCAAGGGTGAAGAATCCGTGCAGCAATACCTCCTGAGGGAGGTNCAGACAGTTTATCGGTCCCAGAATGTGACCATNGACGANAAGCATATCGAAATTATCGTTTCGCAGATGCTTCGCTGCGTGGAGATCGGGGATCCTGGCGATACGGACCTGCTTCCTGGCACCGTCATCGACAAATTCCGCTTCAGGAAGGTAAATAACGAGACTTTGAAGGAAGGGCGGAAGCCTGCTACAGCTGAGCCCCANCTGCTCGGCATTACCAAGGCCTCGCTGCATTCCGACAGCTTTATTTCCGCTGCAAGCTTCCAGGAAACCACGAAAGTATTGACTGANGCCGCTCTCAGCGGTAAAACCGACAACCTTGTCGGCCTCAAGGAGAACGTTATCCTTGGGCATCTGGTACCGGCCGGTACCGGATTCAAGGAGTACCTTGAGCAGAGTATCAAGAAACTTGGCGAGCCCGTTGCCCGCCCGGTTGAGCCGGAACCGCAGGAAAGCGTAGACAGTCTGTTGGCCGGNATTACCGGCGGGTCTGTCGANGCGGANTCCCCCGNGGTTCTGGACGATTAGTGTTTGAACNATTAATAACCAAATCCCACAGGGAAAACTGAATGCCTACCATTAACCAGCTTGTTCGCAAGGGNCGTAAGAAGGCCAAGCGCAAGAGTAAGTCCCGGGTGTTGGACAACTGCCCCCAGAAGAGGGGAGTCTGNCTCCAGGTGAAAACGATGACTCCCAAGAAGCCGAATTCCGCCCTCCGCAAGGTGGCGAGAGTTCGTCTTACCAATGGCAAGGAGATCACAGCTTACATTCCTGGTATCGGGCATAACCTGCAGGAGCACAATATTGTCCTTGTGCGTGGTGGGAGAGTCAGGGACCTCCCCGGTGTNCGCTACCACGTNATTCGTGGAACGCTCGATACCCTTGGTGTCGATGGGCGCCAGCAGTCCCGTTCCAAGTACGGCCGTAAACGTGGTTGATATCGAGAGACGCTAAAGCATGCCAAGACCAAGAAGATCCAAGAAGACGAAAGAAAAGAAGAAGAAGCTCAAGTTCAAGTCGACTGAACGCTATCTCAAGGCGGANCCGATTTTTGACAACATGGTCGTCTCGAAGTTCATCAACCAGATCATGAGTGACGGGAAGAAGACGGTTGCCCAGAAGATCGTCTACACCGCAATCGAGCAGATTGGCAAGCGTGTGGAGGATCAGGAGCCTCTCGATGTGTTTCTCGGAGCGATCAACAACGTGAAGCCGAACCTCGAGGTCCGCTCGAAGCGAGTCGGTGGAGCCACCTACCAGGTGCCGATGGAAATCAGCCGGAAGCGTCAGCAGGCNNTGGCAATTCGAGTCATTGTCGGCAATGTTCGCGGACGNAAGGGNAANCCTGTNGCGCTGAGNCTTGCCGATGAGCTTTTTGANGCATACCAGAAGCAGGGNNCNTCGATCCAGTGGCGTGAAAACACCCACAAGATGGCAGAGGCCAACAAGCTCTTCGCTCACTTCGCCTGGTGATCGATCATAGAATTCTTAAGGGCTGAGAGCTCGCCTTTGACGGCTTGCACTCAGCCTTTTTTTTTGCCCGCCNGGAGTCTCTCATGGCCAAGCGCTCGATCCGCAACATAGGAGTCATCGCNCACATNGATGCGGGCAAGACGACGGTTTCGGAACGAATGCTCTATTATTCTCACAAAGAGCATCGGATGGGNGAGGTCCANTCGGGTACGGCAACCATGGACTGGATGCCTGAAGAGCAGCGCCGGGGGATNACGATTACAGCNGCGGCGACAACCATCGATTGGAATGATTTCCANATCAACATTATAGANACTCCNGGGCANGTGGATTTTACTTCCGAGGTCGAGCGTTCGCTTCGTGTCCTGGATGGNGCGGTTGGAGTNTTCTGNGGTACAGGAGGNGTCCAGGCNCAATCNGANACTGTCTGGCGGCAGGCGGACACCTACGATGTTCCCCGGCTNGTTTTTATAAACAAGCTTGACCGGGTCGGNTCGAATTTCTTTCGGGTACTCGAGGCCATCCAGAGCGAAGCTGGGNNCCAACGCTGTCGCGGCGCAGGTGCCGATCGGCAGCGAGAAGGATTTCGATGGCGTGGTCGATCTTGTCGAGCGCCGGGCGCTTCGTTTTGATTCTCAATCCCTGGGTGAGAAGGTGATCGAGGAAGANNTTCCNGNGGANNTGGCGGCTGAAGTGGAAGCCTGCCGGGAGAAGCTCATCGAGGCGGCGGCTGAATTCGATGATGGGCTGATGGAGTCCTATGTCGAGGGGAGGGATATCTCCGCGGAAGAGCTCCGGGCGGCGATCAGGACCGGCACTCTCCTGGGGAAGCTGGTTCCTGTGTTCGCCGGTGCGGCCTTGCGCAACCTTGGAGTGCAGCCGCTGATGGACGCNGNCNGCCATTACCTGCCGGCCCCTGNNGANCTNGANGCGGTGGAGGGGACGAATCCGCATAATGGAGCAGAGGTNGTTCGCAGCCTGNANGCGGCGGAGCCCTTTTGCGCNCTGGCNTTCAAGACAGTCGCCGANTCTCATGGGGACCTCGTCTATATACGAATCTATAGCGGCAAGCTGAAGGCGGGNGNCCAGGTNCTCAATTCGCGTACNGGNAAAAAGGACAGAGCCCAGAAGCTCTACCTGATGCACGCCAACCATCGAGAGCAGATGGATGAGGCGGTGGCCGGCAGTATATTGGCGGTCGTTGGCTTCCGTCACACATCGACGGGCGATACGATTTCCGATCCAGCCAACGCCATCGCGCTAGAGCCCCCGGTCTTTCCTGAGCGGGTCATCACGATGGCCATCGAGCCGATCTCNACCGAAGACAGGGANAAGCTGCTGGAATGCCTCGAGAAGCTTGCGCGGGAGGATCCCACCTTCGGCTGGAAAACGGACAAAGACACCGGGCANCTGGTNATCTCGGGGATGGGGGAGCTTCACCTGGAGATTATCGTGGAGAGNCTGGAGAGGGAATTCAAGGTCGAAGCGAANATTGGAAAGCCCAGGGTGTCTTACCGTCAGACCATCATGGAGGCCTGCGAGGGGGAGGGGATCTTTGACCACAAGCTGGGAGAGCGTAGCCAGTATGCCGAGATCAGGGTCAACGTCGGGCCCGGCGCGGGGGCCGGGAGCTGCGAGATCGTCAACAGGCTNTCTAAGGANGATGTTCCGCTTGAGTTTCATNCAGCTGTTGTGGAGTCGCTCGAGGCCGCGGTTGAATCAGGNGGGACTCTTGGGCTGCCGNTNATGAGGATCCNGGTCACGNTTACCGGNGGCGGCACTCGCCAGGGCGAGGCCTCGGCTGTNGCGTTNGCTACCGCTGCCAACGNGGCGTTTGACAATGCTCTCAANTCATCACAGAGNTTTGTGCTGGAGCCGACGATGCGTTTTGAGATCCAGGTACCTGAAGAATACTACGGGGCAGTCTCCACAGATTTGAACCAGAGGCGAACTGACATCAGGGAGGTGGACCTGGAGGGGGGGCTTCGGATTCTTCGNGGGCTTGTCCCTCTTGCTGAAACCTTTGGCTATACCAGCAGANTGCGGTCACTGACCCAGGGCAGGGGCACTATCAGCCTTCAGCCGGAATCTTATTCAGCCGTCCCAAAGGAAGTTGCCGCGAGATTCCAGCTTTGAGCTTCTTCCATTACCGGGAAGGAAGTTGTAAGGCCATATATAGTAAGGAACTACAGCCTTTGTTTCGCGATGAAACTGACCGCTGTTGGTGTCAGGAATAGCCGTATTCTTTTCCGCGGATTGTCTGTTGACAGTGATGACAAGGTCGCTATAATCGGCGGTTTCGCCCTTTGTCCGGGGGTATCCTTAGTTGTTGTACTATCAAGGTTTATGGGCTCCCGGTCAGAGTGGATATAAGGCGGCTGGAGCAGGGNGCTAACGCGCTATTTTCCAGTGGTTTGGAACGTGTGTGTTCCCTTGAGGTGCGAGGCATCGAGCCTGTTTGCGGGCAGTGAGAGCTGTTCCAGGGCTGTCGTTGGTGTAGGCGTCTTGAGATGTGAGCGGTAGAAGAAGCGTCAGTAGTTCAGATTGTGAGATAACCGTGAAGATCCGTATCCGTATGGAAGCCTATGATCACNAGGTNCTTGATGGGGCCGCCGTTGAGATCGTGGAGACAGCGAAGCGAACCGGTGCGAAGGTNTCGGGTCCGGTTCCACTGCCGACTCGGATCGAAAGGTACACTGTAAACCGTTCTCCTTTCGTGAATAAGAAATCACGTGAGCAGTTTGAGATCAGGACCCACAAGCGGTTGATCGAGATCCTGGAGCCCAGCGCCAGGACCATGGAAGATCTTCGCAAGATCAATATGCCTGCGGGCGTCAACTTGAAGATGAAAGCATAGGTTCACGGCGCCTCAGCCGCCANGAAGGCGGCGCGGGCGAAATGGATTACCTGGAAGAATAGAACAATGGGCTCGGTCTCAAGACAGTCAAGAAAAGCGCTCCTCGGTAAGAAGATCGGGATGACCCAGATCTTCTCTGAGGATGGGAAATGGATACCGGTCACGGTTCTCCAGGCCGGCCCCTGCGCGGTTCTCCAGATCAAGACGGAAGAGCAGGATGGCTACAGCTCTTACCAGATCGGCTTCGATGATCGCCGCAAAAACGCGAAACGTCCGCAGCAGGTATGTTTTGACAACCTCGGAGTGAACACCAAGAGGTTTGTCAGGGAGATTCCTTTTATTGACCCTGCCGACATCCTGACCGGCGGCGTTCCCGTGGCTCCTGAGCCTGAGGAAGAATCGGCGGAGGCCGAGGAGGCTGCTGTCGAGGAAGTGGAAGCCGAAGAGGCTGCCCCCGAGGCCGAGGACGGCGAAGAGGCTTCNGCGGANGAAGATGGCGATGNCGGGCAGGACGATGCCGGGCAGGACGATTCCGGGCAGGACGAGGCTGAATCGGACGAGGAAGAAGCTGTCGAAGAGGAAGCTGCGGACGAGCCTGAGCCGGCCACGGAGGTCAATCCCGGCGACGTCATTGGCGCCAGGGTCTTCGANGGTGTAGCCAGGGTGGATGTCAGGGGCGTCAGCAAGGGTCGAGGTTTCGCTGGTAACGTGAANCGNCACGGCCACTCCACGGGTGACAAATCTCACGGCGGCAAGAGNGTTCGTCTCGTCGGAAGTACTGGAATGCACACCGANCCAGGNCGNGTTCCTCCGGGNAAGNATNNTCCCGGTCATTACGGNAACANCAACTGCAAGGNGCTGAACCTCGAGGTNGTGGAGATCGACGAGGTGAAGAATATTCTCCTGGTAAAGGGAGCGATCCCAGGACCTCGNGGCGGCTATCTTTATATTGAACAGAGCCTTTCATCATGAGCGCCAAAGCAGCCGAAGCAAAAACACAGACATTCAAGGTCGCGAGCAAGGGCGTCGCGGGCGAGGACAAGGGAGAGCTTTCCATCTCGTCCGATCGCCTGGATACCCAGGTCCGCTATCGTCTCCTGAAGCAGGCGGTCGTGATGTATCAGGCCAACAAGAGGCAGGGAACCCATTCGACCAAGACCCGGTCGCAAGTGGCCGGTAGCGGCAAGAAGCCCTGGAAGCAGAAGGGGACCGGGCACGCCCGTGCAGGGACACGCAAGTCGCCGATCTGGCGTGGTGGTGGAGTTACATTCGGACCGCAGCCGAGAGATTATTCATTTTCGATCAACAAGAAGCAGAGACGCCTTGCCCTGCGCTCAGCCCTTTTTTCCAAGTTCAACTCGGAGGAGGTGCAGGTGATCGAGGGGCTGGATTTTGAGACGCCTGCTACCGGTAAGCTGGTAGCGGTTCTTGCGGCCTGCGGGCTTGAGGGCAAGAGGGTTCTGATCGGTACCGTTTCACGCAAGAGCGGCCTCTGTCTCTCAGCGCGCAACCTGAAGAAGGTTGAGGTCAGCGCAGTCAGCGATTTTAACACACTTGACGTATTGCAGGCCGATTGCCTCCTTCTCGAGAGAGACGCCTTCGATCTTATTGAAAGTGGCGAATTCCAGGTCACTGCCGAACAGCCGGAAGCCGTTGATTCGGAAGTAACTGAGCCTGAGGTTGCTGCGGCCGAAGAAGTTGCGGCCGAAGAAGTTGCGGTCGACGAAGCTGCG
>PAOC01000116.1 GCA_002708465.1 Planctomycetota bacterium
CTGGACGAGGTTCTGCGCGACACCCTGGGACATTACCTGGCGGGTGAAGAGTACGGATCTCCCGGCGACGAGGCTTACGACCAGGCCTTCGAGGAATACAGGAAACAGGGTCTTCACTACAAGGAGTTCGAGGCTTTCCAGAAGGAGCGCCAGCGGCTCGAGTCCGCCTTCGAGGCCGCCCTGGTCAAGAAGCGCGCGGCGGAGGTGCTCGAGCAGGAGCTCAGCACCGGCAGCCAGGAAGACCGCCTGCTGGTCTGGATTCTTGCCGAGGACTATGAGGAGGTTCTCGAAAAAGAACACGGTCACTATAATGAGCTGAAGAAGCTCCGCGAGCAGGAAGGCCTCAAGATCGAGCCCTTTGACGAGCTCTCACAGGATGTCCAGCGCCAGCTGGTCGAGGACTACGTCAGGAAGGAGATTCTCTCGAATGAAAAGGCCCTGGCTCCGTACCGGGAGAAGTGGCGCAGNCGTCGCGAGGTGCAGGGGCTCGATTACGTCAGGAGGCTGAAGAACGAGAAANCCGGAGAATACAGGAAGCAGTTCGCCGCTTTCTACAAGACGACCTACAAGGCCGTCGAGGGGTCCGCTGGCGAGGATGACCCGGAGGCCGCCTATAAGAAATTTACCGAGCTGAGCGCCGCGTTCGACTCCCCCAATCCGCTGCAATCCTTCTCCAAGGTCCTTGATGGGACGGCCACCTCCGNTGAGCGGACCGAAGAGGATCTGCGTGCCGGTTTCGAGCTCAAGGCCCGCTCCGAAACGCTCGAAGAGTGGAAGCAGGGGAAGATCGCCCAGGAGATCGGCAACTTCCTGGTCACCACCAGCACGCAATCACTCACCAGGGCCGGCACCGGCATGGGAGATGTCGTCAAGCAGTCGTTTTATATCGCTGTGGGGCTGGGCCTGTCGTTCCTGTTGAGCTTCTTTATCGTCTTCGATCTGACNAAGATGCGGCGCGGGGTCAGGAGGCTGCAGAGCAGCCGGGTGAAGGACTTCTATCTCGAGATCGCTCCGGGGTTGATCAGCTTCGGCCGCCTGATCGGCCGCGCCTTCCAGGCCCAGGCGGTGATCGCCTTCTTCAACACCGTGCTGACCTTCCTGCTGATTCGTATTCTCGGCATCGACAACCCGCTCTTTCTCTGCGTCATTGTCTTCGTCTGCAGCTTTATCCCGGTGCTCGGGGTTGTGCTCTCGAGNCTTCCGATCGCGATCATCGCCATCGCCCAGCCCGACGGCGGCATCGGGCTCGCCTTCCTGGCGGTGGTNGGGGTCCTGTTGATTCACCTGATCGAGGCCTGGATTCTCAACCCGAAGATCCTCGGCGACATGCTGCACCTGCACCCGGTCATGGTGCTGGCGATTCTCGCCATCGGAGAGCATTTCTTCGGTGTCTGGGGGCTGCTGCTGGGGGTCCCGGTGATCGTCTACATCCTTCGTTTCGTTATCCTGGATGAGGGAATTCCCGGGATCATCGAGCCGATTCGCCCGGAGGATCTGCTGAAGGCCGGGGAGGCGGATGCCGCCGCAGTGAAGCTCGCGGCGGCGGGCGCCGGACCTGATGGGGAGTGAGAGAAGATGTCGAGAGCAATATTTCCCGCATGGCTCCTGCTGCTCCTGCCGCTGCTCCTCGGTTGTTCGATGAGCGGGCGCTTTCACAAGGAGGGCTTCAAGGTCATCGCCCACCGGGGCGCCTCGAGGGAGGCTCCGGAGAACACCCTTGGCGCGCTCGAGCTCGGCGTGAAGCAGGGCTCCAATGGCGTCGAGTTCGATGTCTACAAGAGCAGCGATGGATGGCTGGTCCTCCTGCACGACAAGGATGTGTTGCGGACCACGAATTTCAAGGACGTGTTTACCGATGGCAGGAGCGCGAAGGTTTCCGAGCTGACCCTCGCCGAGCTTCGCAAGCTCGACGCGGGGAGCTGGCATTCTCCGGCCTACGCCGGCGAGAAGGTGCCGACCTTCGAGGAGGCTCTCGAGCTGCTTCGCGGCCGGGCGACGCCGGTGATCGAGATCAAGCCGGAGGATATCGGCCGGGACGTGGCGATGATCGTCCAGAAGCTCGGTATTGAGCAGGAGGTCTTCGTTCAGAGCTTCTCGCCGCGCGCCATCAGCGATTTTCACGAGGTTCTGCCGGAGGTCACGACCGGCTACCTGACCGGCAAGAAGATCTCTGACAACAGCGTGGAGCGCGCCCGCGAGCACCTGCGCATCGCCAGGGAGTCCGGCGCCTCGGTGGTGGTCTGCAATTACCGGCTCGCAGATCGCGAGTACATCGAGGAGGTCCATCGCAACGAGTTCCTCGTCTGGGTCTACACCGTCGACGATCCGGCGGTCATGCGGTTATTGATGGAGCGGGGTATCGATGGGATCATCACCAACGTTCCCTCCGTTCTCCTCGACCTCACCGGGCGCGGCGAATAGAGGGCCTGGCCCGGCTTGCCGGGCGCCCAGGCTCCTTTTTCCGACCGAACAAAACCTCCGGAGACGATGTNATGCCNTTCAAGATGATCTTTTTAGCCTGCTGGTTGATGTTTCCGGCTGGTCCCCTCGCGGCGGCCGATGAGGCCTCCGCTTCCACCGCCGTGCTCGAGCTGGAGGCCGCTGGCCTGGTCCTGAAGCTGCCCGGCCGGAAGCCGCTGCGTTTTGCCGGCATCAGGGAGCTGCTCGAGGCCTACCCGGGCCTTAGTGGCCGCTTCCAGGTNGAGCAGGCTGTCGTGCCGGCCGCGGGTCGCATCGAACCNGACCAGCAGGAGAAGCGAAACCAGCCGGTGGATCTTCTCGCCGGCAGCGCCTCCGCCCTCGAGCTGCTGCAGGTCCTCGCTGATTACACGGGCCTTCCCATTGTTCACGATTCAAGCGACAAGGCCCTTGAGGCCGTGCGGGTGCCCTTCACCTCCGATGTGAAGGGGGCCGACTACGCGGTCATCAAGGCGCATCTCGAGGCGGCGGGTCTTCGGATCAGGGAGCGTAAGCTGCCCGGCGGCAAACGCCTGATCGAGGTCGCCGCCGGCCAGGCGCGGCCGAGGCCGCTGAAGTCGCGGCCCATCATTGTCGTCGGCAGGGAAAAGCTCTCCGGCGGTAAAATTCAGCGTCGCCGGCGCGTCGTCGATTCCGGCCGGCCGGCGATTGAGGACTACATGGGGCTGGTGCTCACCAGGGTTCCCGAGGTGGTCCGGGCCCAGCTGCCCATCACCTCCCGCGAGGGGGTGCTGGCCCTCGATGTCGACAGGAACCTGACCCAGCTCAGGGGAGATCTTCGTCTCCTCGAGCGCTACGACGTGATCACCTCGATAGACCGGCATCCGGTAAGCACCCCGGAGGCGATGGTCGAGGAGCTCAACCGGTTCTCAAAGGGCGACGAGTTTANCTTGCGGCTCTATCGCAAGGGGAGCCTGAAGATCTACCGGGTCAAGCGCTGAGCCGCCTTAGAATCGTTCGATCCACTCGCGGTTGAGGTATTTTTCTTCGAGCAGCGTCTCGAGGGACGGAGGCCGCCAGTCGNTCGCCGGGGGGGAGGCCTTCCAGGACGCCGCGATTCGCTGACGNAGCTCGGCCCCATCGAGCGGCAGGTTGATGACAAAATCGAGATGCTCGCGCGCCTCCCGGTACTCGGGCTGTTTTTCCGGTTGCCTGAGATAGTGCGGGATCAGGCCCAGGTCGAAATCCCAGAGCAGGGTGCCCTGGTGCAGAAGACAGTAGCGGCTCCTCTTCTGCGCGTTGCCGCTGAACTTCCTGTCGCCCAGCGCCAGGTCACAGCTGCCGCGCATGGTGATGTCGGCGAGGTCCAGGGCATCGAGGCAGGGGTCGAGGATCATGCGGTAGGAGCTGTTGATGTCGCGCAGTCCCGCGGTGTAGCCCAGCGGCAGGACCAGGGTGAAGTTGAGACAGCCGGGCCCCTGCAGCACGGTCCCGCCGCCGGAGGCCCGTCGCAGGATGGGGATTCCGTCCTTCCGGCAGCGCTCCGCGTCGGCATCCTCTTTCAGCGCGCTCGAGACTCCCAGGACGACGAAATGCTTCGAGCTCTCCCAGAAGCGCAGGTAGCCGAGCTCCCGGCCCTCGGCCGCAGCGGCCTCGGCTTCGAGCAGGAGCGCCTCATCGAGCGCGAGGTTCTCTTCGGGGCCTTTAAGGCTGAGGTCGATCAGCTGGAGGGTCATTGGTGTGCTCGCGGAGATTCGTTCATCGCAGGTTCAGAGGGTGATGCCTCCGTCGCAAAAGACCGTCTGGCCTGTCATATAGGAGGCCTCGTCGCTGGCGAGGAAGAGATGCAGGCGGGCGACGTCCCCGGGGCTTCCGAGTCGGCCGAGGGGGATGCGGCTGATGAACTTTTCCTTCACCTTCCCGGGTACCGCGTCGAACATCTCCGTCTCGATGGCGCCCGGGGCCACGCAGTTGACGCGCACCGAGTCGCCGGCGAGCTCCTGGGCGAGCGTTCTCGTCAGGCCGATGACCCCGGCCTTGCTGGCCGCGTAGTTCGACTGNCCCCTGTTGCCGAGGGCGGAGATCGAGGANGTGTTGGTGATGGTCCCGCTGCCGCGTTCGCGCAGGTGGGGGATGAGAGCTCGGCAGGGGATGAAGGTGCCGGTGAGATTGACCTCGATGACCCGGCTCCAGTCCTCATCGGAGAGCTCCGAGGCGAACCCATCGGAGATAATGCCAGCGTTGTTCACGAGGATGTCGGGCACTCCTGCCCGGGAGATCAGCTCTTCGAGGGCGGCCTCGACTGAGCCGGTATCGCTGACGTCGACGGCCCGGCAGACGATCCCCTCGTCGTCTCCCGCCGCGGGGTGCTCACCGCCGGTATCCCAGACCTCGACGCGGGCTCCCTCGGAGCGAAAGAGGCTGGCGGTCGCGGCGCCGATGCCCCGCGCTCCTCCGGTAACGACGGCGATCCTGTTTTCGAGCAGCATTCAGGTCTCCCTGCCTGTGAGCCCGGCCTCCTCGAGAACCAGGGCGAGGCGCTCCTCGACAGGCAGCCAGGGGATGAGAAGAACCCTGTCGTGGCGCGAGCGGTAGTCTGCGAGCAGGATATCGTGAATACGCCGGGCCTCCTCGGGCGTCTCCGATCGGTGGGATGCTGCCTGGTAGTCCGGCCGGGAATCGAAGAAGAGTACGCAGCGGCTTCGCTCGCGGGCCTCCGGCCAGGCATCGAGGAGCTCTTCGAAGGGCTCCAGCCCGTGGTAGCTCAGGTAGCCGAAACCATCTCCGATTCCACGGTCTAGGAAGATGATGGATTGGGGCTCGGCGCGCTCGTCCGCTCGTTTCTCGTTCTCGAGCTGCCGCCTGAGTACCTGCAGCTGGAATTCCAGCGGGTCGGCGCGCAGGTTTTCGAGGGCCGGGTCTTCGATGAGCTCGGTGGCGGCCTCTGGAACGGTCGTGTGGCCGGCCTCGGCGAGGGCCTGGATGATCGTCGTCTTGCCGGAGCAGGGGCCGCCGGTGATCACGATAAATTCTGCTGTCATTGAAATGGTCTTTTGGGTTCAACCCGGACTTGCGGGCCGCATCTGGACGGCCTTGCGAACTTTGCTTAGTATAGCAGGCGTCCCTCCAGGAGATGGGATTTTGTGAACGAGCTCCCTCAGGGGCTACGCATTCGTTAAAGGAGAGAAGAAATGAGAACAGCTAACCCGGCCCTGAACTCCAAGATGTTTGGCCGAGCCGAGGGAATGGTCGACTCGACCGCGATGACGGTAGAAGGTACGGCTTTGAAGGCGGGCTTCCTGACGNTCCTGCTTGGCGCCGCGGCGGTGTATACATGGAATAAAACCTTCCAGTATGCAGAGGCCGGGAATGCTGCCGCGATCCAGCCCTGGCTCTGGGGNGGGCTCATCGGCGGGCTGGCGCTGGCGTTGATCACCATGTTCGCGCCGAAGGCCGCGCCTTTTACCAGCCCTCTCTACGCTCTTGCCGAAGGCTTGTTTCTCGGAGCGCTCTCGGCTTTTGTCGAGATGCAGTATNNNGGGATCGCCTTCCAGGCCGTNGGGCTGACCTTCTGCACTCTCTTCGCCATGCTGGCGCTTTACACTACCGGGGTNATTCGCGCCACGCCCGCCTTCAAGCGCGGCATCATGGCGGCAACCTTCGGGATCATGATGATCTACCTGCTGAGCTGGATACTCCGTATGTTCAGTGTAGAAGTACCCTACATCCACGGTTCCGGACTGGTCGGCATCGGCTTCAGCCTCTTCGTCGTGGTGATCGCGGCCATGAACCTGGTGCTCGACTTCGATCTCATCGAGGAGGGAGCTAAGCGCGGGGCTCCTAAGTACATGGAGTGGTTTGCCGCCTTTGGCCTGATGGTGACCCTGGTCTGGCTCTACATTGAGATTCTGCACCTGTTGGCAAAACTCAGGGAGAGATGAGGGCGTTCGAGAGGCGTTTCAATGCTGTTTTCTGGCCTGGATGAGCCGGTTCCAGGTTCCGGAGATTTTTGATTTTTTCCCGTTGAGAGCGAAACTTCGGAGCGTTTTTCCGGTCTGATGGAGTATACCGAGGCTGGATTGGGTCCGCGCCGCTGAGGCGAGAACAGGTTCCTACAGGAAGAGTACGATTCGATGTCCGGAGAGAAGGTGAAAGACGACCTCTACCAGCGGGTAGAAGAGCATCTGCAGGAGCTGCTCGAGCCGGAACTTCCGGATGCCAGGCTCTCGCCCGGGGAGCGTCTCGAGCTGCTCGAGCAGGCGCGCTCGTCGGAGTCCTGCCGTGAGCTTCTCGAAGCTTACGAGAAGACGATCTCCCTGGTTTCCGCCCTGCCCGACAAACCTGTTCCGGTCGATTTCGGAGCGAAGGTCGGGGAGACTATAGAGGCGGACACTCCCGTGATTCCTTTCTATAAGGTCGGGCTTTTCCAGCGCATGCTTGGCGCTGTCGGCGCTATAGCTCTCATCGCCATGGTGTTCTGGGATGCGTTCCCTTCTTCGGTCGAAGAGTCGTCATTTGAGTTGGCCGACAACGTTGCCCGGCCTGGAGCTGCCCGGGAGAACCTTGCCGAGGAGTTGCCAGTCGTCCCAGTCGCCGTGGAAATCGAGAAACCGTCTGAAGCGGACCGGGATACTGTTGAGGGTGTCGAGGAGCTTGACGGCGGCGGCGCGCCGGTGAGGCTTGTTGAGGATGCTCCGGAACCCGGCCCGGAAACCCTGGCGGCCGCTCCCTCCGCAGGTGAGCCTGCCAGCGCAGCGGCGCCGGAAGCTGCTCGGGAAGAAACCGCTCGGGAAATTGCCTCTGCGAAACGAGTTTCTGTTTCCGCCGCGTCTGAAGCGTCCGGGTCACCGGCCTCCCCCGGCGGAGCCGGGCTCGCGGCGCCCGCGGGCGCCGCGGGTTCTCTCGCCGATGCCGCAGAAGCCGTCAAGGCTGATGAGCCAGCACCCGTGGTTGCCGAGAAACCCGCCGGGAATAAGCCGGCTACGGGGATCGAGGTGAGCCGAGAGAGCGTCAATGGCCGGCTGGTGGCCGTGCGCTACGAGGTCGTGGTTTCCCGCTCACGGCTCGGAGAACTCAATGCCTGGAGAAAAAAACAATCTTCGCAGGCGCTTTCCGTCGTCCGGGCTTCCCAAGCCGCGCCTCGCGGGCTGAGTTCGCGTTTGAGGGCGAGGGGGATTGTGCCTAGGAAACGGGCCGAAAACGCAGTGAGTCAGCCGGAAACGCTGAAGTTACTGGTTGACCCCGGCAGGCTTGACGGCCTGCGCGTTGAGCTCGGAAGGCTCCAAGGGCCGGCCTCGGCAGCTCCCGCTGAAAATTCTGCGAAGAAAAAACCCACCCCAGCGGTCTCTTCCTCCCGGGGCCGTCGTTCGGTGAACAGTCTTCCGGGAATCCGGCCGGGGGCTAAGAAGAAGGCTGCCGGATCGAAGGCGAGAACCCCGGAAAAGGCCGCTGCCGCGAAGGTGCGGGTGGAGATTCGCTTCCGGATTGTTTCCGACTGAGCTTCCCCCGGGCTTCAGCTCTTTCGGTAGCGCCGCGAGTTCTCGACCAGGAATTGCCGCTCTTCATCGCTCAGGCTGCCCATGCCTTCCTGGTGGATCTTCTCGAGCAGCTCGTCGACGCGCCTGGAGACGTCATCGGGCACCCGCGGCTTCTCGTCTTTCTGTTGACGGCTGTTCCACAGTGAGCCGCTTCCTTGAGAGCGCGTTTCTTTTTTTCGGCGCCCCTGGCTTCCGCTGAAACGCTGGCTCAGGGTGCTCCAGCGCAGGTCGAAGAATTTATAAAGTACCCCCCACCCGGCGCCGGCGAGATGAGCGAAGTTGGCGACTCCCGTGTTGCCATGGCCGATGGCGCCGGAGAGATCACCCCACAGGACAATGCAGCCAAGTAACCAGGCCGGTACAGGAATGAGCAGGTAGATATACCAGGTTCTCCTGGGATAATGACAGATATAGAGCGCCATAACACCCATGACCCCACCCGATGCCCCGAGAATCGGGACTCTTCCGGAGCCTTGCTGGAATTGAACAAAGCTCTCGATCAGAACAGCCAGGGTTCCGGCGAAGAGGTAGAAGATCCAGAATTCCCGCCGCCCGTAGATTTGTTCAAGCTCCCGGCCGCAGATCCAGAGTATGAACATATTAAAGACGATGTGCCAGATGCTCGATTCTGAATGAATAAAGCAGGCGGTAACCAGTCGCCAGAGTTCCGGGAAGCCGCCGCCGAAAATGCTGTTACCCGAGGCGGACATAAACTGGCCAACGGTTGAAAAGGCTCCCGGTCCGGGCCGGGTGATCAGCTGCAGGAACCAGAAACCGACATTGAGCAGGATGATGGTGCCCACGGCGGTCATGGCCCAGCTCTTGAGCTGCGCGTTGCCGCCCGGGCTCCGGTAGTAGTCGCGGTCGTAGATTCCCATCGCCTGCGTATTCTAACGAGTCGTCTGTCCAACCGCTACGAGGGCGGGAGCTACTACTTGTTTCGGCATTCTTCGCCTGTGACAGTAGATGGACAGCCCGCAAATGGCGCATTTGCGTCTTTTACCGGTTCGGGGCGGATCTTTTCAGGCCTCTCAGCAGGATTTTCCGGTCTCTTCCGCGGATTCTTCAGCCTCTCCATCCGGCTGCTTTTCCTTGCTNTGCCAGAAGGTGTGCAGGCCGCACTCGGTCTTGGCCTTNCCGGCCCAGCGNCCGGCNCGCTCGTCGTCGGAGTCNCCGCAGGCGCTGGTGCAGGGCTCACANCCGATGCTGTTGTAGCCCATGGANAAGAGCGGGTGCTGGGGGAGGTCGTGNTTCTCCGTGTATTCGTCGACGAGNTCCTTGGTCCAGAAGGCCAGNGGCTGGATCTTGACCAGGTTGCCGCCCATGAGCTCGATNCNNTCCGCCTGCGCCCGNGTNGAGGACTGGTCGCGGCGNACCCCGGCGATCCAGGCCTGGTATTCNCCCTCCTCGCCGAAGAGCTCNCGGAAGGGCTCGACCTTGTTCTTNTGGCAGCAGAGNTCGGGNTCGGTCTCGTAGAGNTTGTCGCCGAANTTNTTGACGAANTCNACNCCGAAGAGGGTCGGCTTCCTGGCCACGAGGTTGACCNNCCACAGNTCCCTNAGCTCGTCGAGGAANGNGAGGGTCTCCTTGAAGTGGAAGCCGGTNTCGATGAANTAGACCGGCAGCTCGGGNCAGACGTCCTTCACCATNTGNAGGATGCACATGCCGCTCTTGCCGAAGGCGGTGCTCATCATCAGGTTCTCGCCGAGCAGGTCGTGGGCCCAGCGAATGAGCCTCCCGGGTTCGCGGTCGATTCCTTCTTCGCGCGCCGCGAAGGCCGCCTGCTCTAACGTCGCCTGGTCGATGCGTGTCATGATGAGACCCTCGCCTCCAGCGCCGCCGTCAGCTGCTCCCGCAGACGAACGACCTCTCCTACGAGGATAAGGGCGGGCGGCCTGATGCCGGCCGCGGCGGCTTCACGAACGATTTCCGATAGCTCGGAGCAGATGACGCGCTCGCCGGGCAGGGTTCCGTTCTCGACGATGGCCACGGGGGTCTCCTCGCCGACGCCCTCGGCNCGCAGATCCTCGATAACTTGCTCGAGCCGGTTGATCGCCATGAAGTAGACGAAGGTCGTTCCCCGCGCCGCCGTCTCGGCGGGGCCCGCGTCCGTGGAGTCGTCCTTCATGGCGTGCCCGCTGCGAATGATCACCTCGCTGGCGACCTCCCGGTGGGTCACGGGTATGCCGGCCGAGATCGCCACCGAGCAGAGGGCCGAGACTCCCGGAACGATCTCGTAGTCGATGCCGGCCCCGGCCAGNGCGATCATTTCTTCAGCGCCGCGTCCGAAGAGCACCGGGTCGCCGCCCTTCAGCCGGACCACGCTTCGTCCCTCGCTCGCGGCGGAGATCATNAGCTCNACGGGATCGATTTCGCGGCCGCAGCCGACCTCCTTGCCGACNTAGATNTTTTCCNCGCTCTNCGGGATCAGCCCGAGCACCTGTTCGCTGACCAGCCGGTCGTGGCAGACGAGATCTGCGTTTTCGAGCAGCCTGGCGGCCTTCACCGTCAGCAGGCCGGGGTCNCCGGGGCCCGCGCCGACCAGGTAGACCTTTCCCGGNGAGGCCNCGGGCTGGTNTTCCCNGGCCGGNGNNNCCGCATTCGCGGNANCGGGTTCCTCCCTGGNNTCAANCCANCNCTCGAGCTGCCGGCTGANGGCGGCNACCAGCGCCGGGTCCTGTCCATCGCTCGAGAGCGCCAGCTTCAGCGCGCCTGCGTCGACCAGGCCCGGGACGTGGAAGTCACAGAGCCCCTCGTCNTCGGCGCTGTTGAAGAGGATGCCNAGCTCNCGCGCNTCTTCTTTCACGTTCTCGGACAGCTTGNGGTCTCCGGTNGCTGTCAAGACCAGGTTGGCCTTCTCGATGTCNCCCCGGCGGTAGGGCCGCCTNTTCCAGTCGAGCNCGCCTTTNTCGTCGAGNCNGGTGATCTCTTCGAGGGCTTCCGGGCTGATGACNGTTANCCTCGCGCCGGCCTCCAGCAGCCTGCGNATTCTCCTGAGAGCCACGGAGCCGGCGCCGACGACGGTCACCCGGCGGTTCTCGAGCTTATGAAAGAGAGGGTAGAGGGAGCTCACGGGAATTACTGTCCTTAGTTGGTATAAAAAAACCGTCCTTGGGGGGACGGGTTACGCTGAATCTTCTGGCGGTGGAGGGGACGGCCGCGGAAGCCTGGAGGGCTGTTTCCTTTTGCCGACCCGGGGAATCGAGAACTCAGAGGGCGAACCCATCGGGAANAACATTGCTGGCACACAGGGAGCGCATGCGCGCTCCCCTGATACAGGTACAGTTGTCTTTTCCCAACTTGATAGGCATCTTTGAGTTACCACGATGATTGTCGAACCCTCAAGCATAGATCTTCCAGCGCAGGATTACAAGCTTGGCTGAAAACCTTTCGGGTAATTGAGGTTCCGTAAATGCATCGAGCCCGCTTCTCTTGGTATCATCCCGCTTTCTCGATATTTAATTCCTGTAGAACCTGAAGAAAACCCCGGGGATACCCATGTTTACCAGCGCAGTACTATGTTGTCTTACCCTGAGCACCCTGGCCCAGCAGGAGGTCGATCCGGCCTACCGGCAGGGCTATGAAAANATCGACAAGAAGGAGATCTATTCGTGGATCGAGTTTCTCTCCTCCGATGANCTGGCTGGCCGGGATACGGGNACAGCNGGCTACAACGTNGCCTCGAAGTACGTCGCCTCGGAGATGGNGGCGATGGGAGTCCAGCCGGGCAACAAGGGCTCCTTNTTCCAGCCCTTCTCGATGGTCCGNCGCCAGAGGCTTCTGAACGANGCNTATCTNTCCATCAAGGGCGCGGACGGNAAAGAGGAGAAGATCGAGCTGAAGGGCAAGGTGGGTGTCGTNTCCCGCCGGGATGTTCGCTGGAAAGAACGCTGGGTATTNGCCGGTAAGGGGACCGGCTCCGATTCCGACAGCCGGGATGTTTTTCACGGCCTGCCGGTGAAGGANAGCGTTGTCCTGATCGCGCCGGATAAGAGCGANGCGGNGCGCTGGGCCTGGGGAGCCCGGGCCGCCGGCGCGCGGCGGATNGTGGTCGTCTCGGACGAGCAGGCCCGCCGCCGGATCGGCTCGCGCCTGCCCCAGCGAGCCCGCTACCGCATCGAGGCGGAGTGGTCTCCCGCGGGNGATGACGAGATTGTCTACATCACNTCCGATATAGCCGACAGGATCCTGAAGCGCTGGGATACNAGCCTCGANAAGATGAGGAANTCCGGCGGCGGCGGCAGGATTCTCGACGGGGCNGAGTTNGAGCTGGTGGTCGAGCTGAAGGAAACGATCGACAAGACGCGCAATGTNGTNGGCNTCATTCCCGGAAGCGATCCGNANCTCAGGGACGAGGCGGTGGTCATAGGCGGCCACCTCGATCATGTCGGNGAGCACGACGGCAAGATTTTTAACGGGGCGGATGACAACGCNTCGGGNTCAACCGCCCTGCTGGNAGTCTGCCGGGCGTTGATGGCCAATNCGCGCCGCCCGCGGCGGAGTACCGTCATCGTNTTCTTCGGCGCCGAGGAGCGCGGTCTGCANGGCTCGCGTTACTATGTAGACAACCCGACCCTGCCGATCGAGAAGATGGTCTGCATGTTCAATATGGACATGGTCGGGCGCAACGAGGAGCGCCGCGACCGTTCCGGGAAGGTGACGGAGAAGGCCGCGGACAATGTCGATTGTCTTCATGTCATTGGCTCGAAGCGTCACAGCCTGGAGCTTGACCCCTGGATCCACAAGGTCAACGGCCCTATCGGTTTCAAGTTCGAGTACGACGAGGAGGGAGTCTGGAACCGGAGCGACCAGTATAATTTCGCCGCCAAGGGAGTGCCGGTCACCTTCTTCTTCGCCGGCTTCCACGCGGATTACCACAAGCCGACCGATACCATCGAGAAGATCAACTTCGATAAGGTCGTCCGTGTGTCGAGACTGGTCTACTCGCTCGTTTTCGAGGTGGGCGATCGCCCGCGGCGCCTGCGTAATAACCGCCTCTAGGTCTGGACGTGACCCGCCTCACTATATAGAATCGCCGATCGCTATATCTTACTGTCGCAATCAAATCTACACAGCCCTCCAGGAGGAACCCGATGGCTTACGAATTACCAGCTCTCCCATACGCTCACGATGCGCTCGAACCCCATATCGACGCCCGGACGATGGAGATCCACCACGGCAAGCACCACCAGGCGTATATCAACAACGTGAACGGAGCGCTCGAAGGCAACGAAGAGCTCTCCGGGAAGTCGGTTGAGGATTTGGTGAGCGACCTGGACTCCGTCCCGGAAGACATTCGCGGCGCCGTGCGCAACAATGGCGGCGGCCACGCCAACCACAGCCTCTTCTGGAGCGTCATGGGCCCCGGTAAGGGCGGTGAGCCAGGCGGTGATCTCGGGGCGGCGATCGATGCCACCTTCGGGAGCTTTGACGCCTTCAAGGATGCCTTCGCCCAGGCCGGAGCGACTCGCTTCGGATCCGGCTGGGCCTGGCTGGTTGTCGATGGCGGCAATCTCGCGGTGACGAGCACCGCGAACCAGGACAGCCCGCTGATGGAGGGCAAGACGCCCATCCTCGGCCTGGACGTCTGGGAGCATGCCTACTATCTCAACTACCAGAACCGCAGGCCGGACTATATCGGCGCCTTCTGGAACGTCGTTGACTGGGACGCGGTGGCGGCCCGGTTCGCGGCAGCGAGCTGAGGGCTTACGTCGGCGAACTGAACAGTCAGACAGCTGAATACCAGGGACGCGGACTCTCCTCGAGAGGTCGCGTCCCGTTTTTTTGCATCCCCGCCGTCTATTGTTCGCAGGTGAGGCTGCCGCCGGGTGTCGGGTCGGGACCCGGTTCCGGGAACGGCGCCCGGGGAGGCTGCCCGCTTGAGAAGAAGTAGAGCACCAGGAAGATCGGGTCGGCGATATCGAGACGGTTGTCGTCATTGGCATC
>PAOC01000031.1 GCA_002708465.1 Planctomycetota bacterium
CTGCACATACCAATGGTTGATCTTGTCATATCCCGAAAGCCCCGAGGATCGATTGCGCGTGCGAACGAAGGGGGGCAGCATATGAAGCTCATCGTTGATTCCAAGAAAACCGTAGGTCGACCGGGTCTCGGTATGAGCCATCATCAAGGTGCTCACCCGGGTCATGTCGGTCCAATAGGCCAGCGCGATGAGGTCCAGCATCGCCCGGGTACGCTGCGCGAGATCGGAGGCGGCCGGCACCGGCTTGATCTGCTTCATCCTCAAGTCGCGAGCTGCATTTCCACGGGTCTTGAACTGGTCTAGCTCCCGCTCCACGTCACGAACCGACTGCAGATAGTGGTCAAGCACCTGCCTGTCTCGGTCGCTGGCCTTGCGGACGATTGCCTTGTAGCTTGCCTTCACCTCGTCGAGAACACTGGTGGTGCGCCTGCGGAAGCCGCTGTTGTTGAAGCCCTTGAAGAGGCGGTTGAAAACCACCTCGGGATTGTGCTCAACCGGCAGGGCCCTGCCGTCAGCGCCGAAGGAGAGGAAGTTCTCAGAGGGATCGTTGGCGTCGAGATAGGTGTCGCTGCGCAGCTGCAGAGATTTCACGGGAGTCGCATCGCCTACATGGTCCGCGATAACCTGGTCAAAGGACTGCCGCTGCACAAGACGGGACTTGCGGACATTGCCGGTCATGAAGGTCAACGTCACGTTCTCATGTCCACCATTGGCGCGCTGGTCAGCGTCGATGTTGCGCAGGATAACGATGTCTTTCTTGTTCTTCTCCAGCGGGCTGAGCAGCTTCGAGAGCGTGAACTCCGTCTCTGTAGCCCCAGTGATGTCCCACGAATTAGGATTCACTCCAGCTCCCTTAAAGAGGACACAGAGGCGAAGATTCTTCGCCGCCGCGGAGTTACCGTAGCCCAGGGCCGGGGACATGATGTCCAGCGAGGGCAAGGCGAGGGCCGCGCCGACNCCCCNGAGAAACGACCGTCTCGGGATGAGATAAGACTCTGCGCTCATGGCTGGTCCTGTCGACATTGAAACCGCTTACTCCTGATGATGTCGGCAATCAACGAGTTGATCTTAAAGCCATCCCGCTCGAGGTTGTCGCAAATTCTTTTCANCTCGGTCCGGTCATAGGGCCGCAGCTTGCGGCCGAGCGCGTAGGAGAGCAGCCGGCCGGCGATGTTCTTCACGATCGGCTCACGGTATTCTTCCACCAGGATCTGCTTCATCTGCCGCGGCGTCTTGAAGGTGTCTCCATTGGGAAACACTCCGCTGGACCTNACCGGACGCTTGTTCCTGTAGGAGGTCCTCCATTTCCCGAAGGGATCGAAGTTCTCGAGNCCAAGGCCGAGAGGGTCGATGTGCTTGTGACAGCTGACGCAGATCGCCTTGCTGGTATGCGCCTTCAGGATATCGGCAAGATCGGTGAGCTTCTTCCCATCCACCTTCTCGCTCTTGCTCAGGGCCGGAACATTTTCCGGCGCGTGCAGCGGACGCCCGATGATCCTGTCCAGCAGCCAGACTCCCCGGCGGATGGGATTCGTCTTCTCTGGAGCGGAAGTCACCCGCAAAATTCCAACGGTGGTAATGAGACCTCCCCGCTGGTCGCTCTTGATCCTGATGAGACGCGGAGGCTTGTAGAATTGTTCCTGGATTCCCGGGGGGTTCTCGCGGCGCGACCCGAAAATATCGCCGTGCTTCGTGGCGAAAGAGTGCCCCTTGCCCGCGGTACGAACGCCGGTGTAGTCGCTCTGGTAGATCCAGTCCGAGTCGACGATCTCCAGGATGCTCCGGTCGGACTTGATCAGCTCATCGAAGAAAAACAACAGCTCATCGTAGATGCCGCGGCTCCATCTTTCGTTCCGGTAGAAGACCTTGTTGGTCCACAGCTCGCCAAATCCCAGCCACTGCCCGGCAAAATCTTCCGACAGGGAGATGCGGCGGGGAGATTTCAGCATCCGGCCGACCTGCCCGGCGAGGACCGTCCCATCGAGCAGACGACCGTCCGCCGCCAGGGCGAACAGCTCATCGTCGGGCATGGAGGCCCACAGGAAATACGANAGACGGCTGGCGAGCTCATAGGCGCCGACCCTGTAGGGCAACGCCTTGTTCCTGACCGTCTCGATCCGATAGACAAAGGGCGGCGAGAGGAGGCCGATCTTCATCGCATGCAGAAGTGAAGNAACCGGTGCCTCTTTTTTACGGCGGGTGCGATAGGCGCTCAGCACCACCTCTTCACTCTCCGCGTTCTTATAGCCNCGCCAGGCCCGGGCCAGGAAACGGCGGAGAATCTTCCCGGCCTGCTCCTCGGTCAGCCCGGGCGAGGCTCCCTTGAACCCGAAAACCTTTTCGCGAGCCGCGGGGACCTGCTCAAAAATCCTCAGGGCGTAGTCGAAAGCCTCACTGTATTTCAGGACCGGCGGCCTGGATCCGGCCAGCTGAGCCGCGTCATTGTAGAAGCCGGATTCACCCGGAGCCTCAGGCGGCAGGATCGTCTCCAGCGTGGAGGGCAGGAAGGCGGGAAATTCCGGACTGTAGACATAGGGTTGCTTCAGCGAGACCCGCAACAGCTCCTCNAGCGTATTGATCAACTCATAGCGGCTCAGCCTCCGCAGCCTCGACTCGCCGATGTGTTCCTTGCCGTCCTTCAGGACGTAGGTCGCCTCGAACCAGCCGGCGATCTGCGCCTTCTGCGCGGCGGTCAGAGCCTTCTTCTTCTTTGGCGGCATCTCGCCTTCGCCGACGNCCTTGTCGACCTTCTCCCACAGAGCCGCGATCTTTTCATCGAGTGGGTCCGGGGCGGAGAGCAGCTGCTCGAGGTCGACCCCCCCCTTGCGCGTGTCCGCGTCATGACAGCCGAGACAGCGAGACTCGAGAACCTCCAGGGGCGGCGANTGCTCAGCGGCCCCCNGGCCTGGCCCCAAACCGGGCAACAGCAGCAGGATCATGCAGGCGATTGATTTCATGGATGGTGTTGACGCTTCGGGAGAGACCGCGTGGGTCAGTATTAGATAATCCGGAAAGTTCAAATCACATCGAGTGGTTCGTCCTCCCCGCTGAAACTTCTTTCAGATCATTTTATTTTCCAGCAGGACAATCCGCAATCCACTTGTGACCTCCAGGCGCCGCTTCTCTCAGCTCATACGCAGAGCGCTCCACCTGGAGCCGGGAAGCGGGAGGTTGCCGGCGACGGCCAGACCCTCGAGCTCGAGCAGGAAAACCTTCAGGCGCACGCCGCAGGAGAACCCGCCCAGGCGTCCATCGCCTGAGATCACCCGGTGGCAGGGAAAAATGACCGGCAGCGGATTCTGCCCGACGGCCTGGCCCACAGCCCGGGCGGCGCGCGGCGACCCGACCCGGACGGCAAGCTCCCCGTAGGTACGAAACTCGCCTCGGGGAATCTCGAAGAGAGCCTTCCAGACCCGCAGCTGAAACGGCGTGCCCGAGCCGTCGAAATCCAGGGGAGAACGAAAGGTTATCTTCTCACCGGAGAAATAGCGGTCCAGCTCTGCGCAGGCCCGCTCAAGAATCTCGCAGGCGGAATTCTCAGTTCTCCTCGGAGGTCTGCCTGGAGGCGTGGGCGCGGTCTCAAAGAGCTCCACGCGTCGAACACCCTTCGGGCTGGCCGTTACTCTCAGCTCTCCGCCCGCAAGACAGTCCGGCCGGAGGATGGCGCTCGCAAATTCCTGCATCGAAATAAAATCTTCCACCCTGGGATTGAGTCCGTGAGAAAACGAAAACCGGGGAGGAACCCTCCTTCCCTACAGCATAAGATACAGGCTCTGGCCCGCATGCAATATGGGAGAAATGATGGACCCTCGTGAAGAGCTCGTAGACCTGATCGACGAACAGGACCGTGTTGTCGGCTGGGCGCGCCGTGAGAGAATCCGTCGACTGAACCTGCTCCACCGCGGAGTCGGGATTCTCTGCCTTGATCCTGATGGGCGAATCTACGTTCATCGCCGCACGGAAACAAAGGACGTCTTTCCAGGTATGTACGATATGTTCGTCGGTGGTGTCGTGGGCAAGGGAGAAGACCGTGACCTGGCCGCCGCCAGGGAGATCGCCGAAGAGCTGGGAATCGAGGGGCCCCAGCCGGAACCGATTTGCCGATATCTCTACCTTGGCCCCCTGAACCGCAGCCTCGTGGCGGTTTACAAGGTGACCTGGGAAGGGAAAATCCGCCACCAGCCGGAAGAGGTTGAGTGGGGAAGCTATATGAGCATCGAAGAAATCGAGGCGAAGATCGGCGAATGGAACTTTGTCCCCGATGGCCTGGAGATCTGGAACCACATCAGGGAATTGAAGGCCATCTGAGAAAAGACCCGGGGCTAACGCTCCATCAGCCAACCTCCCCGAGAAGCCGCGGAATTACTTGCCTTTGGGCTTCTTCTTTGCGGAACGGGCCTTGCGAGCCGCGCTGGTCGAGGCGCTCACATCGATCGTTACCCGGCGACTGGAGGTCTTCTTGGACTTCTTCTTCCCGGCGGACTTCTTCTTCTTCCCGGCGGGTTTCTTTGCCTTTTCGGCCTTGGAGGGCTCGGCGGCCTCTTCTTCTTCAACCTCATCTCCGAGATGAAGCCTCAGCTTCTGCTGGGCCTGTTCCGAGATCTTATTACGGGGGAAGGCCTCAACCAGGTGTCTCAGCATGCGAATGCCAAACCGGCCCATCTGCTCGCCCTCTTCGGCGAAATGGAAACCGAGATAGTAGTAATCCTCAGGGTCGATGTGCTTATCGACAGTGATCTTCTCCACGAGCTCTATATAGCTGTCGTAGATCAGCGCGCGCAAAACCCGCAAACCGAGATCCGATCTGCGAGAGGCCGGATCAAGATCCCTCGAGCTCTGGCGAATGAGAGCGATAGCGAAGAAATACCGCCCCTCGGAGGTGATGATGTGGTGATCCCACAGCAGCTGCATGTATTCGGTGATGCGAACCCACTTATCGCGGCTCGAACCATTCTTCAGCTTAACGGCCTTTTGATACACCTTGGTTCGCAGCGGATCCGCATCCACGCCTTTTACAAATTCCAGGAAGGAGCGATAGCGAACATCGTTTCTCTCAAAGAGAAGAATCAGGCGCTTCACCGCGCGATCGAGATACTTGCAGCGTGTCTTCTGGGGGAACTCCTGGAGAATCGAGTTCACTCTCTGGGTGACCTCGAGATCCTCAGACTCGACAAGAGTCTTGAAGAGACTCTCGATACCCGAAGAGATCTCGCGCAAGGTCGCCTCAGCCGCCTCGCGAACCCTGAAACGTGAGTCCGAAAGGAAGGGGACGATCGCCGCGGCGATCTCGGGCTTGTCGATCCCCTTGAGCCGTTCGAAGATATGAATATGCACAGCGAAGTGCGGAGATTTGTTGAGCAGTTGAACAAGCTTGATGGAGTCCTTGGCGGGAAGATCGATCTTCTTGAAACCCGTCAGGGCATGCTGGGCNACATTCTCCCAGTCCGCATCGCAAAGACTCTTTTGCAGGAAACGCGTGTAATCNGGCGTCGCCTTCAACTCATCGGACTGCCTGTAGAGCGAGATGAATGCAAACCTCCGGATCTCCGGGAGGTGCCTCTGGTCAGCGTAATTCCTGAGAATCTTCCTGGCCCGGCCGGCAAGCGACCTGCCCTTGAAACAGCCGAGCAGAATGAGACCTGAGATATGCAGGTAAGGACTNGCCGAATCAGGCTTCCCGCGCAGAAGCTTCTGCACAAGCGGAANCACCGGGGTCTGCTGNGCAGGCTTCATCGNGTTGATCGAATCCGAGAGACGCGCCAGCAGGTGCTGCTGCTGCTCAAAGGATTCTTCCTCAANCTTCTTCAGGAGGAATTCTACAGCGGATTTTCCATTCACAGCNGACAGGGTCGATATGATCGCCCGGCGGCCGTTGAAATCAGCCTCCTCGTAGAGGTCGCGAAGCTGCGGGATAGCGGAAGGACCAATGGCCGTAATCACAGCCATTGAATGCTCCCGGATGATGCCGCCCTTGAGAATCATGGGCACCACCAGATGGGACACATCAGCCGCCCCCAGGCGCGCAAGTCCCTTCAAAGCAGCCAGTTGCATGGGCTCATAGGGTTCCCTGAGACAATTCCCGAGAGCCTTGATAACAGGCTTCGTAGAGATCCCGAGCTCGGAAAAGACCTGGGCCGCCGCGACTCGTAATTCCAAGTCGTCAGAACCCAGCAAATTCAATAGTTTCTTGGTGGTTGCGTCCATGGATGGAGCGCCTCCAATGTCGGTTTTTTTAACAGATCCCAATTAGTTCAGTCGTAAAAGGATACACGCGACAAAGCCCTATTTACAGAAGATTCGCCCCAGGTCTCTAAGTCCTGTAAATTCCTTACGAAAAAAACACAAAGCTATACATTACAATGACTTAAAATAGTTCTAACCAGCTCTCAGAGACCCTCTCAAACCCTCCATCCTGTCACAGAAGCCTCCAGAACACGTTCCAGGCCAGTCAGGATGACACAACATATTGTAAAAAATAGAGTTATCGGAATTCCAAAGCCTATATGGACTATTTCTGAGTCGGAAACTACGGATAAATGACAATGGATCCGGAGGAAAGACGGTAGTGGATGTTTGTATGCTGAAAGGGACAATTCCCTTCTGAGAACCCTAAAACCGCTTCATTACGGCTAAACAGCACAGTTTCATGAATACCCGCGAAATACCCCCGGAACTCGACCTGCAACCTGTTGAGGCTGGAGTCTGCTCGAATGGCACCTGGTCCGGCCAAGGCGAAGAGCTCGTCTCCATCAATCCTGCAAACTCTGAAGAGCTTGCCAGGGTGACTGGAGCAACCCCTGAGGAAACCCTCAACACCATCCAGGGCGCGGACAACTCGTTTGAAGACTGGAAAAAGCTCCCAGCCCCCCGTCGGGGAGAATATATCAGGCTTATTGGTGAAGAGCTCAGGCGGTTCAAGAAACCCCTTGGAAAGCTCGTCTCCCTCGAATGCGGCAAGGTGCTCTCCGAGGGTGAGGGCGAAGTCCAGGAGATGATTGATATTGCCGACTTCGCGGTAGGACTCTCACGTACGATCGGCGGAGCCACCCTGCCAAGCGAGCGTCCTGATCACAGGATGTTCGAACAGTGGCACCCCCTTGGTCCCGTGGGAGTCATCACCGCCTTCAACTTTCCCGTAGCCGTCTGGTCCTGGAACGCCCTGGTCGCGGCCATCTGCGGTGACACCATCGTCTGGAAGCCCTCCGAGAAAACGCCCCTGACGGCAATTGCCGTACAAAAAATCTGTAACCGGGTGCTCGAACCAGAAGGGTTTGCCGGGGTCTTCAACCTCTGCTGCGGGGGAACTGAAACCGGCGAGCGGATCGCGGCGGATGAACGCCTGCCATTGATCAGCGCGACCGGAAGCTGCCGAATGGGACGGGAAGTAGCGGTAGCTGTCGCCGGACGAATGGGGCGAAGCCTGCTCGAGCTGGGCGGCAACAACGCGATCATCATCCTGGACGATGCCGACGTCGACCTGGGCCTCAGGGCCGTACTCTTCGGTTCGCTGGGAACTGCGGGGCAGCGGTGCACAACGACCAGGAGGGTCCTGGCACAAAAAGGAATCTTGCCGACACTCGCAAAGAGACTGACCGAGGCCTTTGAATCCGTCATCGTNGGTGACCCGCTTGACCCAAAGACCCTTGTCGGCCCCCTCATCGATGAANAGGCTGTCAACACCTTTGAAAAAGCCGTNGCAGCNGCNCGGGACAGCGGCGGCGAGGTNCTGACCGGNGGCCAGGTAATCGAGGGACCGGGCTTCTTCGTGCAGCCCACCCTTATCAAGGCTGATTCCGGGATGGAAATCGTCCGTGAAGAGACCTTTGCCCCCATTCTCTACCTGCTAGAGACTGATGGGCTGGATGAAGCTATCTCGGCACAGAACAACGTTCGACAGGGCCTCTCGTCGGCAATTTTCACCGACTCGGTCAGGAACGCGGAGCGATTCCTTTCCGTTGCCGGCAGCGATTGTGGAATCGCCAACGTCAACATCGGAACAAGCGGCGCCGAGATAGGGGGAGCCTTCGGAGGTGAAAAGGAAACTGGCGGCGGGCGGGAGGCCGGGTCCGACTCCTGGAAAGCCTATATGCGCCGCCAGACCTGCACGATCAACTATGGAACGGAGCTGCCGCTGGCCCAAGGCGTCCGCTTCGACCTCGATTGACCTCTCCTGCAAACAAAACGCATAAACCTCTCCCGCTTAGCGTCAACCTGAACTGGATTTAAGCTACAGAAGACGCTAACATCGACTTTTTGGAGCGGGGAATACATCTGTAGATTGTTATTATTGAACTGATGAAAATGCCCCGCACCTCCGTCTTGCCTCCCCTCTTTATGAATAGAGCCCCACTGCTGATCACGCTCCTGTTGATCACCAGTGTTCACGCCCTCGCGGCTGATTGGCCTATGTGGCGGGCAGATGCCTCGCGCCGGGGGACCTCGGCAGCCGAGCTTCCCGCGAAGCTCTATCTTCAGTGGACGCTGGAGCTGCCGAAACCTGACGCCGCCTGGCCGGCTGAGCAGGAAAAGCTGCAATTTGACCGTCTCTACGAACCTGTCCTCGCCGGGAAACGACTTTTCGTTCCCTCCATGATCTCGGACAAGCTCACCGCGTTTGATACCGACTCAGGGAAAGAGCTCTGGCGCTTTTATACCAACGGCCCCGTGAGGTTCTCGCCCGCTATCTGGAAAGACAAGATCTTCATCATCTGCGATGACGGCTACCTCTACTGCCTCGGCACAGCCGATGGCTCGCTCGTCTGGAAATTCCGCGGCGGCCCCAGCGAGAGACGAGTCCTCGGCAATGATCGTCTCATAAGCACCTGGCCGGCCCGCGGAGGCCCCGTCGTCTACGATGACAAGATCTACTTTGGAGCAGGGATCTGGCCCTTCATGGGAATCTTCCTGCATGCCCTTGACGCCGAAACCGGACGCGTCATCTGGACCAATAGCGGCGAGGGCTCCAGCTTCCAGACCCAGCAGCACGGCAGTCCGGCCTTCTCCGGAATAGCTCCACAGGGGTACCTGGCGGCCAATGAAGATTTTCTCGTTGTCTCCGGCGGCCGGACCATGCCCGCCGTCTACGACAGGAAAACGGGCGCCATAAAACACTACGATGTCAGCGCCCGGAATATGGGAACCAAGGGCGGCGGCGGCTACGACGTGGTGCTCGGTGAAAATTTTTATCTGAACCGCAACTGCGCCTACCGTCTCGATAACGGTAAATTCATCACGAAACTCGACGCCCTGCTGATCAATGACCACTCTATCATCTGCCACGATGGCGATGGCCTCCGAGGCTTCCAGCCGCGCTGGGAAAACCATAAAACCAAGGACCGCAAAGGCAAGGTGCAGAGCACCATCAGGTTACGCAAGACATGGGCCGCGCCGATGGACCAGAAAGTAAAGAGCGTCTTTATACAGGCCGGAAAGCACCTGTACTGCAAGGGCGAGGGTAAGCTCATTCTCGCGGTCGATTTTTCGAACATCATCGCGGGAACCAGGGTCACCTGGAGTACCGAGATTCCCGACGAAGCGCTCAATATGATCGCTGGTGATGAAAAACTTTTTGTCAGTACCGATACCGGCAGGATCTACTGCTTCGGCGGAAAAGAAACCGGGCTCCAGGTTAAAAAGAAAGAACCCGCGCCTGAAGTCGTCAAGCTCAGCAGCATCGTAAGCCGGGGGGCCATCTGGAAATACCGGGATGATGGCCAGGACCCCGGCGCTGAGTGGCACACCACCGGTTTTGATGACTCAAAGTGGAAGGCCGGCAAGGCTCAACTGGGTTATGGAGACAAAGAAAAAACCCGGATTGACTTCGGGAAAGACAAAAACAATAAACACGCGGCCTGTTATTTCAGGCATTCGTTCGAACTTTCGCAAGAACTCCGGTTTGGCGACCTCGAGCTCCAGCTATTGGCCGATGACAGCGCCATCGTTTATCTCAATGGGAAGCAGGCCGTGCGCCTGCGCATGCCTGATGGTGAGGTGAGCCACAAGACCTATTCAGGTATCCAGATCAAGAATGAAAACGTTTTCGACAAGTTCAAGGTGGCGGGTGATCTTCTCCAACCGGGAAAAAACCTGCTGGCGGTAGTCGTACATCAACAGAGAGCCGACAGCTCCGACCTGAGCTTTGACCTCGACCTCACACCGCTGAGCCACCCGACTGTCATTGCCCAGCCAGAGCCGGACGCCAGGCCTGGAGTTCCTGGACAGAAATGGGCATCTGTGGCGACTCAAATCCTGGAAACCACGGGAGCACGGAAAGGTTATTGCGTGGCGCTTGGGATTGGCTCCGGCCAGCTTGTCTCCGCTCTCGCGACCCAGTCAGAGCTCCACCTGGTAGTCATCGAACCCGACAGCGACAAAGTCGACTCCTTCAGACGAGAGCTGGATTCAGCCGGGCTCTACGGTAAGCGAATCGCCATCGTCGAGGCGGAGGCGCTGGAACTCCCCCTGGCCCCTTATCTCGCCGACCTGGTCGTCTCCGAAGACCTTGCCTTCGCCAATGAGAAGCCCGGGGAGTACGCCAGGACTATTTTCAAGCTGCTGCGGCCCTACACCGGCGCGGCCTGTTTTCCGGCGGGACTGGAGGCCCTTGAAAAGGCGTTCGCCTCTGAAGACCTCCACGACTGCAAGACCACCCCCGGCGCCGACCTCTTCCTGGCCAGGAAACTCTCCCCACCGGCTGGCTCAGACAACTGGACCCACCAGCACGGGGATGTATCCAATTCCGTCGCTTCCCGGGAAATGAATGTCCGGGCCCCCCTTGGACTGCTCTGGTTTGGCGGCCCCTCAAATGCCGGGGTGCTACCCCGACATGGGCATGGTCCCTCACCCCAGGTCGTCGATGGACGGGTCATCATCGAAGGNCGCGACATGCTGCGCGCGATCGATGCCTATACCGGCCGACTCCTGTGGGAAAGAGCCCTCAAGGACTTCGGAGTCCCTTACGACAACACCGACCATCAGCCTGGAGCCAATATTCTCGGCGGCAACTACGNTTCGATGCCCGACGGCATCTACGCGATCTATAAAAAAGGCTGNCTCAAGCTCGACCCCGACACAGGAAAAACCGTNTCAGAATTCAAGGTCCAGGACGGTGGCGAAAATCCTCAAGCCCTCGAATGGGGCTACCTGGGGATCTCGCAGGACTATCTCATCGCCGGCATCCAACCCACCAAGGTGCGTTACCCGGATTACTCGAAGGACGAAATCAACGGATTGAAAGATGACCAGGTGAAGAAACTGCTTACACAACTGGCCGACCTGGAAAAGTTTGAAGTGACTCCCAGGGACAAGAAGCAGAATATCAAGGACCAGTTGACCGCCAATCTCAACCGGCTCCTGGGCTGTGAATCGATGCACCAGAAGATCCCCCCCAAGGTCAGAGGGAAGGCCAAAACAGACGACCTCGAGAAACAGCTGCGCAAATACCTGGAGACGGTTCCCGGCAGGGCCGAGTCAGATGCCGCCGCCGTCGTTATCAAGCGAGCGATCCTCAGCAAGGTCTTTGGTCTCCCCGGCTACAAGCCAAAAACCGCTGGCAAGGACGGCAGCTGGGTCGGCGTCGGCAGCAAGCGGATCGCGATACTGAATCGCCACAGCGGCAAGATCATCTGCGAGCACGAAGCCAGTTACAACATCAGGCACAACACCCTGGCCGCGGGCAACGGCAAGGTCTTCTTCATGGACCGCCTCACCGATGCCCAGCTCAACTATTACAAGCGTCGGGGCAAGGTGGCAAAAGAAGAGCGCTCCATCAAATCGATCGAGATGAGTACAGGCAAGATNCTCTGGAAAACAGACAAGCGAGTCTTCGGAACCTGGCTCGGCTATTCACAGGAACACGACGTTCTTCTGCAGGCGGGCAGCAAAGCCAGGGACCGGGCGGGCGATGAGGTAGGCCAGGGCATGGTCGCCTACCGCGGGAGCACCGGTGAGAAGCTGTGGGAGAACTCGGACAAATACCATGGTCCGCCCATTCTTCTTGGCCAGTTGATCGTCACCCAGGCGGATGGCGCGCCCGGACACGCCTACGACCTTCTCACCGGCGCGAGGGTTAAAAAGAGCCATCCGGTCTCCGGGCAGCCTGTGAACTGGTCCTATACGAGGAACTACGGCTGCAATACCGCTATCGGTTGCCCCAACATGATAACCTTCCGCTCGGCCGCGGCAGGCTTTTACGATCTCACCAGCGACTCCGGAACGGGCAATCTCGGCGGCTTCCGCTCCGGCTGCACCGCCAACCTGATCCCCGCGGGAGGGATCCTCAACGCGCCGGACTATACCCGCACCTGTACCTGCTCCTATCAAAACCAGGCATCGCTCGCCTTCGTACACATGCCTGAAGCCGAGATGTGGACCTTCACCACCTACAAGAACGATGACAAAGACGTCAGCGACCTCGGCCTCAACTTCGGAGCGCCGGGAGACCGTCGGGCGAGAGACGGTGCCTATTGGATTGATTACCCCAGCGTGGGCGGCCCATCGCCTGACGCCAGGGTCAAGCTGAGCGGCAAAGACCTCCGGTACAGGCGCATCCACTCCAGCCTGATCGAGGCTGGAGCTCTCCCCTGGGTGGCCTCCTCCGTGCTTGAGGGAGAGGCGGAAATCATCATTCCTCTCAGGAAGAAAACAGCCAAGGCTCTTGAGCTTGAAAATCTCGTCAAGGGCCGAAATCCAGTCATCGCCAGTCGAGCGAAGCTCTACGCCGGTTCGCCTGGGAACGCCGGAGGTGGCCCGGAGCTCTCCGGCAGCCTTGGACAGGACGGCGGCAAGGATGCGCTCGAAGCGAAGATCGAAGGCTACGCCGGGCTCGCGCCAGCCAGCATCTCCGTCGAGCTGAAAGTACGGGTCGATTCTAACATCGACTATGTTGATGCCAGGGAGTCGGGGAAAGATAAGCAGCACGGATTCGTATTCGACAACCGGAAGGCCCGGGTTCGGTACTTTGTCGCCAACGAGGCCGGCGACAACAATGAAAAGGCGATCCGGCTCGAGCCCGGCAACGAGCTTCCCAAGGACAAGTGGACCGACATCGCCTTTACCTACGATGCCACAACCGGACGCGGCGCCCTGTATATCAACGGCAAGCTGGCCGGCGAACACCAGGGACCGGCAAACCGCGGCCTGTGGTGGGACAATAAAAAACCGAAATACGCGATCGCCAAGGGTGCCAAGGGAGGCAACAACCTCATCGGCGAGCTGCGGGTCTCCAATGTAAGTCTCTCGCCAGCCCAGTTCCTGTGTAAAAAAGACGCGGCGGTTCCGGCTGAAAACGTAGCTGGGCATTGGAATATGCGGAAGCCCACGGAAAAAATCAGCACAGACCTCTACACTGTCCAGCTTGTATTCGCCGAACCGGAAGACGTCAAGGCTGGCCGGCGGATCTTTGATGTAGAGCTCGATGGAACCACCCGGATCGAGAAGCTGGACATTGCCGGCGAGGCCGGCGGACCTCGGCGGAGCATCATCAAGACAATCGATGATGTCACCCTGGGAGAGAATCTGCTCTTGAAACTGAAAGCCCGGGGAGAGCTTCCGCCGATACTCAGCGGCCTGCGGGTGACTCGCAAGATCATAAAATAGAACGACTTAATCAGTTTTGTGACGGATCTGTTGCGTCACGCACCCGCAAATATTCTTGTTCCGACGGTCAGAATAGAAATACAATTGCCGTGTGGGCAAAAGACCCGCTTAACCGGAAACCCAGTCAGTACAAATCACCCCGAAAGAAAGGTGACATGATGAGATCTCTCTTCGCCAGGGCTCTGCTTCCCGCGGCGCTAATGACCGCCTGTACGGGTCTCCTCTTCGCGGAGGATTCTTCCAGCAAGAAGGTTCCCTCCCCTTATTCGCAGCTGGCAAAGGCCGCGAAAAACCTCTCAAAGATCAAGGGCTTCAAAACGACCCTCACTGTCCAGGGAGGACTTTCCAACACCAAGGATCACAAGATCCACCAATTCGCGGTCAAGGAAAGCTACCAGGGGGACATCTACAGGGGATTGATTCACATCTCTGCGCAGGAGTCTTACAAGACACCCAGGAAGGGCGTTCGCTTTTTCGAGGGCGCCTGGCGAAACATCTACTCCGATCCGCAGGGTAAGAAGCTCCAGACCTTCTTCAATTTTCCCCAGGAGGTTCTCAAGCAGGCGCTGCGCCACGCAAAGAGAAGCGGCAGGTGGCTCGACGCTGACCGGGCCAAAGCCGAGGCCGGAGCAGACCCGGCGAAGGCAGCCGAGGAAATCGAGCTCGAGGGGAGCGGCAGAACGGTTGTTTCAAAGAAGCGTCTCTCGGGCAAAGAAGCCGAGGCCATCATGCCGACCATCATGCTCGTCGAGACCCCGACCAGGGAGGCTCTCGATCACTACCTGACCGTCGAAAAATCCGGCTGTCTCGGCGGCGGCTGAACGGTTTCCGAATTCGTGTCCGGTGCGGACAAGACAATGACCAACGCCTTCTATGAAATCGAGATTGATCCCGAAACCTCACTTCCCATCCGTATCAAGGTTACCGCGCTGACGGGCCGCAAGGGAAAGACCCGCCGCAAAGGTAATAAGATCATCGGCGGCGAACACGCGGCCTTTCACTTTGAATACAAGCTGTCGGAGTTCGGCAAGGTTAAAGCGCCGAAGATTCCCCGAAACGCCCAGAAGGTTCTCGCGAAGCTCAAGTAAGGCTTCCACGCAGACCCCTTCCTGGCGGATAAGCGCGCCGGTTCGCTCAGAACCTGCGCGCTTTTTTCTTTTNACCCTCTCGACGTCCCCTGCGCCTGAGCGATACCACGAAGACCGCGGCTGCCAGGGCGCCGAAGGCGCAGGCGATCGCGGAATAGCCGCCTTCAGACTCCTTCTTCACTGATGTGCCGCTCGTCTGAGCCTCTCGCTTCCCGGCAAGATCCGCGGGCGAGGTCGAGGCAATCTCCCGGCGCCTGTAGCCCTCGAGCTGCCGATGACGCAGCTTCGCCATTGAGAGCCTGTCGGTACCATGCCCTCCCTGGGCCTTCTCGAGAAGGAATCCGCGGCCCGCGTTCGGGTTACCCGGGGATGGAAGAGCCTTCCGCCTGGCCTCGGCACGCTCAGCGATAGCCGTCTTGTTGATGAAGAGATGCCTGGTCCCCGCCGTGGGGGCGGCCTTCCTGCCGGGGCTGGGCTGGGAGAATTTTTCTCCGGCGCCCGCCGAGGACGGCACGAAGACTCCGATCACAACCAGGAAAGTAAACAGCCTGAGCGCCCGCATCATTCTCCTCCTCCGCCTGAAATGCCGCCAAGATAGTCGGCGATCCTCTCTGTAGAAGCGATAACCTCCGCCGGAAGAAGCTTGTCAAAATCCCAGTGGATAAACCTGACCGGATCCCATCCGAGAGGGCTATCAAAACCACTCTGCGGGCTTCCCCTGCCGGTGAGCCTCTCATCGTGATTCAGCTCCAGTCCATCGGCGGCATAGATGATCGATTCATTACGGGAAACAACCGAACCGTTCACCTGGATAACCCCATCNGGNTTCGANACCACTGCCGCAAAGGTGTGGTTGGTGTAGAAGGCCGCATCGAGACGGNCNATCTCNGAGGTGGCNACCTGCGAATAGGTGATANCCTCGCCCTCCTGGAGATTGCCGGCCCAGNTCTCCTGTGAGAGCGCCTGCGGAAGATCAAACTCCGACATCCTGGTGGTGTCGTCATATNCACCATCCCCATCGATATCCTCCCCGCTGCCGGGGATGACATCGCCAGGCCTGCTACCCTCGGGAATCANNCCTCTCTCGGCATCTTCCTCGGTGTAGTGGNTCACGGTCCAGACNCCATCATCCTCCATNAAATCATCGTCCGCNGTGCCCAGGATGCCATCNGGNCCCTCGCGGGTATTCTGAATGCCATCGNTGCCNGCATCTTCNCGGGANTTATTCAGGTCGTGGTTGANCCAGTNGGAAACATTTGTCTGCCACCAATCATCGGTATAATCGCCNACCACGATATGTTCNCNNGCGAAGAGACCCAGCGAGTCCCGTACGGCGGATTCAGACCTCCATCNCTCCACACTCTGCTGGTCATTCGAATCCGGACGAATGCTGTCGGGCGGGTTCAGATAGAGCAGATCATCGGCAACGTAGATATTGCCGCCGGCATAGATGGAGCCCTGCCCGCTTACGTAGCCTGAGATAATGACGCTCCCCCGAACCACCACCGGACCGTTGAGAANAACTGGNGCCTCTCNCGTTCCAACCAGGTAGAGGTTTTGCGGCTCTGTGNCNCCATCNCCAAGAACGCCGTCNACCTCAAAAGNCCCCTCCACNCCAATACTGGAGTTGCGGNCNNCAGCTTTCTGTTCGTAAAAAGANAGATCANCCAGATTCGGCATCTCNACNACTNCAGGGGTTANGTGACGATTGCNCGACACCCCGNCGCTCCCATCTACATTGTCGGCGTTCATGACGGATACGGAGGAATAAACGCCCCCATCGCTTCCATCCTTGACGCCATCACCATTGTCATCAATGTACCCCAGCANNTGGGANCCNTGGGAAGCCTCGTANCGCGGGCTGCCATTGACGGCGGANNTGTGATGTCCGAAATCAAACTGGCCGTTGGAGCGAACGTTACCGTTGGAAGCGATATCATCGCCAAAGAACCANCCCCAGTGATTGATGAAATACGAATAGTCAAAGACNTCGCTGCCCTGGAAACGAACCTCTACCACGGCGTGNGCATCCGCCCTGGCGGCATCCGGATCCCCNGAATCGTAGGCCNCCTTGTCAGGNACGTAGGCGTAAGAAGAGATCGCNAGGCGNCGGGAGATCGAGGAGCCCNGCAGCGAATCGACAAANACATCGTACTGGGCAACCGGCGTTCCCTCGTGATCGCCCAGGAGCCTGCCGGTAACCGTAGCCGTAAAGCCTCCCGGCCCCCGGAGCTGGTTCCTGTCAATGCTGTCCAGGCCGCTGAAGGGCTCGCCGACCGGGGCCATGTCACGTACAGCGACAATATCGGCAACCTGTTCGGCAATTCCCGANCGGGCCGCCAGGCGGGCGGNGGCGAGGTTCCCCTGGCGGCGNACATCTCGTGTCGATGTGNCCATCGTAGCCGTCGCGGTCAATACGGCGGTGGCGATCAGCGACACGCCAACAACGAGCAGCAGGCTGAAATAGCCCGCCTCGCTCGCGTTCGCGCCCTGATAATCTTTAGCATCTCGTAACACTGGAATCAACTCCTCCGAGTCTCTTGTCGTACAGCCAGTCATCAGCCTCCAAGGAGGCCAGGCAATGATTTAACCGATGTCGAAAAAACACGCCGCAGCTCCGTCCCGTTGCGAAAGCTCCTCAGCAACCTGAGCTCCACATTGAAAAGAGAGCCGGTCTTCTCGACCGAGAAGCCCTTTTCGTCGTCCCCCTCCGCCTCCACTCCCCTGACCAGCAACCGGGGTTCTCCCCTGACGCGCCCGGCAATATCAAGCGCCTCACGCACCAGGTGGCTGTCAACAACGCGAAAGCGCGCTGACCAGCCCGCCTGCCAGACACCCGCCTCGTCGCAGGCACCCCAGCGAAGGCCGTCGGAAAAAGAACCGCTGGTCTTGAGCACCAGGACATCATTTCCATCCGAGATGGATATTTCCGCCAGGTCGGCGCTCGCGCATCGCAGCTCCTTGCGCAGATCCTCCATGCACCTCTGGACTCCGTTGAGCATTTCAGCCTGGCGAACAATGGATTCGCTCGAACCCGCTGCGCTCGAGAGCGCCTGGCCGAGCACCAGCATACAGAGCGCCCCCACGGCCACCGCAACGGAAACCTCCACCAGCGTAAAGCCCGCCTCGGAAGACTGAGCCCCAGGCGCTGAAAGAGATCTGAATTGTCGTCCAGTTGTATTCATCAGAAAAAAGCTCCTAGGGCCTCATAACCAGCAGGACCCCGCGTGTCTCTATCTCCTCATTTTCCAGCTGCCGAACCCTGACTGAAAGCTTGAGCAGGCCGGGGCCGCGGGGAGAGACATTGATGTCGGCTCGATGCCGACCCTCCTCGATCCAGGTCCCATCATAGCTCACCAGTGAATTGAACGCCGTGGCTCGAAGCTCCTCCATGACACGAGACAGCAGCAGCTGGCTCTCCACCCTCGCCCCATCGTTACGCTGGCCGATGGCCGCGGTTGAAAGCGAACCGAGCGTACCGATGAGCACCGCTCCGAGAATCACCGTCGACAAGGCGACCTCGAGCAGGCTGAAGCCGCGCTCCCGCGTCTCGCCGGCGCGGACGCAAGCATCCTCCATAGAGAGAACCTCGAATCCGTATGGACCCGCCGCGGGTCGTGAATCTTCATTTTGTCCAAACACTGATCTTGGCAACCGCTCTGCCTCGACAATTTCTCTAGTCATTACCGGCTATCTACACAGCTTCCCCTCGGAATACAGTTCAAGTCCCGTGCCA
>PAOC01000117.1 GCA_002708465.1 Planctomycetota bacterium
AGGTCGGTGAAGAGCTCCATCAACGGTCCACTGATGGGAGTCTCTCCATAACGCTGAATCGCAATGAGAAGCTGGTCATAGGCCTCGTTCCAGAGATTGCGTTTCTTGTATTGCTCAATTTTCTTCAGGACAGACGAACCCTTGCAGCCCAGGATCCATTTATTCACCTGGGCCTTGTCCTCCTTGGTCCTGGCTCCGCTCAGAGCCTTCTTGAAGGACTTGGACGCGTCCTTGTATTCTCCCGCCCCGAACTCCTTCTTGCCCTTGTCGTAGGACTCCTTGTACTTCTCAGACCTGAACTCAGGCTCAGGCGCCGGCTTGGAAGCGTCCGCCGTACCATCCTGGGCCAGAAGGGAACCAGCAGCCGGCAGATAAACGACCGCCAGGCTGAGAACGATCACGGCAAATTTCAGGCTGAATTTCATTTCCGGCATCCTCCGCTTTTGCATTAGTTCGCACATCCCGCCCCCTACAATAATTGAAGCTCCTGCAAGTTTCGAGTGTTCACTCGGCGCTCGAAGAAGGGCAGCACCCTGCCTATTCTTTCTCCGGTGCCTCGGAAGCCTCGAATTTTTGATCCCCGGTATTCTCTGCCGGCTCTTCCTCCACCGGCTCAGAGAGCACCTTGACCCTGGCATCGAGAGCTTTCACCCTGCTGTCGAGCTGGGTCAACTGGAGCTGGAGCGAGCTCTTGAGCTTGCCCAGGTCAGAGCTGAGCCTGGTAACAGCGGTAGAAATACTCTTAAGCTGAGGCCCCAGCACAGCCGCAGGATCTGGTCTCTTTTCCGCCTGGGAGGCTTTTTGGGGCTCTTCGCTGCCTTCAATAACGAGCAGAAAAGTCACCGTGCTGATGAATAATGTCGACAAAACCAGGATGATGAGTAATTTCGCCATTGTCCTGAAATTCTCCAAACTAATTGAAATATAAGGACTTGAGTCAACTATTCTAAACCACCCATTACCGGTTTAAGCATTTTTTTGATTCTTCAGAGGTTCTTTGCAGACTCTCTTGCACATCGCACGTCTACCTGTATTTTGTTGGGGTTGGCACAAAAAGTGCCTGTATCCTTGCCCGTTCAGAGTTGGCTAACGGGTCCGGGAAAAACGAAGGAATATTCCAGAAGTGAATCTGATCATCGTCGGAGCTGGCGAGGTAGGAACCTATCTCGCCCGGATCCTGGCTCAAGAAGGCCACAACATAACGGTCATCGACAGCAGCGAAGCTGCCTGCGAAGAGGTGAACAAGCTCGATGTCATCGCCGTGAACGGCAATGGCTCAAGCACCAGCGCCCTCGAGGAGGCCGGCATCGAAAAGGCCGATTTCTTCATCTCCGTCACCAACCTCGACGAGGTGAACATGCTCAGCTGCATGAAGGCGAAAAAACTCGGCGACCCGATCACCATCGCCGGGATGCGCGACAGTACCTATTCGGATGAAAACTTCAAGCTGACTGAAGAAGACCGGAAACATGACAAGAAGAAGAAGAAGAAGAAGAAAAAAAAGGATCCTGACGAAGCGCCCGGCGAGGAAGAGCCCGAAGTCGAGAGCAGTGAAGAGAAAGAAGGCGCCGCCAAGGACATGGGAATCGACCTGGTTCTTGGAACGGAAGACACTGTCGCCCAGCAGATCGGCAATATGCTGAAGAGTCCCGGGCTCTCCTCTCACCAGTTCCTCCATGATCGGCGCCTGGTACTCATCGAGAACTCCGTCAAGGATCACTTCTCCGGGATCGAGAAGAAGCTGAGCGAGTTGAAGGGCCAGATCCCCGAGCCCGGCAACCTGATCGCCATCCAGCGCGAGTCCGAGTTCATCATCCCGGATGGCGATACCGAGCTGCTGGAAAACGACCAGGTCTTCACGCTGACGGTAAACGACAAGGTTGACGAATATCTCGAGTTCTTCGGCTTCCCCAAGCAGGAGGTCCACCAGATACTCATCGTCGGCTGCGGAACGATTGGCTACCACACCGCCCGCCATCTCGAGCAGCTCGGCTACTCTCCGACCGTTATCGAATCTGACCAGCAACGCGCCGAGTGGGCCGCGTCCCGGTTCAAGCGAACCACCGTCATGCAATACGATGCCACCCAGATCGACATCATCCGGGAGCAGGTCGAGGCGGAAGGAAAAGACGCGGTAGCTGTTCTGCTCAAGCAGGAAGAGACCGCCCTCCTCATCAGCATGTACGCCAAACACCTCGGAGCCCGCCAGGTGATCTGCAGGGTAGATGACTTCAAGTTCGCCCCCATCGCCTACCAGGCCGGCGTCGACAGCCTCATCAGCCCGCAGAGATCCCTGGCCCAGAGAATTCTCGAGGAGGTTCGCAGGGTCAACCTCACCTCGAACATGACAGACACCATCGTTCTCGGCGACAACGAGATAGAGATCCTGGACTTCAAGATTCCTCCGGAAGGCAACGACAAGGTCTGTGGAACGCCCATGTCCGAGCTGAACGAAAAGAAACGAATCCCGGCGGGAGCCATGATCGGGGCCATCCTGAGAGGAGACAGCAGCGAACCGGAGCTGCCGAGGGGAGATACGATCATCAATCCTGGTGATCACGTGATCCTCAGCGTCAAGACGAAGGATATCAAGACCGTCGAGAAACTCTTCGCTCCCGATTCCAAGTAGGGCATATTATTGTCGTGGCAGGAGCGCTGGATTTCTTCGTCTGCTCCTTACCTGGCTGCGGCTGAACTGCCGGAGAAAAAATGATGCGGTCACCCTACCTGCTGAGATTCTTCAGCAAGTTTCACCTGTTCTTCGGAGGGGTCCTCCTGGTCCCCCTCCTTGTGGACCTGTTCTCGGAGACCTCAGGTGAGAGCAACTCCATCTCGGTAGAGAGGTCGCTGCTGGGCTGGCTCCTGCCAGCGGTGGTCATGGTCTCCCTGGGAGTCTATCTCCACAAGCAGTACAAGAAGAACTACGAAGAAGAGGACCTCCCGGGCCTGTCGCGCAGGGAGGGCTTCCTTCTTGTGGGGCTGGTGTGGACGCTGATGATCGCCTGGGGAACGATTCCCTTTCTGCTGACCGGCGCCATCCAGGATTTCGCCGGAGCCATCTTTGAATCGGCCTCCGGCTTCACCACAACGGGAGCAACTGTGCTTACGGACATCCAGGCAGCCCCCAAGAGCATCCTGCTGTGGAGGTCTCTCAGCCACTGGATCGGAGGCATGGGAATCATCGTCCTCTCGGTCGCGATCCTTCCCGAGATGGCGCTTGGTGGAATGCAGCTGTTCTCAGCCGAGGCCTCCGGCCTCTCAGGCGGCGAGAAACTCGCCCCGCGCATCCGGGAGACCGCCAGCCGCCTGTGGCTTCTCTACGCCGGGCTGACGGCCCTCGAGACGGTGCTGCTGATGTATCCCGGTGACATGAGCTTCTTCGATGCGATCAATCACGCCTTCGCCACCACGGCCACGGGTGGATTCTCCCCCAACAATGCGAGCATCGGCGGCTATCAGAATGGGTGGGTCGAAGGCATCATCACGCTCTTCATGATCCTCGCGGGCCTCAACTTCGCCCTGCAGTACAAGGTCTACCTCAACCTGGATTTCCAGCGCTTCTGGAAGAACTCGGAGCTCAGGATCTATCTCCTGGTTCTCGCCGCAGCCACCATCCTGATTTCCTGCAACCTGTGGTGGACACAAGAGACCATTCAAACGACCGCCGGGACCGAGGTGGAGTCGGGGTTTGCCTCGATGCTGCGCTACGCCGGTTTCCAGGTGGTCGCCATCCTGACGACGACCGGATTCGGAACGGCTGACTTTGACCAATGGCCGCTCTTCAGCAAATCCCTGATCGTCATCATGATGGCCATCGGAGGATGTGCCGGATCAACCGCCGGTGGACTCAAGATCATCAGGATACTCGTCCTCTTCAAGCACATGGCCAGAGAATGCAGCCGATTGCTGATACCTAACCTTGTCAAGCCCATCTCGGTTGACAAAAAGTCTATCGATGACTCCATCATCTGGGGCGTCATGGGCTTCATCTCGCTCTACATCGTAGCGTTGGTTCTCTGCACGGTGATCATGTGCGTCCTGCCCCACAGTCCTCCGGACGCGCCGACGCCCCCGGTGCCGACAGGCCAGGAATGGAGCATGGACCTCGACACCGCTGCATCGGCCTCATTGAGCGCGCTCAACTCGATCGGCCCTGGACTCGGAAACGTAGGCCCGATGAAGAACTACGCCTTCATCCACCCCATCGGAAAGATCGCCCTGGCATTCTGCATGCTCCTGGGAAGGCTCGAGATCTACAGCCTCCTCATCCTCCTGCTGCCGACCTTCTGGAAAAAACGCTGAGCCGCCCGGCCTGCCCGATATTTCCCGGGCCGCAGACCACGGCAAGAGCAACCTTAGTCATTGCCAGCGACCCTGACAGTTCGCATAATACGCAGGCCTCCAGCCCTTGAAACAATCGATCATCAGCAAGCTGGGAGATGTGAGAACCAGTCATGCAAGTCGTTGTCTGTAAAGATCCAGAAGAAGGCGCCCGGATCGTCACTGAGAAGATCCTCAGCGCCCTCGAGGACAGGCCCGAGTTGGTCCTGGGGCTCGCCACTGGCTCTACCCCGATCGGTGTCTACCAGCACCTCATCGAGGCTCATAAAGACGATGGGGTGGATTTTTCCTCTGTGCGCACCTTCAATCTCGACGAATACTGCGGCCTTTCCGGAGACCATCCCCAGAGCTACCGGGCTTTCATGCAGGAGCATCTCTTCAATGGCCTCAACATCCCGGCTGAAAACATTCACTTCCCGCCAAGCGAGGGGCCGGAGCTGGGCGAGAAATGCAGGCAGCATGAGGAGGAGATCCTCCAGGCTGGGGGAATCGACATCCAATTGCTGGGAATCGGTTCAAACGGCCACATCGGCTTCAATGAGCCCACCTCCTCGCTCGCCTCGCGAACCCGCATCAAGACGCTGACTGAAAAAACCCTGCGCGACAATTCGAGATTCTACGAAAATCCATCCGAACAGCCCCAGGTTGCAAGCACTCTTGGAATCGGCACCATCCTGGACGCCAAATGCATCCTCCTGCAGGCCTACGGAAAGAAGAAGGCAGAGGCCGTCAAGGCCAGCGTTGAGGGTCCCATCTCAAGCTTCTGGCCCGGCAGCGCGCTGCAGATGCACGCAGATGTAACCTTTATCCTCGACGAAGCCTCCGCGGCGCAGCTGGAGATGATCGACTACTTCAGAAAATCCAGGGCTGAAGGACTACGCCTCCAGGAAGACAATACGATCTGAGGCCTCGACAGGTTCGCCATGCGAAACCTCCCACGGAGCAAAAAGGTATCCCCATGAAAATGGTCGAACGAGAGGAACGACTTCCCTCCTTTTCCGGCCTCGTCACCAGCCTTCTCCCGGTTGGNGGAAAGCTCTCTGCNAGCNTCGCCCTGATGCTGCTGCTGACGTCCTGTGGAACCTCAAGCGAACAAAGAGCCCCGGTGAATAACGATCAGGGCGCCGCCTTCCTGAAAATCGGCAGCCGCTCCATAACCGAGGCTGTACGAGCCGAATCCTTTGTCCTCAGCAGATGTNTCTTTCTCGACCAGGGTCACCTGACCCACATCTCCCTCCAGGCNCAGCTCAGCCAGGCTCCNGAGNCCGCGCGCGCTGAGCTCGGGACTCTGCTGGCCGGACTCCAGGGGCGCAGNNNGGAAAATCCCGGCAAAGAGCCGGCGCCCTCCTCCCCAGTGCGTATCTACCAGCTCCAGCCTTNAANCGACTGGATTGTCGACCTCTCCGTTGAAGAATTCTCCGACAAGACGGGGAAGGTGCGGACGGTCTGCAATCTGCGAAATAAGGGCGAACAGGAATTCTCCATCTCCTCCCCAGCTCCCCAGCTGCTGAAATACATCAGGGCCAACGCGGCTCGGAATCTCCTCGAACAGATGAACAGGCCTCGCATCCCTATCGACCAGCACTTCCAGGCGCTTGCCGGCTTTCTCGGCACCGACGCCCTGTCGGCCGACCAGCAGAAAAGAGCTCGGCGGCTGCTGATCACGAAGGCGGGAAAGCCCGGCAGAAACCANGCCCTCGTCTCCACTCTCCTGGACCATATCAGCAGCTTCGACGAGAGAGACCTTGCCGCCCTGGAATCCGACGGCAGCATCGCTCCGCGCGTTTTCTACCTGGCCTGGTCAGCCAGCCGAGGCCTGAAAAAACCCCTTGGGGAATTGCTGGTTCTTTCGCTGGAATATCATGGCGACGCGCTTCTCTTTCAGCGCGCGCTCACCGCTCTCTTTCCCGCCGCCCTGAACAGCCGCCTCTACGCCCTCCAACCCCCGGGGCGGGACAGGGAAGGCGCGCTGGCCTTTATCAGGAAGTTGCGCGAAACCATTACGAAGGCCGAATATCGCGACGGTAGAGGCTGGGTTCTCGAACCCTGAGCCGATTAAAGGTTTCAGCTANGACAGGCGACATGATCGATTCCCATGCCCATCTCTATCTTGAAGAGTTCGACGAAGATCGCGAGGCCGTGATCCGGAGGGCCCGGGAGGCTGGCGTAAAATCGATCATCAATATCGGGATTGACCTCGAGACAACCTACCAGGCGATCGAGCTCGCCANGGAGCACGCCGACTTTTTCGCCAGCGCCGGAATCCATCCTCAATCCCCCATTGAAGACCCGGAAGCCGCGCTGGCCGGTCTCCGGAAGCTCATCCATGCCCATCCGGAAGAGGTGGTCGCCGTCGGGGAAATNGGCCTGGACTATTATTGGGATACGGTTCCCCCTGAGNCCCAGTCCGGGATNCTCCAGGACCAGCTCGACCTGGCCGTGGAACTCAGCCTCCCGGTTATTTTTCATTGCCGNGAAGCGATCGACCCNCTGCTCGAGCTCCTGGAAGCTCGTGACAGGATTCCNCCGGGCGTCTTCCATTGCTTTGAGGGNGGCCCCGCGGAGGCNGANCGAGGCCTGGCCCTCGGNTTNCACATCTCCTTCGCGGGCAACGTAACCTACAAAAACGCCCAGCGTCTCCAGCAGGCGGCNGCGGTGGTTCCGCTCAACCGGTTGCTGCTGGAGACCGACAGTCCCTACCTGCCGCCGCATCCGCACCGGGGAAAACGTAACGAGCCCGCCTATACCGCGCTCACNCGGGACTTCCTGGCGGAGCTCCTCGGGATCCCCCCNCTGGAAATTGACGAGGCGGCCACCGTAAACACCCGCAGGCTTTTCAGCCTCAGGGGATAGGCGGCTTCAAGCCAGCCTTGTCCTCGAGCATCCGCAGGCGTCGGTCAAAGTCGATGTTGATCCCCTCCTGCTGCTTCAGGCTCTCTCCCAACGCCTGGACCTTCAGAGATCTGCGCGCGAGCTCCCCGGCCAGGTTTGCCTGCTCCCGGGAAATCTTGTCAACCAAACGGCTGAGCTCGCCCACCTTTCCCTCGTTCCTGGCGGAGCTCTCCTGCGCCTTCTTCAGCTCAGCCTCGGCCGTACCGAGCCTCCCCCGGGTCTCTTTCATCTGTCCCTGGACCTCAACGAGCTCCTTCCTGGCCTCGGCAACCTCGCCCTTTAGAATCTCGATGTCCTTCTCGTTGCCGACGATCCTCACCTGGTGGAGCTGCCCCTCCTCCTCAACCTTGCCGATCCTGAGCCCGTGTTCAGCCACCTTCTCGCCAATCCCGTTCCAGCTGAACAGGAAATACCCGCCGATGCCGGCCAGGAGCACGAGTCCACCAGCCCCGATATTTTTCAGCATCTTCATTGTATGGTTACCTCACTCTTTTCCCGAAACGGCCGCCGCCAGGCCGTTCTGCAATAACCCCGGCGCGGTGGCGATGCGAAATCCGCCCGGCAGATCCGCGCCTTCTTCTCTTGTCTTCTCTTCCCTGTCTCCGCCCCGGTCTTTTTCCCGTGCGCAAATCGGAACCGGCAAGGAAGGCCAACGCCTCAAGACGGCCGTCTCAAGGCAATCGCTCAAGGCAATCGCCCCACGACAATCGCNCAGATCTTCAGATCCATCTCGACCTTGAAGAGGTAGGTCGAATACTGCTCAATCTGGTTGTCGTCCCGACAGCGGACAATCTGCTCGAAAAACACATCGAGCTCGGCAAGGACCGGCTCCCCGCCCGCGTCAATCTCCCCCTGGCGTTTCCTCAAGGACCTGACCAGGTTCTTGAGCGAGCTCTTCAGGCTCTCGGAAGGAAGAGCCTTTCCGAGACCCCTCTCGATAAAACGCGAAATCTCCTCCAGCTTATCACTGAACTGACCTTTGCGGCGGCGCAGAATGTCATTCACCCTGACCGCGATTTCACCCTTCCAATTCGGGGTAAAGGCCTCTGCCGTAAGTGTCTCATAGACAGGCATTGCGAAATCCTCTCCAGAAAGCTGGTTAAGGAGCAAAGTACGTTTCAATGCATCAGGATAGCACGAGCCAACCAAAGCGTCCAACGCGGCGGAAAGAAATNCCACAAGTCCATTANCCCAGTTGGGTTTACGAACTTCCGGAATCGAGGTTTTCTTCAAGGGCCGGACGCAGATGTCCCTTATGGATCCCCAGGAGGGCCCTGGCCCGGTCCGGCCCTACGCCCTTCCTCGCCATCANCACAGCCAGCTTGACCCCACCCTCCGCCAGCTCAAGCAACTCGAGAGCCGCCCGGGAATCCACCTCACCCAACTGCTCGACGATCCTTCTCGCCCGATCGACCAGCTTGGTATTGCTGGCCACCAGGTCGACCATGAGGTTGTCGTAGACCTTTCCCCAACGAACCATGGCCCCGGTGGTGATCATGTTCAGCGCCATCTTNGTCGCCGTNCCGGCCTTCATCCTGGTCGAGCCGGCTACNCATTCGGGNCCGGCATCGAGAATGACCAGGTGATCCCAGGGAGNTGNCTCAGCTGTCTCACGAAGNCCTCCATCGGCGGCGACAAGCACCGTCACCGCCCCCCGGCTGCGGGCCTCATCGAGCGCTCCTGCGACAAAGGGAGTCCTGCCGCTGGCAGAGATACCGCAGACGACATCACCCTCGCCGACCAGGGCGTCGCTGACCAGGCGGGCTCCTCCCTCGACAGAATCCTCGGCTCCCTCAACGGCCTCTCGAAGAGCTCCATCGCCGCCTGCGATAAAGCCTTCGACCAGGCCCGGGTCTACGCCAAAAGTGGGTGGACATTCAGAGGCGTCAAGAACCCCGAGACGCCCGCTGGTGCCTGCCCCAAGATAGATGAGACGCCGCCCGCGCTCGAAGGCTCCGGCCACCGCATCTACCACGGCCGCGATGGTCTCGAGCTCGGAGTCNAGAGCCTCCCACGCCTTTCGATCTTCGCTATGGATGATCCCCACGATTTCCCGCGCGGTCTTCGAATCGAGCCCCTGCGAGAGAGGGTTCTCGAGCTCAGTTGAAGGAAGCGGGCTCTCTCCATGAGCTGACGACCTAGAATTCATGGAAGGAGTTCCAACCTTGATCTCAAAAGGGCTTCTTGCCAAAGCCAGTCATCTTCCTGAGAATCTCGCCCGAGTGCCTGTTAGCCTCCACCACGATATCCTTGAACGGATAGTCCTTGGCGACCTTCTCGAAAGCATCAATCGCCTTGGTATATTTCAGGCCGCTGTCGGATTTAAGCTTGTCCCCTTCCCTCTCGAGACCGATCGCCTTGTCGAGAGCCTTCCTCGCCTCCTGCCGATAGTCCCTGATCATGGCAGCGACCCAGGACTGAAGCACCGGGTCCATCTTCTTGCGAAGACCGGGGTCCTCGAGAGCTCTTACCTTGAGGACAGCCGCACGTTGATTGCCGAGCTTCTGGGCCTCCTTTGAGTCGAGCAGCAGCTTCTCGATGGGCCGGCTCTGGCGCGCGTAGTACTCGCTGATCTTCAGAATTTTCTTCAGGCGCGAGCTCAGGGTGTCCCTTCCGGGCAGCTCGTTGTCATAGCGTTCGACAAGACGTTCACGAAAATCAAGCACGACCAGGGCCGGCTCGCGAGCCGGAAGGCGCAGCTCCTCGCCCACGGTGGCTTGTTTTTCAGCAGGTTTCAGCACAGGCCTGGCAGGTCCCTTCTTCTTGACGGCCTTTCTTCGCGGACGCGGACCATTCGGCCTGGGTGAATACCCCTTGCCCAGGTCTGCTGCCGTAACCCGGATCAGAACATACCTGGAAAACAGGCGGCGAAAAGACGAACTCTCCAGCCTCTTCAGCAGTCCCAGCCCATCAGAAGAAGAACTCCCCGCGTACCATACCAGCGCTGGCTGATAGCGTTGGCGGATACTCTCGAGCCCGTCTTCAATTCCAAGCCACTCCACGCCCCCGAGCTTGACCACCTCGCCCGCTCCAGCTGCCGGCTTGACCTCGACAGCGAAGACACCATTGAATACGCCGAGGAAAAGGCAGGCCAGGACGCCCCACGCCGCCCATCGAAAAAAAACCGGAAAGTCCCGACCTGGGTCAACAGGTCTTGCCGCTCCCTGCCTCATGGATGTTTCCTCCGCATGGGTTAGGATACTTGACTTCCTGCGAATACCGCCGCGAATCTCAAAGGACAGCGNCAGGCCCACACTCCGCATTTAAGTATGACGCAGCCCGATGCCCAAGTCTTCAACAAAACAACCTCCAGAAGTCAACTTGTCGAGAGATCGAGACCGGATCCGGAACATGTTTTCCGGAATCTCCAGGCGCTACGACTTCCTCAATCATCTGCTCAGCCTGAACAGGGACCGCAGCTGGAGAAAACGAACAGCCCTTGCGNTGGANATCCGCAAAGAGGACAGGATTCTCGATGCCTGTACGGGAACGGGAGACCTGGCCCTGGAGCTGAGCGGATATGTGGACAAGGAATCAGGCGGGCATGTCATCGGAACAGACTTCTGCCCTGAAATGNTCGCCATCGGTGAACGCAAACGCCTGGAGCGCAATGAGAAGCGCTGCTCACTCCTGGTTGCCGACACTCTGAACCTGCCCTATGCGGACGAGACCTTTGACGCGGTCACCGTGGCCTTCGGGATCAGGAACCTCTGCGATCTCGAGGCGGGGCTCAGAGAGCTCAGGAGAGTGCTGAAGCCTGACGGCCGAATCGCGCTGCTCGAGTTCACGCCACCGCGCGGCGCCTTTCTCAGGAGTCTCTTCGCCCTGTACCTCCTGCCTCTGCTGCCCTGGATTGGCCGGGTCTTCTCCAGGAGCTCCAAGGGAGCTGAGGCCTATTCCTACCTGCCGGCCTCGGTGATGGATTTCCCCGGTCCCGAAAGGCTGGAGGAGCTTCTGCGGCAGACAGGCTTCGGCTCCGTTCGCCATCGCCTGATGACAGCGGGAATCGTCGCCCTCCACCTTGGACACCGCGGCGAACAGCCGGAGAGCTTATCCAACGCCGGAGCGACGGCTGAGAAATGCTCTCTCGTGCTCGCGGCGGGCTCAGCGGCCGCTCACGAAGACCTGTCCGCGGCCCTGCAGGAGCAGCTCGGCATGCACCGCAGCGATGCCATGGCCCGCGCCCGCTACGGCGGCGGCATACTGGGCAGCGGCGAAGCCCGCCCCAGGCTTGAGCAGCTCGCCGCTGCCCTCGAGCGGCTGGGCGTCTCAAGCTCCATAGCGGAAACCGCCGAGCTTGAAAACCTCCCGCGCCCGAAACGGATAACAGGCCTTGAATTCTCAGCCGGAAAGCTCACTGCGGCATCGCGCGGTGGAAAAAATACGGCCATAGAGAAAGCCGCCCTGGCCGGCATCAAGGCCTACGCCCTCCTGCCCGAGGCACCTCCAGCGGAAGCGGAGGAGGAGCCGAGCGGAGCCAGCCTCTCCGCCTCCCTGCTCTCAGGACCCACCGACGACGGGAGGATGACCAAACCCGAAAATAAGCTGGCGAGACTCCTCGACAGGCTCCAGGACCCGAGATTCAATGGGATCTCCTTCCATCTCACCCTCTACGGAACCAACCCGCTCATGGCGCTGAAGATTAACAAAGATGAGTTTGATTACTCGTGCCTTGAAGCGGATAAAACAGGTACCAGCCTTGAAAATTTCCTTCTGCTGCTGGAAAAGCTGCTCGATTGGCTCCCGGCAACCGGAAACACT
>PAOC01000079.1 GCA_002708465.1 Planctomycetota bacterium
CAAGGCCAAGCAGGAGATCGTAATCGCCGTCCATATCGACGTCTGAAGCGGCGATGGAGAGGATGTTCTGATCGACCTCAAAGGTCATGGCGCTGGAGAAGGTGCCGTTTCCGAGATAGGTGATAACCTCGATGGCGCGGCCATCTTCATTGATATGTACCGTCTCAGGCTGGCTGTCACCGTCGAGGTCGATGGCCAGCATCTGGAGGACACTTCCATTGGTCTGGTAGTTGACGGCTCTCCGTCCTTCCTCAGCGGGCTCAAAGGCGACCGCATGAAAGGTAAAGCTGCAGCCGGCAAAGGAGTCGCCCGTGATGCTGCTGATACCATCAAGAAGACTGATGGAGATCTTTTCGCCGGGGGCGTAGGGGCGCTGAGGGATGATCCTCAGGCTCTGTCCGTCGTCGGTACGGCTCTGCAAGGCGACAGCTACATGGCCGCTGACGGCGCCATGGACCAGGACGGTTTCCCTGCTGGCAGTGGACAGGTTCAGGAAATCTGAGAAACCGATTTCAATTACCTGCAGGGGATGGATACCCGTGGCGAAGGGCGCCGGGGTGATGCTGGTGATAGTGAGCGGCGTGGCCTCGACAGGCGGCTCGGGCTCGGGATCTACCGGATCAGGTTCCACATTGCCGGGGTCGACCCTGAAGCTGAAAGAGAAAGCCTCGAGCGAGGTTCCAGCGGACGAACGGATACTCGATGAGAGCTCCACCGTTACAAGCTCGTTGGGCTCCATTTTTCCAGGCTGGAAGGCGACCCTGCGATCAGGATTCCTTCCTTCGTTATGGAAGCTGAAGTCACCTGAGATGCTACCGCTTTGCTCGCCCGTTACGACGAAACTGTCCGCGTGGACGCTGTTGCGGTTGATCTTGTAAGAGAAGATCACCTCGATGGCCGAATCCGGTGAAACGTTTTCGGCGCCGTCGGGAGGCGAGTGGTCAACGACCGTGATTCGAGGGCTGAGGGTTTCGCTGCAGGAAACCATAGACAGGCCCAGGATTATTGCGCAGAGACAGAGACTCAACTTACGTGACGTAAAAGTATTCATATTTATCAACCGTAGGGTTCGATTTCTAACCTGTTGATACACATTCATGTCAATTGACATGATTTTTGAAACATAGCCGCAGGATCAAACACACCAGCATCCCTGCGGTAAACAATTGATAGGAAACGGGTTATCAGACCTCAAAAGTCAGATAGCCGGTGAAGACCCAGAACATCCGACTGAATAACTACAATCGGACTGATCTGGCTTTTTCTGCACTATTCATTGGCTCTTTAGTGTTATGAGCCTTTAGGTTGACTGCGGTGGGACAGATTCTTACCATAGGCCGTTCAATCGGCCCTAAGGCTCTGGAAATGAAGAAGTTGAATAGAGAGCCCGAGGGTCTCGTAAAGTTGCCTGTGAGTCTTGAGGAGGCAGACAGCCCGGTTTTTGCAGCATGACGGCACAAAATAATCTACAGATCCAGGCCCATAGAACCTGGTCGATCATTCGCTACTTCTATCTCGCTCACGTTCATTTCCGCAGCGAGTACGAGCGCTATGANAAGAAGGTCATGAGCTATTCGCGNGCCAGCGGTATCGATCGAGAGTTCCTGCGTCTGAATACGGAGNANTTGGCTGGTTTNCTTGAGTTCAAGAGCCTNGAGTCTCTTCGTGATGACTACATCCAGGAGCTCAAGGATCTCTGCCATGATGTATTCAGGACAGCGGATCGGACNGATCCNCTCGACCGTTATGTTTCAGATATCTTCCANGAGGTCTCNATTCTCAAGGAGGAGCACTATACGGTTAAGACCTACGCTCCCCAATATGAGCGCGATTCCGATGAGGTGGAGTTGAANTTTATTCTCGACGACGCTCANACGGTATTTCCCAAGAAGNTGACACAGATTCGCTATCTTTTCGGCAAGGCGCGTGAGCGCATGGAAAAGATCCTTCCAACGGTTCGTTCCATGCCGATTGTCGTCAGGTCNCTGTATCTTCATCGAAANGAGGACTTTATTCGTANCGCCTATCCTAAGGGGCTGAAGGCTTTCTATTCCCATATGTANCCCNTGGGAGCNTTNGAGGGCTATTACCAGGTAGCTCAGAGNTTTTANCACTCGAGTTTCTTCCGCGAGGCTCTCAAGGCTTTTCGCCTGGCGGAAAACGAGTACCAGGCGGCGTCAGGACTTTACAAGGAGTTGCTGAAGTCCGAGAAGGGAGCAGGCGGTTCTTCTGATGGGGAGGGATTGCCAAGGGAGCCGCGCTGGACTATTCGTTCCATCCGGGCAAAGATCGGTCGAATTCAGAAGGGGCGGGCTCGGAAGCGAAAAACTTCGGTGTCTTTGAAACGTTTCGGGGCGGGGAAGTAACAAGGTTTTACAGTTAAAGTCCTGTATTGAGAGATGAATTGTGCAGAATTTCGCAGACCGGCTTGACCAGGCCATCGAGAAGAAGAGCAGTTGTCTTGTAGTGGGCCTTGACCCTGTCCTTGAGCGCCTTCCGGGGGAGGTGCTTGCCGGGGTAGGGGTGCCGGCGCAGGGGGAGCCGGGATGGACAGCGCGCGCCGCTTCCGCTACAGGGCTCTTTTTGAGGGGGGTTATCGATTCGGTTGCTCCCCACGCGGTGGCGGTGAAGCCAAACGCCGGTTTTTTCGAGCGTTTTGGAGCTGTTGGTATGGATTGCCTGCGCGAGGTAAGTGAACATGCCGCCAAGCAGGGGTTGCTGGTGATCTGCGACGCTAAGAGGGGAGATATCGGGCATACGGCAGCAGCCTACGCGGAATCAATCCTGGGTGAGACTCCAGACACCCTGGGGCCGGTAACGGACGCCGTGACGCTCAATCCTTACCTTGGAGAGGACTCTCTTCGCCCTTTTCTCGATAAATGTTCCATCGGCAAAGGGCTCTTTATCCTGGTTCGGACCTCGAATCCTTCAGGCTCTGATATCCAGGAGCTCCAGGTGGATGGAGAGCCTCTCTATCTCAAGGTTGCAAGACTGGTCGGTAAGTGGGGAGAAGATTTCAGGGGAGAGGGAGGACTGAATCCGGTAGGTGTCGTTGTTGGNGCGACCGCTCCCGGNCAGGCCGCAGCCGTTCGAAANGAGCTTCCCGAGGCGTTCTTTCTCGTGCCGGGNTATGGGGCGCAGGGTGGCGGNGCGGAGGAGCTGGCGCCCTTTTTCATCGANGGGGGCAAGGGGGTNGTGGTTAATTCTTCACGATCGGTTCTCTATGCTTTTGACGGCCAGGGNGNAGACTGGCGTGCGGCNGTAGGNGAGGCAGCCTCCAGGGCAAGAGAAGATCTTGAAGCCGTTCGCTCCTCCAGGGNCTGANCCNGTCTTGTCCGCNNCNGNCTCNTTTCCCGGTCTCTCAGTCCTTGCCGGTTGATNCNTCGGGTTTGNGGCCCTTGAGCTTCCAGTGCAGGAANGCTTCGACAAAGGGAAGCAATNCACCATCGAGAACAGCCTGTACGTTNCCGGTCTCATGGCCGGTGCGCCGNTCCTTGGCAAGGGTGTANGGTTCAAGGACATAGCTCCTGATCTGGCTNCCGAAGGCGATGTCTCCTTTTTCACCGTACATTTCCTGCAGTTCCTCTTCTCGCTTGCTCTCCTCGAGGAGAATCATNCGCGATTTGAGAACCTTCATGGCNGTGGCCCTGTTCGCATGCTGGGAACGCTCATTCTGGCANTGNACGACAATCCCGCTGGGNACGTGGGTAATGCGTACGGCNGAATCGGTAACGTTCACATGTTGACCACCCGCTCCTCCCGCCCTGTANGTGTCGATTCGCAGGTCAGCTTCATTAATNTCGATTTCNGNATCCGGCATTTCGGGAATGACATTTACCGCNGCAAAGGACGTGTGNCGGCGGTTGCTGGCATCNAAAGGGGATTTTCTCACCAGNCGATGNACACCATTTTCCGAGCGNAGATACCCGTAGGCCGTGTCNCCCTTGACGTTGTAGGTAATGCTTTTGANNCCCGCCTCNTCNCCGTCGAGCCGGTCNACGAGGCTGACCTTGAAGCCCTGTTTTTCACAATATCGTTCCAGCATCCTGGAGAGTATGGAGGCCCAATCGCAGCTTTCCGTGCCGCCGGCGCCGGCATGGATAGAGAGAAAGGCATCGCAGGAATCGTGTTTTCCATTGAGGGTCGTCCTGAGCTCCACCTCATCGATCTGGCTCGCAATAGCCTTGTATTCGCGNTCCAGATCCCCAATTGACGCGTTGTCGTCTTCCTCCTGNGCCATCCTGGAGAGTTCGAGNAGGTCTGTCGCGTTTTCAGAAAGCTCCTGCAATGGCACGACGACGCTACGAAGCGCCTTGAGCTGACGGATGACCTTCTGGGCTTTATCGTTGTTGTTCCAGAAGTCCGGGCTCGCCATGCGCCCCTCGAGTTCAGTNATCTCCTGCAGGCCTTTCTCGACCTCGACCGCGGCGCAGAGGGTTNCAAGGCGTTCCTGGAATTCTTCCAGCCGGCNGATCAACTCGCTGTATTCAATACTCATGAGTTCTCTTTCATCCATCNAGNNGCGCGATGGGTCTTTTCTTTGAAGAAGGGAGCTTACATTGGAAGCAAAGCTCCTTCAAGGTGTTGCAGANCTTCTTACAAAATGTTAGGGTCCGGAAATTTTGAAGAGCAGGTGAACCTGCTCGTTACTGAAAATTCCCCTTCAGCTATTTATCTGAGAGTCCATGCCACGCCGCAANGATCTTGAGAGCGTATTGCTCATAGGATCCGGGCCCATCGTAATTGGTCAGGCCTGCGAGTTCGATTACTCCGGGACCCAGGCCTGTAAGGCCCTCAGGGATGATGGTTATCGAGTGATTCTGGTGAACTCGAACCCNGCCACCATCATGACGGATCCNGAGTTCAGTGACCGAACCTATATTGAGCCGCTGAANGTTGANACCGTTGAGCGGATCATTGAGAAGGAGAAGCCCGATGCNATTCTCCCTACCCTGGGAGGCCAGACGGGGTTGAACCTGGCCAGTGATCTCTGGGAGGCCGGCGTGTTGCAGAAACACGGAGTGAAGCTCCTTGGAGCGACCTACGAGGTCATCCAGAAGGCTGAGGATCGTGAATCCTTCAAGATCGCGATGGGAAAATGCGGCCTTGAGGTACCCTGCAGCCAGGTCGTCGGCAACATGGAAGAGGCCAGCGCAGCCCGTGAAGAGCTCGGACTGCCTATCGTTATCCGGCCGAGCTACACCCTCGGAGGCAAGGGAGGCGGGATCGCCTACGACGAGGAACAATTCAATGCGATGGTCACGGGCGGCCTGCGCGCCAGCCCTATCGGCACGGTGCTTCTAGAGGAATCCATCGAGGGCTGGAAGGAGTTCGAGCTCGAGCTGATGAGGGACAACAAGGACAACGTTGTCATCATCTGTTCGATCGAGAACTTTGATGCGATGGGCGTGCATACCGGCGACAGCATCACGGTGGCCCCGGCCCAGACCCTCACCGACAAGGAATATCAGGTGATGCGCAACGCGGCGATCGCCGTAATTCGTGAGATCGGCGTGGAGACCGGCGGCTCGAACATCCAGTTCGCGACCCATCCCGAAACGGGGAGGATGGTGGTTATTGAGATGAACCCCCGGGTTTCCCGGAGCTCGGCCCTGGCCTCCAAGGCGACGGGTTTCCCCATAGCCAAGATCGCTACCAAGCTCGCCATGGGCTACACCCTGGATGAGATCTCGAACGATATTACGGAAAAAACGCCGGCCTGCTTTGAGCCGTCGATCGATTATTGCGTGGTCAAAATTCCGCGCTTCGATTTCGTCAAGTTTCCCGACACCGACCCGACCTTGACGACCAGGATGAAGTCGGTGGGGGAGGTGATGGCCATTGGCCGAACCTTCAAGGAGTCTCTGCAGAAAGCCCTCCGGTCGATGGAGGAGAAGCTGTCGGGAATCGGGATGGGGGTGACGAAACTCGAGGATCTCTCGATTGACGAGCTGAAGAAAAATATCAGGACCCCACATGGAAGACGGATGCTGAACGTCTACGAGGGGCTCAGGCGGGGGCTCACCGTGAACGAGATCTATGAGCTCACCGGCATCGACCCGTGGTTCCTCGACAACCTCCTGCAATTATCTGAGAGCGAGGACCGCCTGGCCGCCTGCGAGAGCCTGGATGTGGTAAATGCAGAGACTCTCCTCGAAGCCAAGCAACTGGGATATTCCGATGTTCAGCTGGCCACCTGCTGGAAGACCGATGAGATGTCCGTTCGCGAGGCTCGCAAGGCGGTCGGGGTTGAGGCCACCTTCAAGCTGGTCGATACCTGCGCGGCAGAATTCGACGCCTCGACGCCTTATTACTATTCGACCTACGAATCCGAGGATGAGTGCCGGGTGAGTGATAAGCGGAAGGCCATGATCCTGGGAGGCGGACCGAACAGGATTGGACAGGGGATTGAATTTGATTATTGCTGTGTTCACGCGGCCTTCTCGCTGAAGGAAGACGGGTGGGAGACCATCATGGTCAACTCCAACCCGGAGACGGTTTCAACTGATTACGACACCTCCGACAAGCTCTACTTTGAGCCCCTCACCCTCGAGAATGTTCTGAACATCTACGATAAGGAACGTCCGGATGGCGTCATTCTCCAGCTTGGCGGCCAGACTCCGCTCAACCTGGCCGAGGGGTTGCAGAAGGCCGGCGTTCCGATCTTCGGGACCTCGCCGGAGGCCATCGCGTTAGCCGAGGATCGAGATCTCTTTCAGAATCTCCTCACGGAGCTCGATCTGCTCCAGCCGGCCAACGGCATCTCTCTCTCTTACGAGGAGGCTCGCGAGTGCGCCAACAAGATCGGCTATCCAGTCCTCGTGAGGCCTTCCTTTGTCCTGGGAGGCCGGGCGATGGAAATCGTATGGGATGATCGGCAGCTTGAGAAGTACATGAGCTACGCCCTCGATGTAAATCCCGGATTCCCCATCCTGGTGGATAAATTTCTCGACGAGGCGATCGAGGTCGATGTCGATTCCATCTGCGATGGAGAGCAGGTTGTCATCGGCGGAATCCTCGAGCATATCGAGGAATGCGGCGTTCACTCCGGCGATTCGAGCTGCACCCTTCCTCCCTATTCGCTCAGCGAGCAGGTTCTCCAGGAGATCCGCAAGATAACCAGGAAGCTCGGCAAGGCTCTCAAGGTGCGGGGCCTGATGAACTGCCAGTACGCGGTCAAGGGTGACCAGGTCTATATCATCGAGGTCAACCCCCGGGCCTCACGAACCATTCCCTTCGTTTCGAAGACGATCGGGGTTCCCCTGGCCAAGCTGGCCGCCAAGGTTATGGTCGGCCAGAAGCTTTCAGACCTCGGCTTTGAACACGAGGTCCAGATCCGTCATATCGCGGTCAAGAAGTCGGTCTTTCCCTTCGATCGCTTTCCAGGTTCAGACATCATTCTCGGCCCTGAGATGAAATCNACCGGAGAGGCCATGGGCCTTGATGACAGCTTCGGGATGAGCTTCGCCAAGGCGCACATGTCCGCTAACCAGGATCTTCCTCTCGATGGAATGGTCTTCCTCAGCGTTATTGACCGGGACAAGAAATATATCGCCACGATCGCCCGCGATCTCCAGGACCTCGGCTTTGAGCTGCTGGCAACCCCGGGGACCAAGAAAGCTCTCGATGTGGCGGGCCTTGAGGATGTTATCGAGCTTCCCAAGATCCAGACGGGAGAGCACCCGAATGTTCTCGATTACATGAACGAAGAGAAGGTCAAGCTGGTGATCAATACTCCCACCGGCCGGGGAGGGAAGCTTGACGAGGCGATCATCAGGGAAAACACCATCTCCATGAACGTCCCCTGNATCACCACCATCGCCGCCGCGCGGGCCGCGGTGGATGGGATCCGGGCCCTCAAGACCTCCGAATACGGGGTGCGCGCGATCCAGGATTACTTCCCGGGTTGACCGCGGCTGTCGCCTGTCTCAGGGATTTTTTTTCTTNTGGATCCACAGCAGCTCACCGTCGCTTGCCTTGATCGAGAGGCTCGTGACCAGCGGCTTCCCCGGGGCCGGCTTCCATTTCCCGGTTTTCTTGTCCATCCACTGGACTCCTGAGACCGGGGCCTTGAAGGTCAACTCGGCCTTCTTTTCCTCTCCGACATGGCTGTTGACCACGAGGAGGTAGTCCTCTTTTTTCTCGTCCTGGAAGTGNCCGATGACCAGGTAGCCGCCGGTCGCAGAGAACCAGAGCTCATCGGGGATCTTTTTGCCGATGTATTGGGGGAATGGCTCGGTGTAGTAGGTGGCGACCGAGGTCGATTTCAGCAGAGTGGGTCCCATGGCTCGCATATCTTTACCAAACTGGCCAATGGTTTCACCCCAGGGCGTTATGGTCGGCACGATCTTCCCGTCCTTCAGAACAGGACCCTTGTCATTTTTCTCATGCCCGACATGCCAGGGAACCCAGAAGTGGAAGGCCTGCACGCCGTAGGCGAGGCTGACATACATGGTCTGGAGTAGCTGGGGCGGCGAGACTCCCGTCCCNACGCAGCGCATAACCGGGATGCCGTGCTTCTTCGCCACATCGCGGAACAGGTGCAGGTAGAANTGGTAGCGGTCGGGTTTTCTCTTGCCGTCCCAATGATAGTGATAGAAATCGAGGATCATGGGTTTCACCACATCGGCGAACAGTGCGTATTCATTCCACAGTGCGCGGTTGATGAAGATGGCCGGGTGGTTCGGGTCTCTCTCTTCAAAGAGCTGCACCCAGCGNGCCCANGTCTGGAAGGCGCTGCTTCTGCGGCGGTCGGATATGAAATAGCCNAAGACAGCCGGGTCATCCTTGAGGTTGAGATCCTCGATCTCTTTCAGNAGGCTTCCCAGGTCTCCATTGCGTGCCCCGACNCGTACATAGAGTCCGTTCCTGCGGCAGACATCGAGCACATCGGTGGCCGCCTCGACGCAGTTGATCCCCTTTTCGACAAGGAACTTTGCCATGGTCTCCCGATGTTCCTCGGCAGCCGGCCAGTCGACAGATGTGACAAGCATGATCTCCGGCGGACGGTAGCGGACCTTGACTGGAGCCTCCTTCTTGGGCTCCTCGGTTTTTTCCTCGGCATGGATGGTTCCGGCTGTGACCGACAGCAGGAGAAGGATTGCGCTCAGGCGGGATGGAGAAACACGCATCGTGACAGCCTCCTTTTGCGGGTNGGTGAGNATGAGAGNGCCATCATAGGCGAAATGCCAGGNGCTGGGTACCGCCGAAGGGGCNAAAGAAAAGCCGGCCCGGAAGANATTCTTCCGGGCCGGCTTGTTGTTTTGGTAGCGGGGACAGGATTCGAACCTGCGACCTCCGGGTTATGAGCCCGACGAGCTACCAGACTGCTCTACCCCGCGACATTCATTTAAAATTACTTNCGAGAGGCTAGTGAATAATCGCTGGNGGGGGTAAAAGTCAAAAACTTTATCAAGCTAATCTGCCCGGTCGTGCAAGATGGGGGTCTCTTTCGTACAATGCGAGCGGGATAAGGTTGGTTCAAACAGGAAGATTTCATATGCATTCTGGGCATTTATTCGGAGCTTTGTTGCTGTCGGTAGCCCTCCTGGCTGCCCTGGCCTGCGCGCCGGAGGCTCCGGGCGAGGTTGCCAGGGAAGACCTCCCAGCCGCCGCCGGCCCGGAAGAGAGCCGCCCTGCGGATCCGCCGGCGCTTGTCGCGGAGGGGGAACTCGAAGCTGTACGGGAGGCTGCCGTGCCGGTTGTTGAAGATGCTCCGCCGACAAAAGAACCTGCGCTTGAGAGGCCGCCCGCGTCCGGGCAGGAAGCGGCCCGGGAAGAGCCAGTGGNTCCTCAGGAGAAGCCGAGCGCTGCAGACCTCGAGGCCCGGGCGGCGGATGAAAAAGCGAACGCCGCCGTGGTCATCGACAAGAAAAACGCCGAGGTGCGAATACCTTGCCGGTTTGTAAACCCGACGCGCCAGATCGAGGTCTTTGCCTGCCACAATCTCGGTCCTACCCANGAGACGGTGGTCGAGTTTGATGCGACCGGAGGCAGAATCCTCCAGGCTCTCCAGGATATCGGCTGTCGGTCGACGGCCTATTGGAACGGGACGATGCCGGGAGACTTTCTTCGTAACCAGGGAGACCGGCTGCTTGTGCTGGTGCGCTGGAGTTACAAGGGGAAGAAATTTGAGCTGCCGGCCGAGGCTATGCTGACCGATGGGGATACGGGTTTCCCCTCCTTTATCCGCGGTTTTTCCTTCAGCGCGGGCCCTGTAGAGGGCGCTCGCGGGANGGGTGTCTCACGGATCGCNGAGATCACCCTGGGCGCGACGCAGAGGGAGCGCGCAGTTTTCAGCCTGCTGTCCCATCCAACCACCTTGAATGGGCAGAGAGGGGCGGAGGGGCTTGCTCCCTGTCGAGCTTTGCAGCCCTGGAGCTTCGCCCCGCTGGTAAATACCGACCAGGTGGTTGATCTTCCGGAGCTCGTAGAGTCCCGGGTAGCGGCGGAAATTATTTTTCGGCGGGTGAAATCGGAGTCCGAGCTCCTTCGGTATACGGGCTCGATCGCTTCCGGAAGGAGTCTTGCCGCCCGGGCGGAGCTCTACAAAGATCTCGAGCCCATCGCCCTCACGATCGATTCGCTCAAGAAATCTTACGAAGAGATCCTGGTCGGGATCGCCGACCTGATTTCCCTCGATATCACCCAGTTGCCCGAAGAGAGCCGTCAGGAATTGTCGGCCAGGGGCGGCATGCTCCGGGCCCTGGGAGGCTGGTACTGTTCGCGGATCCAGCATGAGTATTTTCGGCTCTACCTGGAGCAGGAGAAGTACAGGCTCGCCTGGCTTCGCGGACAGAAACCCGCGGAGGACAAGGATGGAGCCTATGCCGGGATTCTCAAGCTTGCCGAGTTGAGGGTGGAGAGCGGTCTTCGCTACGAGGTCGATATTGCCGAACAGGAGGCTCGGCTGGCGGCGAGCCGGCTTGCCGGCGCGGCGATCGCGCAGGAGTCCAGCCTGCTCGAATTGGACCGATCTCAGCGCCTGGTCGGCCACCAGATGAATGATATGGAGCGCAGGAAGGCCGGGTTCGATCCCTCAGAGGATGCCTACCTGTTGAAATTGCTGGGCGAAGAGTTGAGGCGTGTTACCACGGCCTTCACCGTCCTCGCGGCCCGGGTTGAACTGAGGAAGGGCTTCCTGGAGGAGATCAGGTCGCGTAAGGATGGAACCTGGCCGGAGGCTTCCGTTTGTGTCCAACTGAGGCGGGATCTTGCCTTTGAGACCCTCTATCACTCCACCCTGGCCACACGGTTNATTTCCATCGACGAGAACATTCGNTGGGAAGAGGGGGATTCTGACGATGGGGAAGACGGGATAACGGAGAAGGAGAAGGCGGCTGCTGTGAAGCTCGCCGGCCTGCGCAAGGACAGGAAATCCCTGGAGGCGACAGCCGACAAGGCGAAGGCCGATCTCGACAAGCTATTGGCCANGGTCAAGGANACCTGCAAGTAGCAACTGTCCTCCGGTTGGAGCCTCAGTTCTCCCTGCGAACCAGTACGCTGCGGCTGGATTCAATTCCATCCGAAGACTTGGCGTAGACTCGGATGAAATTGAGGCCTTCGCGGAGCTGAATCCGGGTCTTGAATGCGAGCTCCTTCTTTCCCCTGGAGCGGTCGAAGAAGATCTTGTCGGCGCTCTGGGAACGGTCGGCGAGGGAAAGATTGGTGGCCCAGGCGCTGAATTCATTGGAAGAGGAACGCACCGTCGCATGCANCTCCGCCTCCCGGTNGCCGGTGACCAGCGAGGCCTTTTTCGTTTTGCCGTCCATCACAGCCAGCTCGATTTCCGGCGCGGCGATCACCAGTTCATTGGCAAAATCTTTTCCGTTTTCGCCGGGTTCGGAGATCGAAACGGTCTTTCGAAGAGCCTCGGAAGAATAGGAATCAAAGACGGTCAGCTCGAAGGTGTAGTCTCCCCCCTTGTTCTCGGCATCTTCGGCGGGCTTCGTGTCAAACTCGAAAAGAACCTCGGTAGACTTCCCTGGATCGAGTTCAAGGAATTCGACGCGGCCTTTTTTCAGGAAGATTCGCGCGCCTGATTTGTTTCGCAGGATCGCGATTCCCTTGTGGACGCGTCCCTCTCCCTTGTTGCTGATTTTGATCCTGAGGCGGGCCTCGGTGCTCTCCTCCAGGCGTTCCAGGCTCTTCCCGGAACTGTCCTCCAGGGATGTTGTGAAAGAGAAGGAGGGCTTTTCACGGCCTTTTATAATGATCCTGTCGGAGGAGGTGGCGAGAACCTTGTCCT
>PAOC01000118.1 GCA_002708465.1 Planctomycetota bacterium
CTTTCCTCACAGGGACATAAAGCAAACCTCAGGCCAAACACGAAAAATCGCCCCCTCTTTCCTAAGTCATTTGTTTTACTTGCCTTGTGGGTGAGCCTCGGGAATCCCACAAACGGTACAAAGACGGACTTGTCAGAATTTTGACAAGACTTTGGTCAGAAGTTCAGGCTGATTTAACACTTTGGCTGTGGCAAAAAGGGGACATCCTGGTTTTCGGGAGCCTGATCGGGTGCCGGTTTGTGCAGATCCTCCTTTGGCTGCCCTCTTCCTTGTGCAAGAGGATTGACAGGCCCATTGCTTACGGTTGAATGCAGTAAAGATCTGTCAGCAAGTTCCTGGAGAGAATCCTGATGTTCCACCGTACTCTTTTGCTTTCGTTCACACTGGCCGCGGTGTTCGTTTTCCACGGCTGGCCGGACCGATTTTCTTTTTCATTCCTGATGGCGGAGGATCTGAAGAGCCGACCGGCTGTCGAATTCATCGTGGGCGGTTACCTGCTGTCGGAGGGTGGCGAGTGGAAGGCAGCGGAGAGTCCTCTGCAGGGGCCTTTCGGAATCGATTTTGATTCTTCAGGGGCGATGTACATTGTCGAGCTGTCAAGCGGCAGTCTTCATCGACGATCCGGAAAGGGAGAATTGAAGACACTTCGCGGGCGTCATAAGAAAGGTTATTCAGGCGATGGAGGCGGTGTTTCGCGGGCCGGATTCAATGGGCCGCATAACTGTGTAGTCACTGCAGATGACAAGCTGCTGATCGCCGACAGCTGGAATCATTGTGTGCGCCGCATCGATCTGGAAACACTTCAGACCGAAACGATCGCGGGAATAGGAGCCGGGGGCTTCTCCGGCGACGGTGGCCCGGCAAGGGCTGCAAAATTCAATTACACCATGTGCATCGAGTTGTCTGTGAACAGGAAGATTCTACACATTGCCGATCTGAAGAATCGACGGATTCGCAATGTGGACCTGCAGACGGGAGTCATTCGTACCGTTGCAGGTAACGGGAAGAAAGGGACTCCGAAAGACGGTGGTCTTGCAGTGAAAAACCCACTGGTCGATCCGCGAGCTGTCACATCGGATGGGTCTGGCAATCTGTACATCCTGGAGCGTAGTGGGAATGCATTGCGGGTTGTTCGTGCAGATGGAGCGATTCACACTGTTGCCGGTACCGGCAAGAAGGGTTTTCGAGATGGAGACGCGTTGCAGGCTCTGCTTGGTTCACCCAAGCACATATGCTGTGACCCTGGCGGGAACGTCTACATCGCAGATGATGCGAACAAGGCAATTCGCAAGTACGACCCGAAGACGAGGCAGGTTTCAACCGTTCTGGGCAGGGGATTCGGTGATTCGAAGATTCAACTGGAACGTCCGCACGGCGTGCGCTGGCATAGCAGGCATCTGTACGTTGTTGACACCGGGCACAATCGAATCCTGCGAGTCCTGCTGAAGTAACGGGGGAAGAAGGGGAGGCCTCAGGGGACGAGATAGACCCTGGAGCGGGCCCAGCCGCGATCCTCGTCATAGGACCAGAGCGCAACGTAAGGGAATGCGACCCTTCGAGCGGAGGGGCTATCGAGGAAGACCTCGATCGGCCTGCTGATCCTCGGGAGGCTTCCGCTGGAGAGAACCTCTACATTGCGAAGGAAATCAAAGTTTTCTCCAGGAGTACGGATCAGGTCGTGTCGATTGGAGGATCCGACCAGGAAGTAGAAGCTGTCACCGCTTCTGGGGTGTAGTTCAGCTCTTACCCTCATTGACTGTCTNCGTCTTCGCGCAGCTTCGAGGAGNCCGATAGGACGGTCGCCTTTCTTTCCANCCCGNAGCTCGGGNNCATTTCCAAGNTCCGGTAGATCGGCNGAGAATCCCATCCAGGGCAANCCCCGAACATCTCCGCTCCANCTGCCGAGGGCTATTCTCGCACCCGTAGTGCTCGAGTGGAGGGAAACATCAAGAGTCAAGATCCCCATGTCGGGGGTCAGAAGGTTGAGATCGTCAAGCGCGGCCTGGAGCCAGTCGACATTGAGATTGACCGGGACATTGAAGAGTCCGCTGGCGGGATCTCTNGGAGTGGTGGCTCGACCAGCGGGGTGTANCGTCTGCATGGTCAGGAAAGTTCCACTGGAGCTGAAGACCAGGACTCCCGGGTTGGCGTAGTTGGTCTGGAGCCTCATCCGCAGCCATTTGCCGTCAAGGAGAGCCTCTCCGGCAGGAACGTTTCCGGCNCGGGCTGCATCGGCTCTCTCGTTGGGAACGATTTCTCTATCGAAGCGGTCAAGGCCTCNTTCGCCAACCTGCGCGCCGCCGCCATCTCCGAGCGGTTCGTCGTCTCNGGGACNGTCGGCCAGCGGCTCGTCGTCTCCGGGACCCTCGGCCAGCGGCTCATCGTCTCCGGGACCGTCGGCCAGCGGTTCGTCGTCTCCGGGACCGTCGGCCAGCGGCTCATCGTCTCCGGGACCGTCAGCTCTCCTGGCGGGTTTCTTGAATCTTTCAGGAGCTATGACTCGTTCGACACCGTTTGCGGCGGGATCTTCGGCGGCATCTTCGGCATTGACGGCCTGGAGAGCTCCTGCGGCCGGGGCGATCTGCGGCGCAATGTCCAGCGGTCTGAGGGGAGGCTCTTCGCCGGGGCCCAGAAGAAGAACGAAGGGTTCTTCCTGTACTATCGGCGCGCCGTTTTCGTCGTATTCGGCTTCTTCACGGGCTCTCAATACTTCGATTTCGGGAAGATCGATGCCGGTGGTCTGGAGCGTTCCAAGCACCCAGGATCCAATGAGCCAGAGACCGATCAGGAGGCCTGTGCCCAGGCCGCTGAGGCCAGCTGTTCTGAGGGCGTAGCGGAATCGCGAGCCTGCAGAGCGGCCGGCGGCATCGGGTGCTTTGAAGCAACTCCACAGCCCGCTGTTTTGCCCTTTTCTTCCGGTTCGCATAGAAGCCCCTGATTTCCCCTGAGTACGTTCTCTAAGACGGTCCCTAAGACGGTCTCTGAGCAGTTTCGGCATCAATATAATTTCAATCCTACAAGGCTAGATAGTAAGGGCAATTTTAGTAAGGTGCAACCTTTTCAGGATGATGGACTTCGGCTCTGGAACCACTCTCTTTTCGGTCTTATACCGGGGCTGCGATTCGGTTATCCATCCTGGCGCTCGATGGAGTGCTTTTTCATCAATCGATAGAACGATTCCCGTGACAATCCACTCAGCTTGGACGCCGTGGCGACATTACCGGCACATTCCTGTAGCGCCTTCTCGATATACATACGTTCAAAGAAGTTACGGGCGTTTCGGAAATCTTTTCCATCGGCCACCCCGAACAGGCCTTCCATTGTGTTCTTTTCCTCGTGCTTTCCNTTCACCGAGCGGTCGAGGATGAGATCCTGCGCCGCGATGGATTCGTTTTCAGCGATCAGAAGGGTTCTCTCGAGCAGGTGGCGGAGCTCTCTTACGTTTCCGGGCCAGTCATGAGCGAGGAGCTTTCTGGTGGCATCCCTCGTAAATGACGGCTGTTTGATGCCGAGNTGGGAGGCGATCTCGCCGGAGAAGGTATCTACGAATTCCGGAATGTCTTCTTTGCGTTCACGAAGCGGCGGCAGGTCGATGCGTACGGTGTTCAGCCTGTAGAAGAGATCCTCCCGGAAGAGTCCATCCTCAACCAGCTTTCGCAGATCCTTATTGGATGCGGAAATGATTCTCGGGGTGACCGTGATGTTGGAGGCGGCTCCGACGGGACGCACCTCGCCCTCCTCTAATACGCGCAGCAGCTTCTGCTGCATCCCCAGGCTCATGTCGCCGATTTCGTCAAGGAAGAGCGTCCCATCGTTGGCCTGCTCGAGCAGGCCNATTTTGTCTCTGATGGCTCCGGTAAAGGCGCCCTGGATATGGCCGAAGAGCTCGGACTCGAGAAGGGNCTCTGTGAGCGCTCCGCAGTTCTCGGAGATGAAAGGTCCCTTTCCTCGCTCAGAGTTGAAGTGAAGAGACCGGGCGATGAGCTCTTTTCCTGTNCCGCTCTCTCCCTGGATGCAGACGGCGAGGGTGGAGGAGGCGAGCCGCTGAACCATCAGGAGCACCTTCTGCATCGCCTCGGACCGGGCGACGATGTTCTCCATCGTGTAGCGCGACTCGAGCAGGCTCTGTCGGTGTTCGATGTCCTTGCGCGCCACGGCCAGCTCTTCAGTCTGTTCCTCGATTCGCGAGCGCAGCCGGGTGTTCTTGTTGTTCTGGGCCTCGATGATCCGGGCGGTGGTGATGGCGATGACGGCCTGGTCGCTGAAGGTCTGCAGGGTCTTCAGCTCNGCCTCCTGGAAGGCGTGGCGTCGATGNCTGTTGTCGAGGTAGATCACTCCGAGCACATCCTCGTGAAATTTCAGGGGAACGCAGAGCACAGAGCGCAGGCGGAGNTCGCGAACGCTTCTGAGCGTCTCGAAGGGCTCCTCCGACAGGGCGTTGCCCGCCAGCAGGGGCTCACCGTTTTCCATTACCTCCCGGGCGATCGAGGTGGAGAACTTGTGACTCGGATCCCTGATCTCCTCCTTGTCGAAATCTCTCGCGACGATATTCGGCTCCTGCTCGGGNTCCTCCGGCTGGAGGATGAGGAATCCTCGCTCGGCGTTCACCAGGTCGATCACGGCGTCCATGATGCGCTCGAGGATCTGGTCGAGCTTCTGGCCGCTCCCGCGCGCGACGATGATTTCATGCAGGCGCATGAGCTCGAGGTTCATGGTCGCGTGTTGGCCCGGATCGTGGACGGGTTTCGCCGCCTCCCCCTGGTCCCATGCGAGGGGCTCGTCTACCGGAACCTCTTCTTCACCGCCTGGGGGCTCAGGGAAGGTCTCCATTGGCTGTTCNCAGCAGCGAATCACCTGCTGGCGCTCGCGCAGANCGAAAAAGTTNTCCTGGTAGGGCNTGGGNAGGCTCTCGNTGTGTTCCTCAAGNCGAGTCCTGGCCTGCTGAAAATGAATTTTCGCCAGCCGGTAGTCTCCTCGCCTCTGCTCGAGCATTCCGAGCTGGAGGTGGAAACGCCAGTCGAGGTCCCGCAGCCGCGCCTCTCTTGATTCAACCAGCCCCCGTTGGAGGTATTTGTGAGAGGAGTCGAGATCGGCTTCCGGGAGCTCCATGTCGAGCCGGCTTCGAAGCAGGAAATACAGGGGGATCAGGTCTCGCGACCCGAGGTCTTCGAGCTGCGAGTAGGCCTCCTCGAGGTTGGCCTCGGCATTCTTCAACTCCGCCATCTCGATCCTCAGCGCCGCCAGCTGGAGGATCGCCTCGACCAGTTTTCTGCGGTAGCGGGCGCCCCTGAAGAGCTTCTCGGATTCCAGCAACTGGCGCTCGGCATCGGCCAGTCGTCCCTTCTCCGCCAGCAGCATTCCCAGGCGGATCATGCTGTCGCCGGCAACGGTGGGCAGCTCCTTCGCGGTGGCCGCGGTGATGACCTCCCGCAGACCCTCCTCCGCCTCATCGAGCAGTCCGACGTGGAAGAAAGCCCGGGCTGTTGTCGCCCTGGCCATGATCTGCCCGATCCTGTTGCCGAGCTCTTCAAAGCCTCGCTGGCCCTGCTCGGCATAGTCGAAGATGTCGGCCAGATTTTCCGTCTCCATGCGCAGCTCGGCGAGTTGAAGGTTGGAGTAGGCCAGGCCGACCTTGTCGTCGAGCTCCTCGCGAATCCGGATGCTTCTGCGAGCGTAGCTCAGAGCTTTTTCGAGCTCGCCCTTGGCCTGGTAGATCATCGCGATCCGGTAATAGGAAAAGCCGACGCCGGATTTGCCGCTGAATTTTTTACGCTTCTCGAGAGACCTGTAGGCGTAGTCGAGCGCTTCATCGTATTTTCCATCGCGTTCGAGGATGCCCGCGAGGTTGTTCATGCAGGCCGCCATGCCGTACTGGTTGTTCAGGCGGCTGAAGATGGCGACCGCGAGCTTGTAGTATTCCGCGGCCTCGGCGGTCTGGTCACGAAACTGCAGCACGTTGCCGAGGTTGTTGTAGATTCGCCCCGTTCCCTCCTCGTCGCCGATCTGCCGGCACAGCAGCAGGCTCTTCTGGTAGCTTTCGAGAGCCCGGTGGTAGTCGCCGCCGTTGTACAGGACGTTTCCCAGGCTCTTGTAGGATTGCGCCAGGTCGTATTTGTCGGCCTCGTCTTCGGAGAGAGCGATTCCTCGCTTGATCGCTGCGGCGGCGCGATCGTGATCTCCCCGGGCGAGGTGGGTATCGCAGATGGCCCGAATCGCTATGGTCGCCCTGTGGCGGCTTCCGGCCTGTTCGGCGCATTCAAGGGCTTCCCTGCTGAGGGCGAGACCTTGCTCCAGGTCGTTTTTACGGTTGTGGATCTGTGCCATGAGGAGGTGGGCCTCCGAGAGCAATCCGTCCATTCCATCCCGGCCGGCGGCTTCCGAGTGACACTCGGAGACCTTCTCGCCTGCGAGGTCAAGGTCTCCGCGTTCAAGNAGGAAACTTCCCAGCGAGAGCAGTGATCTGCAGAGCTCCCTGGCGNCGCCATCAGCCTTCGGTCGGTCNCCTTCAGCCACGGTGGAAGGGGTCTTGAGCTCCCGGATACTTTTTTCGAGAAAGTGGATCGCGTTGGTGCCCTCGTTTCTCTCCTGGTAGATCTCTCCCATGGCTCGATAGACTCGGCCTGCGTCAATACCGCTGTGCTGGTCCCGCAGCAGCGAGAGCAGCACAGTGAGCTTGTCGAGCGCCTGGGGGAGGAGCTTCANCTTCCGGTACAGNTTGACCAGGTTCCAGTTGACCGACCAGGTCAANCCGCTGTTCCTGGCGGCCCCCTCCGGCGTGCTCGAATCCGGCTCGGCNAGCTTCTCCAGGATGCTTTCGNAGAGCTCGGCCGCACCAGGGTAGTCGTAGAAACGGTCAAGCCGCCGCGCCGCCGCGACGGCCTGCTGCAGGAAGCGGTTGGCGAAGCCCGCTCTCGAGGCGTGGTAGGCCAGGTGCTCAGGTACGCTGGCCGCNACGGTGTGGAGATTGAATTCNCTCGAGAGNACCTCGTATAGNACCTCGTGGTATTGCTGGAGGCTTGTTTTTCCACAGCGTTTGTAGAGGAGCCGGCTGGCGGGTTCGCANCTCCACTGGACCTCGGTNCCGCGGATTCCTCGACGCAGCGCGACAAATCCCTCANCTTCGAGTTTTCGCAGCCGNTGTTCGAATTCAAGCCTGGCGGTGTCGTCGTTTACGGGTNCGTNTTNCGGNGCATCCTCANTGAAGCGGCGGAGCTTGGTCTCAGCGACTCTNAGGGTCTCGGCGGGTACGGAAATCCTTCCGGCGCTGACGAGCAGTTCGAGGAGCGATCGGTCGCGAGTCAGCAGGAGGTCTTCTCTCTCGAGAATAGCTCCTTCAAGGTTCATCGGCAGGCCCGAGAGGAGGTTTGCCGATGTCTCGGCCTTCGGCAGGTCGTTGATGCCCTGTTCGCCGGAGATCTTGAGATGGCGTCCGTCCATTCTCCTGAGATATTCGTCAAGCAGTCTGGGCAGCCCCTCGGAGCGGTCGTAGAGCTTCTGCAGCAGCCCCGCCGGCACCTGCAGGTGCGGGGCTCGCTCGGCCACCCAGTCCCGCACGCGCTCAAGCGTCAGATTGCGAAGGCGCAGCCGGCGGCAATACGGCTCTTCAGCCAGGGCCTCAATCCGGTCATGGGTCGTTTCGCGGGTCTCCTCGGCCTGCTCGGGAGTCTCGTTGTTCCAGGTTCCAAGCAGGAGCAGCTTGCTCGGGGCGGGGCGGTTTTCTCCCGGGCCGGTGCCATCTCCCTCGCGCAGGATGGAGAGATTGCGAGCGATGGATTGCAGCAGCGCGAGGCTCGACTTGCTGGCCCGCTGAAGATCCCTGAGACAGATCACCAGGGGACGTTGCCTGCCCAGCTCGAGAAACACGGCCGTCAGGCTGTCGACAAGCCGCACGCGCTCGGAGTCTTCCTCGCTTGAGGAGGGAGCCGGCGCTTCCTGCTCGGTGAGCTCTACCTCCTCGATGAACAGCGAGATGGTCTGCTTCAAAGCTCCCCAGGCGGGGGAGCCGAGGTCGAAGTTCTCCGCAAGCTTGCAGATGATTTCACGGAAGGGAGAGTAGCTGTTGCCGCGCGGAGAATGGCAGACGCCCTCAACGTATTCGAAGCGTTCGGTCAGCACCATGGTCTCGACTTCTTCNAGGAAGGAGCCGGTGAATTGTCCAGGGTTGGTCTCGAAGAGGGCCAGCGAGGTGGTCGAGTCGTTGCGATGCAGCTGCTCCAGTTCATCTCGCACCAGGTTCAGCTCCCTCTCCCATCCTGTTATGGGAATCCGCGGGGAGGAGAAGTTGAGGTTTCCCGGCAGGGTGAAATCGCCGGCCTCTTCGAGCGCCTCGATGAGCTCCCTGCAGCTTCCCGGGCGATCTTCCGGGTTGGCGGCCATGAGCCGGTGAACCAGTTCCGCCAGCTTCTCGGGGATCCCGGGTGCCTGGTCGCGCAGATTCTCGGTTCTTCCCTCGCGAGCGGCGGCGAGCCATTGGGTCGGATTGTCTCCAGGGAAGGGGGACCGGCCACAGATACTCCAGGCGATCGATGCTCCAAGCGAGAAGAGATCGCTTCGCCTGTCGGCATGGGCCTGTTCGATGACCTCGGGGGCGACGAAGGGCACCGTGCCGCGGGCCCGGGTGCCGATGGGGGTCGTCTCCAGCTCGCACAGGCCAAAGTCGATGAGCTTGACCTCGAAGGAGCCCGGGATTCCATTGTTCTGGTTATGTGAAGAGGATGGCGAGAGCAGCAGGTTCTCCGGCTTCAGGTCGTAGTGGATCAGGCCCCGCGAGTGGACGTATTCAAGTCCGACGCAGATCTTGGCGAGCGCTTCAAGGTAGGTTTTCCAGGAGTCAGCGCCGCGGTCTCCGTTTTCTTCCCCGCCGGCATCCGGGAAGAGGCTGACAAAGGCTTCACGCAGGTTCAGACCCTCGACATGTTCGAAGGTGATATAGGCCAGAGAGCATTCCGCCTGATCTTCCTGCTCCTGGAGGAAGGGGCCGAGGAGCTCGAGGTCTTCGGCCGGAAGGCCCGCTTCCTTGAGGGCGTCGGTGCCGGGAAGCACCCCGAACTCGCCGACCTGGGCAAGGTAGGGGTGGCGCAGGCGCCGCAGGGTGAGGAATTCCTGGCGCGCAGCCTCCAGNGCGTTGTGGTCTTCAACCTTAAAGAGCTTGAAGGCTGTCGGACTTACATCATGGCGGTGGTCCAACACCTTGAGTACGCAGCCCTGCTCATGGCAGGACAGTGTCCGCTGGTATTCCCATCGATTGAGAAAGAGTGAGGGGGGGCTTTTACCCATGGCAATCCTGAACAGTGTCAGAATCAGAGATCAGACCTTCGACCCCGGTTAGGTTAGCCCAGGTTACGTCACATTTCTACCCACATAGTGTCATTTTTATGACATCCATGTGGCGTAGTTGCCACAATGAGCGCATCGTTACAGCTTGTATTTCTTTATCTTATTGTAGAGAGTCGTCTTAGGGATTCGAAGACTCTTGGCGACAAGGCTCTTATTGTCACTGTTTTTGGCTAGCGCCTGGCGAATGAGCTCGCATTCGAACTCATCGGTGGCTTCTTTCAGGCTCATATGGGCAAACCCTTCCGTCCACTTCTTTCCGGTAGAGCTCATCGGGTTGACTCCATCTCTCAGGTGTTCGGAGAGATCCTTTGCCCGGATGAGGTTGTCATCGCAGAGCGCGGCCAGCTTGAGTATTTCGTTCTGCAGCTCACGGATGTTGCCCGGCCAGGAGTACTCGGTCATGAGCTCCAGGGCCGTGTCCTCGATGACGACGGGTTTTGGAGAGCCGGCGGTTGTCGATCCAAGGAAGTATTCCACCAGGTCGGGGATGTCTTCCCGTCGATCGCGCAGGGGAGGCAGCACCAGGTTGATGACGTTCAGGCGGTAGTAGAGATCTTCGCGGAAGTTGCCGGCCTTGCATTCCTGCAGCAGATCTTTGTTGGTCGCCGAGACAATTCGGACATCCACGGGGGTGAATTCTTTTGAGCCGACCCGGCGGACGACACCCTCCTGGAGGACCCGCAGGAGCTTCTTCTGCATCGAGGGGCTCATGTCGCCGACCTCGTCGAGGAAGAAGGTTCCGCCGNCAGCCTGCTCGAAGAGACCNNTGTGATCTTTTGTCGCGCCGGTGAACGCCCCCTTCACATAGCCGAAGAGTTCGCTTTCGAGCANCGTCTCCGNCAGCGCGCCGCAGTTTTCNGANACGAATTTTNTGTCCCGTCTCGGACTGTTCTGNTGGATCGCGAGAGCGGCGAGTTCTTTGCCCGTGCCGCTTTCTCCGTTAACCAGCACNGGGGCGCATGATTTCGACANCCGATCGATGACCTGGAGTATNTCGATNATTCTCGGGCTCCCGCCAATGATCGCCGAGTAGTCGCCCACGAGTCCTTTGCGCCGGGTCTTCGTTCTCGCCCTGGCGGGAGGGGCCGGTGTTTTTTCGCCGCTCTCTTTCTGGCGGCACAGCTCACGCCAGAGAGATTCGTTTTCTTCGCTGGCCTTAGCCAGGTCCTGCCCGGCGGCCATCGCCCGGCAGTAGACGAGCGCGGCGGCGAGGTTGCGCTCTTCGAGGTTCAGCTCTTTGAAGCGGTTCTCCACCAGGATGACGCCCCGGACTGAGTCTCTGGAGACCGCGGGCAGGGCGAGCCGCGAGCCGCATCGGTTGTCGGTTTCCTCGTAACAGGGGAGGCCTTCGCGGGCGGCCTTCAGCAGGAAGGTCTCGGAAACCTTGCTCGCGGGATCGCTGATGGAGTCTCCATCNAGATCCCGGGAGGCNGCGCAGTTGCCAAGNTCCACACNCTCTTCCCCGGTCTGGTTTTCACAGGGGAATAGAAAGGCGCGCTCGGCTCCGAAAATCCTGATAAGCTCACCGAGAANCGATTGNTGGTATTCCTGCGGACTCTTTCCGCCCAGGCAGGATGTCGCTTCCAGGGCATGGCGAAAGAAGCCGCTGCCTGGAAGGCTGGCTTGTGAATGGCTCCAGAGCTCTTTCAGAAGAGTCCTTGCCGATTTCTCGACCGTTTCGTTAACCATCGTCCTGAAACTCCCGCACTATNAATGACCCGAAGGAGTATAACATCGGGCCCGAAAACCGTCTCAGGAGGGTGATTTACGGCATTTGGGAGCAGATAATCGGAACTTGGCCGAGTGCGAGGGGGACTCTTTGACTTCGCCCCTGCCATGCACTAAGCTTCCGCGATGCCCGTTGTGGGCGTTTAGAAGCCCGAATTGCCCTATTTTTCGAGAGTTTGCATTTTTATGGAACGTACCCTCATTCTTGTAAAAGTGGATGGCGTCCAGAGGCGCCTGGTAGGTGAAATCCTCGGTCGTTTCGAGGCGAAGGGTCTCAAGCTCGTGGGGCTCAAGTTTCGCCAGTTTCCACGCGAGGTCATCGAGGAGCANTACGGAGAGCATCGGGACAAGCCGTTCTTCCCCGATGTTGTCGGCTTNATGACCAGCGGTCCGGTGTGCGCGCTGGCGCTCGAGGGGCCGGAGGCCATCTCCGTCTGCCGCAAGCTGATCGGTCAGACCCAGTCCAGGGAGGCCGACCCGGGAACGATCCGGGGTGACCTCGGTATCTCCAGGCAGTTCAACCTGGTTCATGGCTCGGATTCCGCGGAGTCCGCGGANCGTGAACTCGCTCTCTGGTTCAGCGNCGAGGAGCTCGTCGACTACAGCCTCTGCGATGAGGCCTGGCTGGGAGACTGAATTTTCGCATTAAGGTGAGTCCATGACTCAGCTGCTGTCATGATTTTCGGCGCATCGGAATTGGGAGCGGTGCTCGATGAGTGTCGCGAGGCGCTGGCCGGCGCGCGCCTGAAGAATATCTANGACGAGGGAGGCAGGGGCTGGATCTTCAGGCTCTACGCCCGGGGTGAGAACAGGTTTCTTCATCTCAGCGCTCAGCCCCGTTTCGCCAGGCTTCACCTGCAGCAGGAGCGAGANAGCTCGCCGGCATCTCCCGGCGACTTCTGCCGGGCNCTGCGCTCGCGCCTGGCAGGGGCTGTGCTGGAAGATCTCCGCCAGGTGGGGGGGGATCGAATCGCCGAGCTGGTCTTCGACACGGCTGCCGGCCGCCAGTACCTGGTCCATGAGATGTTCGGCGCGCGGCCGGAAATCCTCCTGCTCGATGAGGGGCGCAGGGTCAGCTGCGCTCTCTCGGATGTTGCAGGCGCCTCGGCGCGTCATGACCGGGGCGAGGCCTACGAGTATCCGCCGCCTCCTCAGGCTCCCGGTTCCGGAGGATCCGATTGGCTCACAGATTCGCGGGGAGAGGGGGAGTTTCCTCTCAATTTTCGGGTGGCGCGGAAGCTCGCCGCATTGGAGGCAGAGGCCATGCTGCTCGAAAAAAAGAAGAAGCTCTCCGGCACCCTGGCACGGGAGCGGAAGCGACTGAGGAAGATCCTGGGGAAGCTCGGCGAAGAGCTCGGGGCGCTGGATGGTTTCGAACGCCAGCGTGAGCTCGGTGAACTCCTCAAGGGCTCCTATGGCAGTCTGCGTCGTGGACTGAAAGAGGTCGAGCTGGTCGACTATTTTTCCGATGGGCAGGAGCCGGTTCGAATAGAACTCGATGCCAGGCTTGGACCCGAAGCGAACATCGAGCTCTACTTCAAACGCTACCGCAAGGCCCGGCGAGCCGGCCCCTCGATAGAAAAACGCAAGGGAGAGGTCGAGGGGAAGCTCGAGAGTCTGTCGCTGCTGGCGGCGCAGGTCGATGAGGCCGCTGATGATGACACCCTCGAGAGCTTGTCAGGGGAGGCTCAANNGCACCTCCGTTCCAGGAANCGCTCGCGCGGGCGCCGCAGGGAAGATGCGCCCTCTGGNCCGAGAAGCTTTGTTTCTTCAGAGGGTTTTACGATCCTCGTGGGGCGNAATGCGCGTGAAAACGATGAACTGAGTCTGCGCATGGCGAGGGGGAACGACATTTTTCTTCATGCCAGCGGACGGCCGGGGGCGCATGTGATCATTCGCACCGTGGCAGGCAAGACGGTTCCGAGGGACACCCTGCTCGAGGCGGCTCAGCTGGCTCTCTACTACAGCCTCACTCGTCGATCGAGCGCGGTTTTTGTCGAGGGAGCCTCGGCTGATGTGGACTATGCGCCGGCCAAGCTGCTTTCGAAGCCGAAGGGGGCTCCTCCGGGTCTCGTGCTGCTCAGGAGCCACAAAACGTTGAGAGTTCGCCTGGATAAGGAGATTTTCGATCGGATCGAGGGAGGCCGCTAATTTGACCCTGTGGCAGTCTCGTGTTAGGTTCTCAGCAGTGAAGCGGAGAAGAGAAAACGCTTCGAGCCCNGGGCNGGTGTCTNGAGAGNCGAAGTGACCTTCAGTTACCGTCAATCGGTCAGGGATGCTTGAGCNGGGCGCAGTTGTTCACGAAGATGTTCAGAAAGAAAATCGAAGCATGAAAAGTATGAGCTTCTTTCCGTCTCGGTCGAGCCTTTGTCTTTTGGCCTGCGGTCTATTAGCNTGTCCGGCCCTTTTCATTAGCGGGTGCGGGTCGACAGGTAAGAGCAATCTTACTTCCGTAGAGATCGCCCAGAAGGCCAAGACTCTGCGCGAGGAGGCGTTANCTTGCTACCAGCGCTTCTACGCTTCCCAGACCGATGCGGATAAGGGAATCGACATCGAGGCCTTGACTTGTTTCGTCGATCGACGCAAGAGCACCGNGGCGCTCTTTCCCAACGCCATCGATTGTCCCAGNTGTTACGCNCAATACGGCGAGGCGTTNCGCATGCTTGGGGTCTATTACAGAACCCTGGGGCTGAAGCAGGCCGAGCAGGCGAAGAATGCAACTGGCGAGAAGAAGANGGCGCTGGAGACTCGCAGCGCGGCTAACAGGGCAAAGTCCGANCTCAATTTNAAAATGTGCCTGCAGCAGTTCAACATCAACTTCNNCACCGGCNANGCCAGCCCTGCTGCCTATTGGAGTGCCTTTGAGGCGGCCTACTGGCTCAAGCAGTACAGCTTCGCCCTCGAGTTTCTCAAGGGTTACGAGCTCAATAANGNTCTCAACTCTACGGAGAAGACAAAGCTCGAAAAATGGCGCCAGCGTACCGCTCTGGCCCAGAAGAAAAAGCTCCGTGACGAGGTTCGCANAGAACTCGAAAACAAGTAACACNGGGCTTTGCAGNAGNNCTTTCCTGGAATGAGGTATCTNTGTTGCNGCCGGGGACATTCTNGGGGCAGATGGCTGGNCTGNGNGANGAGGAGGCTTCGGTNCNTNCAGCANCCCTGCTAGCTTNNATTTCNNTCAAATTTGAGTNAAANNGNNCCAAAANCTGCCAAATTGACATTTTTCGGTGTAGATGAGNCNCTCTGTAGGTATGATCTCTGGGTTATTGATCGTTCCCGGAGACTGAAATATGCCAGAAAGACAGGAAGTGAGCATNTCGAGCTCCCAGAAGGACTGGGGGGTGGATGTCGCCGCAATGGCAGGGAGCCTGGTCCATGAGATCAAGAANCCCCTNTCTACGATCAATCTGAGTGCCCAATTGCTGCAGGAGGAGTGGAAGGATGCCAGCACTCCGAAGGAGCAGAGAGCTCTCAGNCGCCTTGAGGTCATGTCGTCGGAGGTTCAGCGAGTCGAGCGCATCATCGATACCTTTCTGCGCTTCACCGAGCGGCACAAGCTGGCGCTGGAGGTTAAGAGCCTCAATGAGATGCTGGAGGANNTTNCCGAATTCATGACCGCCAAGGCCGAGCGCTCAGGNGTGCAGATTCGCCTGGGNCTCTCTTCCAGCCTGGAGGCTTTCTCCTTCGACGNCGANCTGGTTCGGCAGGTATTCCACAACCTTGTTCAGAATGCCTGCCAGGCGATGAGTTCGGAGGGTGGAGAGCTGATTCTCAAGACGGATCGAGTTGAAAGGGATGGCATCGAATACGCGGTGGGGGCGGTGACCGATACCGGACCTGGAATCGAAGGAGACAAGCTGGAGCGGGTCTTTGAGCTCTATTACTCCACCCGGGATGGCGGTACCGGTTTCGGGTTGGCGATTTCCAGGCGGATCATCGAGGAGCATGGCGGGTTCATTGAAGTGCAGAGCGCCAAGGGGAAGGGGAGCCAGTTCTCCGTTTACCTTCCCATCGAGAGGAATGAAACATGAGCGTTGATACAACAACGGAAGAACTGCAGGCCGATTCAGATGAGGCTGCCAGTGAAGATGCCGATCGCGGCCGGGGGCTCATCTTAATCGTCGACGATGATCGAAACCATGCCGAGGGGTCGCGCGACGTTCTCGAGATGGTGGGCTTTCGCTGCGATGTCGCCACCAGCGGCGCGGAGGGGATCTCCATGCTCTCCCAGCGGCAGTATGATCTCGTGCTTACGGACCTGGTCATGGATGACGTCGATGGGATGGAGATCATCCGCCAGGCCCAGCAGATCAATCCATTTGTGGCGGTGGTGGTCTTCACCGGCCATGCGACCATCGAGACGGCGGTCGAGGCTCTCAAGCGCGGCGCGGTGGATTATCTCGTCAAGCCGCTGAATATCGAGGGTTTGCGGGTTCGCGTAGAGCGGGCGCTCGAGCACCAGGAGCTTGTCAGGGTGAATCGCGAGCTCGAGGAGAGGCTCGACAAGCGCTTCGGATTCGAGAAAATCGTCGGCAATAGCGAGCCGATGCGAAAGGTCATCGAGCTGTGCAAGCAGATCGCCGAGACGGATGTTTCCGTCCTGATCACCGGGGAAAACGGAACGGGCAAGGAGCTCATAGCCCAGGCTCTGCACGAGAACAGCCTGCGCAAGGGTCGTCCCCTGGTGCCGCTCAATTGCGCCGCGCTCTCCCCCCAGCTGGTCGAGAGCGAGCTCTTCGGTCATGAGAAGGGCGCCTTCACCGGGGCTAATTTTCAGAAGAAGGGTCGCTTCGAGTTCTCCGACCGGGGCACCCTGTTCCTCGATGAGGTCGGAGATATCCCGATGGAGACCCAGGTGAAGCTGCTCAGGGTCCTCGAGGAAGGGGAGATCACGCGGGTTGGTTCCAACAAGCCGATCAAGGTCGATGTGCGCCTGATCTCGGCCACCAANCGTGAGATCGAAACCCTGATCGAGGANGGCAAGTTNCGNGAGGATCTCTACTACCGCCTCAAGGTGGTTACCGTTCACCTGCCGNCGCTTCGCGAGCGCCGCCAGGACATTCCGCTCCTCCTGAACCACTTCATCGGGCAGTTTTCACGCGCCTACAAAAAGCCGGTGCGTGAAATCGAGCGCGAGGCTGTCAACATCCTCAGCTCTTACGGCTGGCCCGGCAATGTGAGGGAGCTGAAGCACGTCGTGGAGAACATGGTGGTGGTCTCGGGCGGGCCGGTGTTGACGGTTGAGAACCTTCCCGAGAGCATTCACCAGGGCCAGCACAAGTTACCCACCGAGGTCCAGTCGCTTGTTGGCGTGCCTCTCAAGGAGGTCGAGAAGATTCTCATCGAGCAGACGCTCGAGCAGGTTGGAGGTAATCGCCAGGAGGCGGCGAGGATGCTCGGCATCGGAGAGCGAACGATGTATCGCAAGCTCAAGGAGTACGGGTTGAGCTGAGCCCGGCTCCCATTACTGCCAGCGTGACAAGGCAGGGACGGTTAATGTCTGCCATTTTGGCAGAATTGAGAGCATGCCAATCTGGGGAAAGCAGCTTTTTATTGTCATAAGCTATTTAATAACAACAACTAAAAGTTAACCCCCTGGCGGTTGGGAACGCTATTTGCATTTCTTTCAGGTCAGAAGAGTTCCTGCGTTCTTCCTTCGCCGGGGTTTGGAAAAACCCGGCCTTCGAGAGCGCGGGCAAAACAAGTTCATTAAACGAAAACAGAAATAACAGAGTCTTGGACTCAGGGGGCTTCAATGTCCAAAATCATCGGAATCGATCTTGGAACCACGAATTCGGTCGTGGCAGTAATGGAAGGCGAAGAACCGGCCGTCATCGCCAACGCGGATGGAAACAGGGTCACTCCCAGCGTCGTGGCCTTTACCGACAAGGGCCGCCTGGTCGGCATGCCGGCCAAGCGCCAGGCCGTCACCAACCCGAACCGTACGATTTTCTCTATCAAGCGCTTCATGGGGCGGCGTCATGCCGAGGTCTCCAGCGAAGAAAAAATGGTTCCCTACCCGATCAGTGGGGGGGATGACGAGCTGGTCAAGGTGGAGATCGACGGTAAGAGCTACACACCGCCTGAGATCTCCGCCATCGTGCTGCAGAATCTCAAGGAAACTGCCGAGAGCTATCTTGGCGAGAAGGTCGAGAAGGCCGTCATCACGGTGCCGGCGTATTTCAACGATTCTCAGCGCCAGGCGACCAAGGATGCCGGCAAGATCGCCGGGCTGGAGGTTGAGCGGATCATCAACGAGCCGACCGCCGCGGCGCTGGCGTATGGGCTCAAGGGCAAGAAGTCGGGTGAGANGGTCGCCGTTTTCGATCTCGGAGGAGGAACCTTCGATGTCTCGATTCTCGAGGTGGACGAGGGCTTCTTCAAGGTGCTNTCGACCAATGGCGATACTCATCTCGGAGGAGATGATTTTGACCAGGTTCTGATCGATTACATCGCCGATGAATTTCAGAAGGACCAGGGGATCAACCTGCGCGGTGACGACATGGCCCTCCAGCGTCTCAAGGAGGCGNCGGAGAAGGCCAAGTGCGAGCTCTCCACCAATCCCGCCACCGACGTTAACCTTCCCTTTATCACGGCNGACCAGAGCGGGCCGAAGCATCTTCAGATGGAGATTACCCAGGCGACCTTCGAGCAGCTCATCGAGTCCCTGATCGATCGCCTGCGTAAGCCCTGCACCAAGGCTCTCGAGGATGCGGGCTTCACCCCTGACCAGGTCGATGAGATTGTCCTGGTGGGAGGCTCNACCCGTATTCCTTCCGTTCAGAAGGTCGTCGAGGAGATTTTTCAGAAAGACGCCAACCGCTCGGTAAATCCCGACGAGGTCGTCGCTCTCGGAGCGGCTATCCAGGGCGGAATCCTGCAGGGAGACGAGAATCTCAAGGANGTTCTCCTGCTCGACGTCACCCCGCTGTCGCTAGGGATCGAGACCCTCGGAGGGGTCATGTCGAAGCTCATCGAGCGCAATTCGACCATCCCGACGACCAAGAAAGAGGTCTACTCGACTGCCGCGGACAATCAGCCCGGGGTCGAGATCAAGGTCTTCCAGGGGGAGCGCGAGCTCTGTAACGACAATCGCCTGCTGGGCAGGTTCAACCTGGATGGACTGCCGCCGGCGCCCCGGGGGGTTCCCCAGATCGAGGTTTCCTTCGATATCGATGCCAACGGTATTCTCAACGTTTCGGCCAAGGATCTCGGCAGCGGCAAGGAGCAGAAGATCCGGATCGAATCTTCCAGCGGCCTCTCCGAGGAAGAGGTCGACAAGATGAAGGCCGACGCCGAGTCGCACGCCGATGAGGATCGCAAGGCCCGGGAGAAGATCGACCTGAAGAACCAGGTTGACGCTCTGATCCATCAGCGCGAGAAGTTTCTCGAGGAGAACAAGGACAAGCTCTCCGAGGAGGACCGGACCAGCCTCCAGAACGCCCTCGACGGGCTCAAATCTGCCAGGGATGCTGAAAACATCGAGGGGATGAAGAGCAGCATGGAGGAGGTGGAGAAGATCGCCGGCTCTCTTGGAGAAAAGCTCTACAAGGATGCGGCCAGCGCGACGCAGGACGCTGGGGGAGCGGACGACTCTGCCGCTGGCGCGGCTCCCGGGGGTGGTGAGCAGGCGGATGAGGACATCATCGACGCCGACTTCGAGGTCAAGGACGAGGCCAGTGAAGACCGGACTGAAGAGGCCGACAAGGCCGAGGCCAGTGAAGAGGCCAAGGATTGACGGCCTGTCTTTGCGGCCGGTTGATCCAGCTCATTCATCGTTCTATCAGGCCGGGAGCTTTCGGGCTCCCGGTTTTTCTTTGTCAGCGGGCCTTTACCGGAACTAGAGCGCGATTTTCTTCCCGCAGGAGGCATCCTTGGGCAGGAGAAATACAATTGCGAGAGTTCTTGCAGTAGTATTGTGATTTCCAATNCTCCCGGAAGAGCCCGGTTGCGGGCCTGCTCTGGGAGAGGGTGTCGCGTTGGCCGCCGCAGGTCCGCGATGTCCGTATCCTGCAGTACTGTTTATCGAGATGGATCGGAGCCAGCAGATGAAAGTTACCCTCAAATCCACGGCCGGCCGCAGCGCCGTTCGGGTCGTCCCCGTGTTTTCCGATGGAGGCGGAGCGAAGAAAGCTTCAGGCCTTGATCCCGCTTTGGCTGCGATCGTCAGGAAGGCCGATTCTACCGGCATCTTCTCGGGCAAGAAGGGAGAGGTGCTCCCCCAGGTGGCACCGGATTCCGCCGTCGAAAAGACGCTCCTTCTAATTGGTCTCGGGCCCCGAAAGAAGCTCGACGGAGAGGTTCTCCGGACAGTATTCGGAAATCTTGGCCGCAGGCTCGCCGGGCTTTCGGGCAAGAAGGCAGCCCTCTCTCTGGAGCAGGGAGCGGCCGCGGCCTGTATCGCAAAGCTGGGCGCGGCGCAGGCCGCGCGCTGCATGCTGGAGGGGTGCAGGCTGGGCGCCTACGACTACCAGGCCCAGAAGGGCGGCAGGAAACCTCGCAAGCCCGCCTCGAGCCTGGCGCTCGAGTGTGGAGCTTCCGACGCCTCTCTGCTCAAGCTCCTGCGATCGGGTCTGAAGCTCGCCGATGCCTGCGTCGATGGAGTGAACCTCGCCAGGGAGCTGGCCAATACGCCCGGCAACTACCTCTACCCGGCCAGCCTCGCGGCTAAGGCCCGGTCCATGGCCCGCTCGAGCGGGCTCAAATGCAAGGTGCTTGGAGAGAGAGAGCTGCAGCGCGAGAAGATGGGAGGCATACTTGGAGTCGCCCAGGGAAGCAACCGGGCTCCGAGACTGATCCAGCTCGAATACACTCCGCGAGGCAAAGCCGAAAAGACCCTCGTCATTGTCGGCAAGGCCGTCACCTTCGACTCCGGAGGNATCTCCATCAAGCCCGCCGGCGGCATGCAGGACATGAAATTCGATATGGCCGGCGGTGCCGCGGCGATTGGAGCCATGCAGGCTCTTGCCCGTCTCAAGCCGAAGCTCAGGGTGGTGGCCATCGTGCCTTCGGCGGAGAACCTGCTTGGCGGTTCAGCCTACCGTCCCGGNGATGTGCTGACCTCGGCCAGCGGCAAAACTATCGAGATCATCAATACCGATGCGGAGGGCCGGCTGTTGCTTGCCGATGCCCTGCATTACAGCCGCCGCTTCAAGCCGGACGCGGTCGTTGACATGGCGACCCTTACCGGCGCCTGCGTGATCGCGCTGGGAACTCATGCCAGCGGTCTGATGAGCAACGACAAAGCGCTTGCCCGCCAGCTATTGAAGGTGTCGGCCGATTGCGGCGAGCAGGTCTGGGAACTTCCTCTTTTCGACGAGTACTATAAGATGGTCGAGAGCAAGGTGGCGGACCTCAGGAACTCCAGCGGCCGCGACGCGGGAGCATCGACTGCCGGAGCTTTTCTGGGCCATTTCATCAAGGGCGTCCCCTGGGCTCATCTCGATATCGCCGGTACGGCCTGGCGACAGGCTCCTCTGGGCTATCAGCCGCGCGGGGCGACCGGAGCGGGCGTGCGCCTGATGGTCGAATTGGCACTGTCGATGGGAGCCTGAAAAGCAATGAGAGCCTGAAAAGGCCGATAATAAACGGGAAACAGAATACGATTCTTCAATAGCCAGAGGGACTTACGGGTTGTGAGGTACCCCCTATGGAAACTCAGGCTAATCTTGTTATAATCTTCGGTTCGTTAGTTTTAAGTTCACGCGAAAATACGATTTAGAGTTTTTTTCTTCGCCGGGATTCAAGCCGCGGCGAGAAGGTATATCGACGGCCTGTCCACCAGGCTTGCCGTTTAATGTGTGATCGGACCTCAGGGGCCGCTCAATCAAAGGAAACAGGTCATCATGAAGCTCATGAATTCTTTTGCCGGCAGGTCTCTTCTGCTCGGCGCTTTTTCTCTCAGTGTTCTTGTTGGCGTGACATATGCCTCCGCCCAGGAACAGCGTAAAGTCTCCCACATTCTGCTGGTCTCCAAGGCCCAGGCCGAACAGGTTCGCAAAGAGGTGATTGCCGGCGGCGGCGATGCGAAGGCCTTCACGGCCGCCTGCTACAAGCACTCCAAGGATGCGACCACCAAGCCGCTGGGAGGAAACCTCGGTTTCATTCGTCAAAGCAGCGGTTACGACCCGGCCTTCAGCGCGGCGGCGTTCAATCTCAAGACAGGTGGTATTTCAGAGCCGGTTCTTACGGAATTCGGTTGGCACCTGATTCACGTGAGCGAGATCAAGGCCGGTTCAGCTCCAAAAAAAGCAGTCGCGGCATCAGCCACGGGACAGAAAACCCCGGCGACTTCAAAACCGCCTGCCAAGCCCGTGGTGGTCACGCCGGCCAAGCCCGCAGCGCCGCCGCCTGCCAAGCCCGTGGTGGTCACGCCTGCCAAGCCCGCAGTCGCACCGCAGCAGACTCAGCAGCAGCCTAAGGATCCCGGGGCGGTCAAGGCCGCGCAGGCCGCTTCCGCTGCCAAGGCCGCGACCCAGAAGGCCGTGCCCAAGCGTCGTCCGCTTGCCGTTTCCCGCAAGGTCGTCCTGAGGATTGAGAGCGTTCTTTCCGGCGCCTCTCCTCGCGGTTCGCAGCTCTCCTTTCGCAAGGATGTGGCTGTAGAGTTGAACCTGACCCTCAAAAACGAAGGCAGGACGGACCAGAGGCTTCCTTCACCGGCTCTACTGCCGCTGGGCTTTGAGGTCACTCGTCTGAGCGACAATAAGAAGATGACGGGAGATTTCAGCGCTGTCGCCGAGCCGGCCAGCTACTTCTCCACTCTCAAGAGTTGGGAAATCACCGGGCTGGCCGTCAGCCTCAATGAGTACTTTCCAAGCCTGACGCCGTCCGGCCGCTACAGACTCAACTGGTCCGGCGCGGCCTTCATCTCGAACCTGGAGGCTCGATTCGCAAAGGTGAAGGACCTTCCCGATTACTCAGTTCTCAAGGCTGAGCTCATGAAGGACAATTCCATCAGGACGAGGAAGGTCTTCCTGGATCGTTCCGCCAACCGATCCTCTTCACTTGGCGGTGATTTCGAGTTTTCCGTTTTCGGTACGGTCACCTCCAACGTCAAGTACTATGCGCGGGTCAATCTCACTACGGGTACCGACCCCATCGTTTTCGAGCTCTCCGGCAGCAAGCGCGGCAATCTCTTCGCTATGCGGCAGTTTATCAATCTTGCCAACGAAGGGTTCTATGACCGTCTCAATTTCTATGATGTACAGGGGGATGATTACGCCCTGGGCGGCTGCTCGAGCAAGAACGGCATGGGGGTGCCTCCTATTCGCATTGCGAACCTGAAGAACGATGATGCCGTCAAGCATACGGCCGGTACGGTTTCCTTCCTGACCAGGGTCTCTTCCAAGCAGGGTAAGTCTCGCGGGGGCGAGGTCGGAAGCATCTTCTTCGTATCTCTGAAGGACCATCCGGAGCTGGATACCGAACACGTGCCGATCGGTAAGGTTGTCGAGGGGCTTGACCAGATCAAGAAGCTCACTCCCCAGACGCTTTTTGACAGCGTGGTGATCCTGACCGAGGCTGAGTACAAAGGTGAGTCTCCTGATGCCGCCGCGGTGGCCTCCGCCGCCAAGCCGAACACTCCCAAGCCTCCCGCTACGGGCGAAGGAATCACGCTCGATAATCCTGAGATCCTTATCAAGACCGCGAAGGGTGATCTCGAGGTGACTCTCTTCGAGAACAACTGCTACAGTACGGTAGCCAGCTTCGTTATGCTGGCGGAGGACGACTTCTTCTCCAAGGGACCCGATGGCGGGAAGATGACCTTCTATGAGTCTATCGAACAGGATGGTAAGAATCTCTGTTTGATCACAGGCAGTCCGACCAATGATGGAGATGGCGACCCGGGCTACAAGCTCATCGATGAGAAGACCAAGCACAAATGTGAGCGCGGCTCCCTTGTCATGTTGAAACAGTATGATGAAGAGAAGGATGGATACGTTGAGAACAGCTCGGGCAGCCAATTCTTCATCTGCACCCAGGACATTCCCTACTTTGATGTCAACTATGAGTTCACCGTCTTCGGCAAGGTGACCAAGGGACTGGAGGTCCTCGACAAGCTCAAGAAGGGCGATGCTATAGAGGCCATCAATGTGGTCAAGAAGAAGAGCCACGGCTACGGAAATATCCGCAAGGTCAAGTAACAGCGGATAAGAATTCGCTGGCAGAACAGGCCTGGAGACCGCCCCCGGTTTCCAGGCCTGTTTTTTTCCGTTCAGGTTTGGCGTACCTGCTTTGCTCTGCTTGTCTCGGTGGGCGCCAGTGGATAAGATAGGCCGTCTGAACGAAACCAGGAAATCACGCGATGAAGACTGCCGGACATCAGGAACACGACGAGGCTGCCGTTGCCCAGTTGCGCGGAGAGGTAGGCCAGAGGAGGCTCTCACTCCAGGAGTGGCTCGAGCTTCTTCCTGCCGCCGATGATGTCACGCAGCCGCTGGCTGTTTCCGACGAGGAGCTCTTCGCTCTCGCTGACAGCCGCCGCCGGCAATTGCATCCCGATGATGTCGTTACCTACATCATCGATCGCAATATCAGCTATACCAATATCTGCACCTCGATCTGCAATTTCTGCGCCTTTTATCGCTCACCCGGCGAGGACGGGGGCTACGTCCTCTCCTACGAGGAAATCTTTTCGAAGGTAGAGGAGACAATCGAGCTCGGCGGCAGCGGAATCCTCTTCCAGGGCGGGCTTCATCCTGAGCTTGGGCTGGACTGGTATACGAAGCTCTTCAGCGAGCTTAAGAGTCGCTATGGAATTCACCTCCATTGTCTTTCTCCGACCGAAATCCTCGGCCTGGAGGAGGTTACCGGTCTCGGCGCCCGTGAGATCCTGACGATTCTCAAGGAGTCCGGCATGGACTCCATGCCCGGGGGGGGAGGCGAAATCCTCGTCGACGAGGTGCGCTCCAAGCGTCGCTCAAAGGTCAATTCCAGGGAGTGGCTCGATATCATGGAGGCGGCCCAGGAG
>PAOC01000090.1 GCA_002708465.1 Planctomycetota bacterium
GAGGTGTCCGAGCGGCCGAAGGAGCATGCTTGGAAAGCATGTGCGGGGGCAACTCCGCCGGGGGTTCGAATCCCCCCCTCTCCGCCATTTTAACGAGGCAGGTATGAGCCGAGACAGGATCGAACGCCGGAAGTTTCTGAAGTCGACGGTGCTGGGTGGCACTGCCATTGTCGTGTCGGGGCGAACGTCCTGGGCCGCGGTGAAGGCTGAGGTGACTGAGCGGAGAGTGATCTCCCAGAACCCAGGCCGGTACCACGGCTGGCCGACGCTGGCCGCCCGCGTCAGCGGCCAGTTGCTGCTGGTCTGCTCAGGCGGCAGGGAGAGTCATGTCTGTCCCTTCGGCCGGGTCGAGCTGATGCGTTCGGATGACAGCGGCCTGAGCTGGAGCTATCCCCGGGTGGTGATGGATGGCGGGATCGATGATCGCGATGCCGGAGTTCTCGAGACCTCCAGCGGCGCCATGCTGGTCACGTCCTTCACCTCCAACGCCTACGAGCCGATGCTGGCGGCGGCCGAGGCCAAGCCCGGCTCATGGGATGAGAAACGGCTCGAGCGGTGGCAGGCGGCGCACAATCGTCTCTCGCGCCCGGCTCGCAAGGCGAGCCTCGGTGTCTGGATGATTCGCTCCACCAACGGAGGCATCACCTGGTCGGGGCGCTATCGCAGTGTCCTGAACAGTCCGCATGGCCCGATCGAGCTCTCCGATGGGAGGATCTTCTACGCCGGCAAGCAGTTGTGGAAGGGAGACAAGGTCGGCTTCGCGCAGTCTGTCGATGATGGNCAGACCTGGGAATACCTGACGGATCTTCCTGTTCGCGACGGCGACGATAAGGCCAGCTACCACGAGCTCAACGCGATCGAGTGCGAAAGCGGACGTATCGTGGTTCATATACGTAACCACAACAAGAAGAACAACGGCGAAACCCTCCAGAGCCACTCGGCCGATGGCGGGAAGACCTGGTCTACACCGCGCTCGATTGGCGTCTGGGGCCTTCCCTCTCACCTGCAGCGCCTCGGAGATGGGCGTCTGCTCATGAGCTATGGTCATCGCCGCAAGCCCCTGGGCAACCAGGCGCGGGTGAGCAGCGACGAGGGGAAGACCTGGTCAGCGGCCATGGTGATCTCAGGCGATGGGCATTCCGGTGATCTTGGCTANCCCAGCACCGTNGAATTNGCCGATGGGTCCCTGCTCTCGGTCTGGTACGAACGCCTGGCGAGCTCTCCCTACGCCGTTCTTCGACAGGCCGACTGGACGATCAAGAGCTGAGCCCGGCGCCGGATCATTCCTCCGGCCGCGCCCAGGGCGCGAAGGAGTCGCCGATTCCGCAGGCCAGGTATCCCCCATCGATCACCAGGGTGTGGCCGTTGATGAAGGAGGCGGCCGGGCTTGAGAGGAAGACCGCCGCGCCGGCAATTTCATCGGCCGTTCCGAAGCGTTCCATGGGGGTGNTCTCAATGATTCTTCGTCCGCGCTCCGTCCCCTCGAGGAATTTTCGGTTCAGGTCGGTTGGAATGAATCCCGGGGCGATGGCGTTGGTGCGGATTCCGTGCTTTGCCCATTCATTGGCGAGGCTGCGGGTGAGCCCCAGGATCGCGCTCTTGGCCGCGGCATAGGCGGTGACCTCCACCAGGTCAACGAAGGAGCTGATCGAGGCGATATTGATGATAGAGCCCGAGCCCTGCTCCATCATCTGCGCGGCGGCAGCCTTGCAGCAGCGAAGGGTTCCCGTTACGTGCGATTCGTGGACGGTGTCAAATTCTTCCAGGGTCAGCTCCACCGTCGGCTTCTTGATGATGATTCCNGCTGAGTTCACAAGGATATCAAGACGGTCAAAGGCGGCGACCGCATTAGCCAGGGTCTCCGCAACGCTTCGGTCCTCGGTCACGTCGAGACTGCATCCAAGTATAGAATCTTCTCCCGCACCCGTTGTCTCCCGCAATTCGGNAATGGCGGANTCNACCTTCTCGGCCGTGCGCGANCCGATCCAGNCCCTGCCGCCGGCCTCGACGATCGCCTGGGCGATCGCCTTGCCGATTCCGCTGGCTCCTCCTGTCACGAGGGCGGCCTGCCCTGAAAGATTGAAACGGTCACTCATCTTGTTTACTCCGGATAGTTCTGGTTCGGGTTTCAGNTGGACGGTCTCAGGAGCCGGCCGGCCACATGGCCGCCTGGACCTTGTCGAGGCTTACGCCCAGGATTTTCGAGGCCAGCTTGTCGAGCTCTTCCCTGGAACCCTGAAAATGGTAGGTGGCGTGACGGTGGCTGATGCTCTCGCCCTTACGCAGCGGCCTGACCGGCGAGGCGCTCTCGAGCTCGAAGAAGGCATCCGCCGCCACCCCGCCTGGGTTCTCGCCGTCTCCGTTGTTGTAGCTCTGGAAGACATCGCCTGAGTAGGGGTCCTCCTGGGTTACGTTCCAGGTGGAGTTTCCGTAGCGCTCCATGGTCTGCGGGACGCTGAAGCGGACCACCGTGAGGAGGTTGCGGCCAAAATCAAAGGAGCCGGCGAGGCCAGTGGTGCGCTCCTGGCTGAGCCCGAACTTGCCGACCTTCCTGGCATCTCCCCGGAAGATGACCGACTGGCCAATNACCTTCAGGCGGTCTTCAGCCACCTTTCCGAAATAGGCGGCGTCACTGTAGGGGGGCTTGCCGCCTGCAGTTGATTTGAAGGGAGCGATCACCGCTGAGTGGTCGGAGGCGTTGAACATTCCCAGGATCCAGATACCGACCAGGCCGGTTTTGGGGTTCCAGTCATCTCCCGTGTTGGTGAGCCGGTTATCGGAGTAGCAGCCGAGATAGCTGACGCCGGCAGGGAGCTCGATTCCCAGCTCGGTACCGAGCGATGCGGAGGGGATGAGGCCGATCTCCCGGGTGACCGTGGCCTTGAATTGAATCCCTCGAAGATTGGTCACCTCGATCTCTTTGTGGAGCTGGACGGTTCGTTCCTTTTTTTCTAAGACGGTGAACGCGCCTGTGTCAAACGAGGCCGGAACCTGCCAATTGTCTCTTGTAAGTTCCTTCGCTCCGGGCGGAAAGTAGACGCCGTACTGTCCCGCCTCGGGACCGATCCAGAAGCGGTCGATTCCTCCAAAGTTGTTGAAGTGCGCGTGGCTCTCGCCTTCCTTGATGGTTTTCTGCGGTACCAGGCCGGTTGATTCCACGCTGCCGACCTTGGCTGTCATGATTCTCCCCTGCAGGTGCGGGCTGACGAGCAGCTTCGAGCCGGCCTCTCCCTCCAGGACGATTGCGTCAGCGTTGCTGTCGAGGAAGATGCGGATGCTCTCGAAGCCCGTTGAGCTGGAGAGGCAACCCTGCAGGGCTGAAAACCCGGAGCAGAAGACAAGCAGGAAAATGGTTCGATTGGTCATGTCTCGGTTTCCGTGAAAAAGTGATGGGGGTCGGATGAGCTTCTCGTTCAGTTTCGGCAAGGATGAGGATGATGCTTGTCGAGTATGCATGCTGTCAACATGCTGCATCCATCTTCGTTCGGAGCTTGTGGTCTTTTCGCTGTGTCGATAGAATGCCTTTCCGGGTTGCCGGGAAGGCGGCCTGGATTTATGAGGGCAATAAGGTGCTCGGATAACGGGTCAGATCCTAACGGAAGCAGCCCACCTGGGATTTCCTTATGTGCCCTCACTCTTTTTCCTCTCGCCAGGATGCAGGTTTTTCGTCTGCACGAGATTCCTCTGTCGGTTAGAATCCTTTTTTAGACCTGAGCATCGAGGCTGTCTCTGCGGCGCCCGCGCCGTGCCTGTAGTTGAGGACGCGGATGAAATACGAAGTCATCGCTCGCCGGTACCGGCCGAGGAAATTCGAAGAGGTGGTTGGCCAGGAATCCGTCGCCCGGACTCTCCGCGGCGGGATCCTCCAGGGTCGAATGGCTCACGCCTATCTCTTCGCCGGTCCCAGGGGGGTCGGCAAGACCTCGATGGCGCGAATCTTTTCCAAGGCGATCAACTGTCCTGCGGCCAACGACCGTGACCGGCCAGAGGAGGAGTGGGCAAGCCCTTGCGACAAATGCGGCGTCTGCGAGGCGGTTCATTCCGGCCAGGACATCGATGTTATCGAGCTCGATGGCGCCTCCCATCGCGGCATCGATGATATCCGGGCGATTATCGAGGGGGTCAACCGGCCGGCTTCGCGTGGAGATTACAAGGTCTACCTCATTGACGAGGTTCATATGCTGACCCGTGAGGCCTTCAACGCGCTCTTGAAGACCCTCGAGGAGCCTCCGTCGCACGTCAAGTTCATCTTCGCCACCACCGAACCTCACAAGATTCCCGATACGGTTCTCTCGCGTTGTCAGCGGTTTGATTTCAAGCCGATCACGGAAGAGGATACGGTCAATCGTCTCGCCCAGATCTGCAAGGCTGAGAAGCGCAAGGCCGGCAAGAAGCTGCTTGGCAAGATCGCCCGCTATTCCCGGGGGGGGATGAGAGATTCCCAGACGCTGCTCGACCAGCTGATGACCTATTGCGAGGGAGAGCTCACAGAGGATGGACTCGACAAGCTCACGGGACGGGTGTCGACCAGCAGCCTCGACGAGCTCCTGGCGGCTCTGATCGGCCGGGATGCCGCGTCCGCGCTGGTGTCTGTGCGGGCCTGTTTCCAGGCCGGCGCTGATCCAGCCGTGCTGGTAGAGCAGGTCATCGAGCGCCTGCACGAGGAGCTCGTGAACTGTCTCAAGGGGGGCGAGGAGGATGTCGCGGGCGGCGAGGTTGACAGGATGATCGGTTGCCTGCAGATTCTTCTCGGGACAGCCAGCCAGTTGAGATCTTCAGCCTATCCAGGCATTGCTGTCGAGGTCGCCCTGGTGAAGCTGGCTCGGCTGGAGGATCCGCGAGCGCTGGATAAGGCGCTGGGGGAGTTGAAACAGATGGAGCAGAGAATCGGCGGGCAGGTTTCCGGCGCTGGACAGTCTCCCAGCGGCGGGGCCGACTCTGGAGGATCGCCACAGNCCCNGGGCTCCCCGCGGCCCGGGTCCGCGCCGCGTCCGGCGTCGTCCGGCGGCGGAGGAGGTGGACCGCAGGCCAGGCAGCGGGAGGAGCGGCAGGAAGATACCGCTGTAGCGGTCGCCGAGCCGCCGCGGGTTGAACCTCGGCAGGCCTCCACCGAGCCGGATTACAAGAAGCTCTCCGATCTGTGGAACGAGCTTGTCGGCACCCTTGGAAAGAGGAGCGATCTCGTCTCGGCCTTTCTTGAAGGCGCCCTCCTGGAACCATCCGGGCAGCCCGGCGAGTTCTGCATCCTTGTTCAGAACCCCCTGGGCTTTAACCAGCTGCAGCAGCCGGAATACATCAAAGAGATTCAGCAGGTTGCCCTGGAGCTGACGGGAGCCTCCTGGGGTGTTCGCATCTGCAGGGCAGAAGATGGTCCCTCCCAGGTTTCCGGAGGCGAAGAAAAGTCCGTTCGCGAGGTTTCCGACTTACCGAAGAATGCGGAGCAGGATGCTGAGGAAGAATCTGAGGTGAGCAAGACCCTCGAAATTTTCAACGGCCGCAAGGTGAACTGATTTCCACGCTGAAAAGATAACAGGAATAAAAAGATGAACCAGAAGGGTATGGGAGACATGCTCAAGCAGGTCTCGAAAATGAAGAAAGATATGGAGCGGGTCAATGATGACCTGAAGAACCGGTACATCGAGGAGCAGTCCGGAGGGGGGCTTGTTTCTATTACCGTCAACGGNCAGCAGGAGATCGTGAAAATTTCCATCGATCCGAGTGTTCTGCAGGCTGGAGACGATGGACAGGTGGATCTGGAAATGTTCGAGGATCTGCTGATCGCGGCGATCAACCAGGCCGTCGGNAAGTCCAAGGAGCTGATGAATGAAGAGATGGACAGCGCCACGGGCGGCCTCGCAGGGGGCTTCCCCGGGCTGTTCTGAGCTGAACAGGAGCGTGAGGACGAATGGATTTCAAGAGCCCGGCGCTGGATAAGCTGGTGAAGGAGCTGCAGAGGCTGCCGGGTATTGGCAGCAAGACGGCAGAGAGACTGGCTCATCACATCCTGCGCCTGTCTCGCGAGGATGCTCTGGAAATGGCCGATGCCATACGGNACGTCAAGGAGACGGTAACCTATTGCAGGAGCTGCTTCAATTTTGCCGAGGGAGAGCTTTGTTCGATCTGCTCCGATACGGCGAGAGATGGAAGCAAGATCTGTATCGTTGAGCAGGCCCGGGATCTTTACGCTATAGAGAAGTCGGGGTCTTACGATGGGATCTACCATGTACTCCTGGGGGCGCTGGCTCCTCTTGACGGCATTGAGCCGGAGGACCTGACGGTGGAGGGGCTCCTGGAGCGAGTCAGGGGAGGGGGAATCTCCGAGGTCATCATCGCCACGAATCCGAGTTTTGAAGGTGAGGGGACAGCCCTCTACCTTCGCGAGTCGTTTTCAGAATTCAAAGATCTTCGCATAACTCGTATCGCCCGCGGCATGCCGAGCGGAAGCCACTTTGAGCATGTCGGCAAGAACATAGTCTCAGATGCTTTCGAGGGTCGTCGGGAGATGAGCTGAGCCGGTCTGGAGTTGCGGGCCGAGCCCCTCTCCCAGGTTTCCTTGAGGAAGGTGCATATCATGAAAAGAAAGTTATTCGTATTTGGCCTGCTATCCTGCCTGGGCTTGAGCGCCTGCTCAAATTTCGAGGCGGAGTGGGACAGGCGGCTCCATACCATGCCTCTTGATGAATTTGACGGCTGCTGGAGCGGGGAATGGCGCAGCGATGTGAACGGCCACAATGGCGATCTTCGAGCCATCGTCACGCGCAGCGGTGATTCTCAATACAGCATTCGCTACCACGCGCTCTATGGTCCCAAGGCTCTGCCGTTTCCTTACCAGTACACCCTCGATGAGGTCAAGGTGCAGAGGAAGGGAGAGACTATCCAGGTTGACGGCTNCGCCGACCTGGGCCTTTTCGGTAAGTACAGCTTCGAGGGAAAATGTGTCGGGGACGATTATAAGAGCACCTACATCTCGGAGTACGACCGCGGGATCTTCGACCTGAAACGCACAGCTGCGAAATAAGGCCGACCTGCTCTCTCCGATTTTCGGAAATTCTCATCAGACGTCCCAGGAGACCCCGGCCGTGACAATCTCATGGATGGTCCCCTCTNCATCCGTCACCAGGAGCTCACCGTTGTTTCCGAGACCTGTTGCGGTCCCCAGCAGCGGAACCTCGCCGCTACGCTCTACGCTGACCTTTCTTCCATCAAGGCACAGGCTCTCGCCAAGGAGCTCAGCGAGCGCTTCACCCCGCTGAAAGCGTTTATAGAGGCTTCTGAGCTCCTCAAGGATGCTCAGCGCGATGATTTCAGGCTCCGATTCGGAGGGCGGGCCCGCTTCACGGAGGCAGATAATCGTGTCGCTGAGGTCTCCAGGAGCCTCTTTGCGCAGCTCACCGCTTTCGAGGTCGACATTGATGCCGATTCCAAGGGAGATCCACGCTCCGGTTGACAGGGACCGTGATTCCGCCAGGATGCCGCCCAGCTTGCGGGAGTCGACATAGAGATCATTGGGCCAGCGAAGCTCTACGGCCTTGACGCCCAGCGACTCCAACGCGGACCGCGTCGCGGCTCCCGCCACCAGGGCTATGCCGCCCCAGGTCTTTCGAGGGGTGCTGGGACGCAGCAGGGTCGACATCCAGAGCCCGGCTCCCGAGGGGCTCCACCAGGGCCTAGCCTGCTGCCCTCTTCCCCGTGTCTGCTCACGAGCGATGTGGGTGGTCCACTCAGGTGCCCCTTCGCCGGCCGCCTGGTGGATGCTGTCGAGGGTCGAGGTGAGAATCTCGAAGATCTCGATCGAGGGGAATGGGGTATCGTCTTCCATCTGCAGGACTCCAGGCGGGAAAGCGGACTCTCTTCAGCAACGTCCGGGAGGAGACTTTCCCCTTTTTTCCCCCTGATTGTCAAGTTCGCGCGGGGATCATATAATCTGAGGTAGTTTTGAGAGCGAGGGAAGCTGAGCCGGACTATGAGCAAAAACAGTGAAAATTATCTCAGGGCGGGAGATGTTCTCAAGCAGGCGGGGATCTCACACCAGGTGCTCTACAGGTACGTCACCCAGGGGCTGATCGAGGAGGCGGGACAGACAGAGGGGGGGCAGCGTCTTTATCACCCGCGGGTAGTTCACCTGATTGAACGAATCCAGGGACTCAGCGGCAGCGGCTACTCGCTGCGCGACATTAAGGATATCTTTTTCAAGGAGAAGCGGGTGAGGCGAGCCTGTGACAGCGATCCGCCGGGGACTGAAAAAAACCGGAATTCTCGAGAACCTGAAGCTCAATAGAACCGTAGGCTCTTGAGAACCCGGAGCGCCCTGAGGCGCGTATTTTTATTTTTCCCAGAGTGAGTGGAAGGCGTTTTCTGCCTTGCTCACCTTCTCCTCGGCCTCTTTCCGTACCGAGTCGGTCATGGCGAAACCTTCGCAATAGTTCTGCGCTTCGCGCGAGCCCTCCCAGAAGGTGCCATCGAGGGTGCATTGGCGGGACAGCTCATGGTCGAAATGATGGCAATTATTGCAGCAGTGGAGGGTCTTGCCGCACCCTTCGCAAACCTCCCTCAAACGCGGCTGGGCACCGTATCCCAGCCATGGAGTTCCGCACCGATGGCACTTCTTCATTTTNTCTTCTTTTCTCTTCACCTTGATCATGACCGTGAGGGGGCAGGACGGCCACAGCAACNGATGGTCTCTNCACTGACGCATCAACGCAGAGGTTTTATATTTNGGGATGAATCAAGTCAAGGCTTTATCAGTCCCTGNTGAAAGAGGGCCGTATTTNCGCNGATTCCNGGNCGNAANTTTTTNGCCCTCTGATGTTGCCTGNCCTTTTTCTACGGGTANGCCTGCGGTAGAATGCTTCGCAATTGAGGAGNTAGTATGGCGCGGTTGATGATATTCGATGATTGCGTACGCGGCCTGGACCTGCCGGANCACGCCATCATCGTNGGGCGGTCGAAGCGGGTGGATGTTCCTATCCGGGACAGGATCCTTTCACGCAAGCACTGCAGCATCATTCCAATGGAGTCNGGCTTCAGCCTGGTTGATCTCAAGAGCCAGAACGGAACCTTTGTCAACGGCAGCNGGATTGAAAAGGCNGANCTCGAGTACGATGANGTCATCGAGATCGGCGAGACCGTCATCGTGATCCTCGATACTGATTCATGGGACCGGGGTGAAGGCCTCACTCGCCTGCGCAATCCGGTCAAGGCCCAGGATCTGATCCAGCGGATCAACAAGAAGAACGTTCCCGTATCCGGTGTGGCCGATGCGCGCAATGGAGAGCCTGCCGGCTCGCCAACGTCCCCGGCGGGGGGGCTGCTTGAAGAACTGGTCATGATGCGCCTGGCGGAGGCNNTTGCCCGGAAGGATCCGCTCCAGGAAGAAATCGTCGGGAAGGTCGTAGAGAAAATNCTCAGTGAGGGNTGGCCCGNTGAGGGGCGGGACTCTACCCGTACAAGAGTGAAAGANCTCCTCGATGAGCTCGTGAGTTCGAATAGNTCAAGGCAGGGCGGTAAGACGGCGGATAGCGGTTCACCTGAGGAGCAGGAGTGAGAAGAAGTTGAGCGAGAGCGAGAAACCTGAAGAGACCCTGACGGAGGAGGANCTGGAAATACTCGGCCAGGTTCTCGACAATATTGTTTCCGGCGCGGCAGGGCCAGGCCTTGCCGCCGATGTCGAGGAGCGACTTCCCGCCGAGGAGCTTGCGGCCGAAGGTAAGATCCTCCTGGCCCTGAGCAGTGCCGACGATCGCAGCCTCCTGGATGGAATCTGCAGAGAGCTTGATGATGGTGTTCTGCATATCCGCAATCGGTATTCTGTTCTCGATGAGCTCCGGCGGCAGCCTGTCAGGCTGGTGGTCAGCGACCTCTGTCTCTGGGGGGATGGAGGACAGCTGCTGTCCGAGCGCATGACCCATGGCGGTGGTGAGATCCCGGTTATCTTTATTCGTGAGCCGGNCGAGGAGTTGAGCGACCAGGCGCGAGATGTTATCGCCTGCGGCGTTCTCGATCGACCTCTCCAGGCATCGGATGTGAAGGCTCTTGTGCGCAACGCGCTTGCCGGTCCTGTATCGGATGACGCGGCGCAGAGGGAGGAAGAAGCTCGCGAGGAGCCCGGGGAGCCGGTCGGCGACAGCCGCCATCCCAGGCATTGGCTGCCGTTTTTCTTTGATGCTCGCAAATCGCTCCGGACATCTGATTACAAGGGCCGCCGTTTCAGGCTTGTTCTCGGGCTTCTGGGCGAACATCTGTCGCCNGAGTCGGCCTTTCTCCTTGAGCGTGATTCCGAAGGCACCCGTCTGCAGGCCTTTGCCCATGCAGACCGGGACTCGATTGACACAGATGACCTGCTTGCCCGTATTCGAGATACCCTNGGCAAGGGTCAACTGGTCGGTCACGGAGAGAATGGTGAGATGGCCTTCAAACTGCCGGCTAGGGGCGGCTGCAGGAGGCTGATTTATATCGAATTCGGGTCGAAGCTTCTGGGGTGGGAGTCCGAATACCTCGATGAGCTGCTACACCTTCTCGCAGAGGAAGTATAGCCTCATCCAGCATGGCCGCCGGGGTTGTCACGACCAATTGCCAAACCCTTCCTTATCTTTTTACTTAAAGACTGTTGGGACAGGCATATAATTAAGTGCAGATAGAAGGACGCTTTCAAGTACCGTCAGGTGGGCGACAAGTACCGTCAGGTGGGCGAAAGGTTCCTTTGAGGGCAGGGTACCGAGGGTCTTTTGTGGGGCACGTCGGATTTCATTTATCTCGCGAAGAAAAGAGCAAAGATGGTTAGCAGTACATTAATCAGAGCTTTCAGTATTGATTCTGTTTGGACGGGCGGAGCTGAATTCCGAAGCTTCCGGCAGGGAGGTGCAGGACTGGCTTCTTGCGCCGTTCTCTTCCTGTGGGTCTGTTTCTCCGGCGGCCCCCTGGGCGCCCAGGTTATCAACGAGGTCATCGCTCAGAACAGCACGCAGGAGCCGGCCGATATAGCCTGCGGGCATCCTGACATGATCGAGCTTTACAACAATACCAATCAGACCGTCATCCTTGGACGGGTCTCGCTGGCCGACAGCTATTTTCTTTCCGACTGCCCTTCCGATGTCCAGCCGCAGTTTGATTCTACGACGGCATGGCCTTTTCCTCCCAACAGGTCAACGCTGGGAAGGGGCGCGCGGCTGGTGGTCTTCTGTGATGGGAATGCAACCCAGGGGACCTGTTCCCTTCACGCAGGCTTCAACATCGAGAATAATGGAAGCGAATCCGTCGTTCTCTGGGGACCCCAGCAGGCTGATGGAACGAGGCAGGTGGTCGACAGGGTCTTCCTGCCGCCGTTGGATGAGGACGTGTCCTATGGGCGGAGCCCTGATGGGGCCGGCGGGAACAATGTGAGCATCGAAGACAGCCCGGAAAGTTTCACCTTCTTTCTTCCGGGAGAGACCACCTTCGGTTCCTGCACGGCGATCGCCGGCGTCTGTCTCGTTCCGGGCCAGAGCCGTCGTCACTGCAGCGGCGGGCGCAATGGAGGAGGAAGCAATCTCGCTCCGCTGGTTAACAGGGTCGACCAGTCCACCAACAATCCCGCTGCGGGAGAAGAGGTCGAGATGACCGTTCGAATTCGCGATGACAAGATTCCCNCCCCCGGGAATATAGCCAGTGTTGAGATCGCCTACCGGGTCAGAAGCCCCGCGGGAGATTTTTCCGACGAACAGGTCGTGGCGATGGACTACGACTCGGACTTCGGGGTTCGGGCTGACACTCTCACCCCGCTGGATCTCTTCAGCCTCTGGACAGGCAGGATTCCAGCCCAGGNCGCCGGCGCGCGGGTCGAGTTTTATTTTCGAGTTGAGGATACCGAGGGGCTTTCGGGAACAAGGCCGCGTAATCTCTGCCACCTGATGGATGGTTATGGCGAGGGGGTCGGACCCTGTGATCGTGAGTTCGGACCGGCAGCCAATGGCTGCGTTCGTGACGCTGAGGACGTTACCTGCCGAGGTGGATCGGTAAAGGAAGGCGAAGATGACGACGGCTGCGGCGAGGAAGGCGGAGGAATTACCGGCGAACGCTATATCGCCTGTAACGCCCGCTCCACCTACGCGGTAGGCTACACNCCGCGAGCAGGTGTTGCGGCGATCCTGGTGAACGAGATCGTCGCCAGCCAGTCCAACCTGTTGACGGATCCGAGCGAGCAGCCCTGTCTGCCCAGCGATGCCTGTCCCGTTGGCAATCCCGATTGCTGTCGGCGCGACGAAGACTTTGTAGAGCTTATCAATACATCCGGGCAGCAGGTTGACCTGAGCGAGTGCTATCTTTCCGATAGCTTCTTCGACCCGCGCCGTTGGAAATTCCCCGAAGGCTCGGTCATTCCGGCCGGCGCCCGGTTTATCGTCTGGCTTGACAACGATGGTTCGAAGTGTCCTGATCCAACCGTTAGTGTACAGAACCAGCCTTGTTTCTGGGAATGCCCCGATCCCAACATCGCCTCGATGCAGNTGAACCCTCCGCAGTTCCATGCCAGNTTTGCTATCGATGCCGATGGAGACCAGGTGTTTCTCTATGACTCCGAGGCTAATAATTTCGGTCTGCTGCACGGTTTCGATTTTGGCCAGCCGCCGGAGATCTGTGGATTTACAGATGATGTGCTCCTGAATCCCGGACGGGATATCATGACCGACCAGTCGGTCAGCCTGGTTCCCGATGGGGCGAGGAGCGGCCAGTTTGTCGTGGGTGATAACCCGACGCCCGGCACGGAGAACTCCGGCGAGGGCTGCGACCAGGCCGTGACCTTTCGCCGCGGGGATGCCACCGGCGATGGAGGAACTGATATTACAGATGGAGTCTTTATCCTGAATTATCTCTTCCTCGGGGCCCGGGCGCCTGATTGTATGGACGCGGCCGATGTCGATGACAACGGCAATGTCGACCTCTCCGATGCGATCCGGGTGCTCAACTTTCTCTTCCTTGGCGGAGCGGCGCCATTGGCTCCCGGTCCGGCGGCTTGCGGTTCGGATCCCGCAGATGACGCCCTCGCTGATTGCGTTTACGAGACCAATTGCGGTTGAGCGGTCCGTTGTTCAGATGAGCGTATCCCTGGCGCTGAGGGCGGCNCCGGCGGCTCCGGCGTAGGCATCCAGTCCCGCCGGCCGTATTTCCGGACAGCCGGCCTCATAGGAGCGCAGGCGCCGTCTCAGCGCCCGCCTGGCTGCTGGCAGAAACCATTCAGAGGCTCCCGCGACACCGCCGCCGATGATGATGCCATCGGGCCTGAGCAGCGGCACGAGGATTGCGAGAAGCTCGGCGAGAAGCTCACCGGTTTCGAGCCAGGTATCGAGAGCCGCTTGATCGCCGTCCCTCGCCAGCTCAAAGAGGGTCAGGGTTCCAGGCTGCCGGGACCTGCCGCCCCGCTTGCGGAAGCGCCCCAGTATTCCTCTCTCACTCAGTAGTTTTTCTGCTNCCCGCCGCTTCTGCCCTCCGATGGGNACGCCCGCTACATGTCCTACCGTATTGTTGCTGACCCGGACGGGGGCGCCNTCTATGGNAAGNGCGGCGCCAAGCCCGGTTCCGATGGAGAGATAGAGGAGGCGTTTNANCTCTCGCCCCGCTCCAAGCCGGGCCTCTCCGACNGCCCCNGCGTTCGAGTCGGCTTCGAGGAGAATNTTCCATTTGAGCCTGCGCTCGAGCCGCGCCGCCAGGTGGAGACCGTCGAGNTGAGGCAGGTTGGACAGGCGCAGGATTTTTCTACGNTTCTCGTCGAGAAATCCGGGCAGGGCTATGCCGGCCGAGGCGGCNGGCAGCGGCCGCAGCAGGTCNACGAGCCGGTCGANGAANTCTTTCTGTCCGCAGTCNGCNGGGCAGGNCACGGACTGTCGTCTTGACAGCCTGCCCCCGCGCAGCAGGAGGAGCTTTACANTGCTTCCACCNATGTCGCANCCGACGGTGCCAGCNGCTNCCGCGNGCCGCATATCCCTANGAGGTAATTCTCTCGATCAGGTCGCCGACCCTGTTCGAGTAGCCCCACTCATTGTCATACCAGGCNNANANCTTGGCNGAACGTCCGGTNCCNCCAAGNACCATGGTNGCNTNGGNATCGAAGACCGCCGAGTGNGGGTTCGTGATGATGTCGCTGGAGACGATGGGATCTTCNGTGTACTCNACGATTCCGTTCATTGGACCATCCGCCGCGGCCTTGACCGCGGCGTTGATCTCCTCGGCCGTGGTGTCCTTNTCGAGTTCGACGACGAGGTCGACGATCGAACCGTTTACCACTGGTACGCGGAGGGAGAGGCCATCGAGCTTTCCATCCANCTCCGGNAGNACCTGGCCGACGGCCCTGGCNGCTCCGGTGGTCGTCGGGATGATGTTCTGGGCGGCGGCNCTNGCNCGGCGNGGATCAGAGTGCGGCAGGTCAGCAACGTGCTGATCGTTGGTNTAGGCGTGGACNGTCGTCATGATTCCATGNTCGATACCGAAGGANTCGTTGAGAATCTTNGCGATCGGCGCCAGGCANTTGGTNGTNCAGGAGGCGTTCGAGAGCGTCTTCTGCTCGGGAGTGATCGTGTCATCGTTTACGCCNAGGACGACCATGTTGTCCAGNGGAGCCTTAGGGGGAACGGTCAGGATCACCTTCTTCGCGCCAGCCTGCAGGTGCCATTCCACCTGCTCGGGGGTGCGGAAGATTCCNGTNGATTCGANGGTTACGTCNANNTCGAGGTCNCCCCAGGGAAGGTTGGCGGGNTCGCGTTCNGAGAGAACCTTNATGGTCTGGTCTCCGACCTGGATAGAATCGGCTGTCGCTTTGACNNCGGCATCGCCAAAAAANCTTCCTGTGACGGTGTCGTATTTCAGCAGGTGAGCGAGCATCTCGTTGTCGGCAAGGTCGTTGATCGCGACCACCTCGACACCGGNTCTCTGTGAAAGTACTTTGAATACATTTCGGCCAATTCGTCCGAAACCATTGATTGCGACGCGGATCGCCATNACTGTTTTCTTCCTCTCGAATCCAATTGCTTGCTTCTGGCAAATAAAAATGAAGCGAGGATCTTAACAGGATAGATCGAGAAAGTCTCTAAAGACCCATCTCGCAATACTGGTTAATTCTTCAGGTTGATGGGTGCTGGCGATCGCGGCCGGCATGAAACCTCCCCTGCAGGCACCCTCGAGGCCATGCAGAGAGTCCTCGAAAACGATGGTTNTTCCCGGATCGCTGCCNAGGTCTTCGGCCGCCTTCAGGAAGCAGTCCGGGGCGGGCTTGCCCGCATCGAAGCGTTCACGATGAACCAGCGAGNTGAAGAGNCCAGCCCAGCTGAATTCCTCAAGGAGAAAGCTGACGTTNTCNTTCGGNCCCGAGGTTCCTATNGCCNCCGGGATCCTTTCCTCNGCCAGCAGNCGCAGGAAGNNCTCGATGCCCGGCATGGGCTGGACCNTGCNGNGGGCGCAGCNTCGGTAGGNGGCCTCTTTTTCANGGCTTAGATTNNCCAGCTCATCNCCGATCGANCGCTCNGCNTTTTTCCACAGNAGGGGNATGATGGTGTCGTTGGATTGCCCGAAGGTACTTCGAATCAATNNCAGCATCNCNTCNGAGACGCCCTCCTTTCTTCACTTCGNGNCAGGAGGTCTCCAGCGAGTGGNTTNTNACCAGNTCGATCCANGCCNNGAGATGAAATTCCTCCGTATCGGCAAGCACNCCATCCATGTCAAAGATGACGGCCTGGCANTCGGCCAGGCGCAGNAANTCTCGCGCTGGAATNATNGAATAAGCTTCGGTCATNTTCGCAGNNCTCTCCTNCAGGGTGTTCNGNTGACGCGGGAATAGTTCATCTGTGGTCANAGGTCAAGAGGCTGGATNGTTNNCGNCNNNGCCTAAAGCGNCAAAATCGCCAGCTATCNGCTTGTTTTTTCGAGCGTCTNCTACTTTAATCGCCGTTTACCATTTTCCCCAGTGACCAGGGATNGCGCTTTAGATAACCAGGCGAAAACATATGTCCGATCTTGCCGCTCCCGCGAACGCGGATTCGAAACTTACCGAACTCAACCAAATCCTGAGTGAGGGAGATTTCGATCGGCTGGAGAATCTCTGGATGGAGGTTCTCGGGAACTCGGGCCANCTGGTATCNTCGGTTGCCGANCTCGCCGCGGCCGGNATAGANGGNCTGCGNCTGGGCTACGAGGCGGAGATCAAGCCCCTGCTCGAGTTGACCTGGGGGGCGNTTGGCGAGGGGGAAGANGGGGCNNCCCTTNGCGTTACCGCGGGGGACAAGGCCGCGCTGGGAGAGGCGTTGGTAAGNGCNTTTCCGTCCAANAAGGAATACCTCGCCNNCTNNCTCGNTGCTTTNNTCGAGTCCAACGATCCNATGTCCGTAGAGCGGGCCTTCTTCAATGCCTGCGGCATCGAGGATGCTCCTGACAAGGTNGAGGCNCTGGATCGGCTCANNCNGCTTCTCGAATACAAGCCAGGAGCGATCGTCTACCATGAGTCCGGCTGGGGAATGGGAGAGGTGCTCGAGGTCGATGCCCTGTTAGGCCAGGTCAAGGTCGACCTGGATGAGAAGAAAGACCACAGGATCAGCATCGACGCGGTTGACTCGATCCTGCAGCTGATACCGGAGGATAGCTTTCGCGGGTTGTGTTACCGGTCGTCCGAAGAGCTCACGAGGCTGGTTGAAGAGGATCCGGTCAGTCTCGTTCAGAAGGTACTGGATGATTTCGGCAGTCCCATGGCCCAGAAAAATATCAAGGCTCACCTGACCGCGGGCGCCATCGATGCCGCCGGCTGGACGCGTTGGTGGGGNCGCNCGAAGAAAGAATTGCGAGCGTCGGGCTTNTACAGGATCGGGGATCGCTCTCCCTACCATGTCGAAAAGCTCGAGGAAGCNGTCAGCTTCGAGGATGAATTGATCGCGCGNTTCAAAACCGCTGANTGGANNGACGGNCGACTCGCCGTCAGGGAGNTGCTCAAGGGCGGCGAGAAGAAATACCCGAATGCCTATCCTGANCTGGTCTCCGGTCTGATCGNCCTGCTGGGNCCGGGCTCGAATAAAGACAAGTCTCTCGAGATCTGCCTCTTCCTGTCCNGGGTNAAGGANGNCGACGATTCCTGGGTCGAGGTCTTCAAGCTGATCACGAACGAGGAGNTGGTGGCCNCTCTCGAGGCTCTCCCCGTNGGAGAAGATCCCCGCAAGGTTTTCAAGCTCCTGGGNGAGCTCAGGGCGGATGACCAGCTTNCCGTNGCNANNGNTGCATTTATCTGCAAGTCTGACAATATCAGGAAGGTCGNNTTCGAGGTGCTTGATTCGNTNGGCGCGGACGAGTTGACAAAGATNTGTTCGCAGNTCTATGCNTCTCCGAGGATCGCGCCGGAGGCCTGTCTCTGGCTTCTNAAACGGCGTNTGACGGGGNAGACCGGAACGGGACTCGAGTCGCTCTTTGAGCGCNCCNNNCGNGAGCTCCTGATTCTCATGGTCGANCTGCTCGAGCATCTCATCGACAAGGAGGCGCGCCTGGGCCGNAGCCTGGTGAGAGATCTTATCAAGAAGATTGAGCCTCTCATGTTCNACGAGGATGGANNTTTTTTCAGAGAGGCNATCGANATCATGGAGACNCCGGAGCGCGAGATGGTTTACAGGCGNGTNCTGAGGAACCAGGAGTACCTTCCCANNAACGCGCACAGGTTNCTCGACATNATCAGCCAGATTGAGCCTGTCATCAGCCTNGANNATNAGNTNCCCGACTGGGAAAACCCCGANATTATCTTCTCGACCAGCAAGGGTGAGGANANTCTCAAGGAAGAGTTGCGGGAGCTCAACGAGGTCAAGNTGCCGGAGATCGCCAAGGCGATCGGGGCNGCCGCCGATCTCGGNGACCTGAGTGAAAACGCCGANTTCACCTCGGCTCTCGAGGAGCGGGACANCCTGGTCAGCAAGGCNGAGAAGATCCAGGANGACCTTAAGAAGATTGTTCTCATCGACNCNTCCCAGNCTGAAGAGGGAACCGTCGGCCTGGGCTCAAAGGTCAGCGCTGAAAACCTGGAGACNGGNGAGANGGTCACCTACGCGGTACTCGGNCCCTGGGATGGCGGCCCGGAGGATGGTGTGCTCAATTANCGGAGTCCGCTGGGCCAGTTCTTCCTGGGNGCGAGCGTCGATGATGAGCTCGATGTCGTTCTTCCAGGCGGCNCNNCCCGCTACAAAATCCTCGGGGTCGAGTNGATCTNNGNCTGATCCAGCCTNGNTCTTTTCAAGGTCCAGGNCAAAAATCAGGGATTCCTTCTGCGGCAGGACGTTTCTGGTTTTAAGATAACCCTGTTGGANGTTTACNAGGCATGGGGCTGCCTTGTNCGTCCCGGGACCGATNCANGGTCCTGATTNAATATTCGTTACNTCTTTTTCGGTTTTACCGGGGTGGTTCATCATGTCGTCANCTCACTCATCNTACAGGAAATATNACAAGGANCCCCTGGAGCTCGTTTCCCGGTTACAGGATCTCNTCGATAACCGGGACNGCTACCCGGGNGCNGANCTNTTCCTCCAGATGTTCGAGAGAGTCTTCAGGATGGTTGGAGACGAGACCTTCACCGCAGACCTGAAGATGTTGAATCATGCCCTGCTGGAGCTGCGNTATGCCTTNAAGGTGTTCGCNCCTTACAGGTCCGTACGCAAGGTNTCCGTCTTCGGGTCGGCCCGGACACCCAGTGACCGCTTCGAGTACAAAATGGCCGAGAGGTTCGCNANCNNGGTTACGCGCCTGGGCTATATGGTNATNACCGGAGCGGGNCCCGGGATCATGGNGGCTGCCCAGGGNGGGGCCGGCCGNGCGAGGAGTTTTGGTGTGAATATCAGGCTGCCGTTNGAATCAAAAGCGAACGAGGTNATCCAGGANGACCCCAAGCTCATCCATTTCAAATACTTCTTCACNCGCAAGGTCTGNTTCCTGAAAGAAACCGACGCGGTCGTTATNTTTCCCGGNGGCTTCGGAACCCATGACGAGGCCTTTGAATCGTTAACCCTGGTTCAGACAGGCAAGAGCCACCTCGTTCCGATCATATTCGTCGATCGCCCCGAGGGGACCTATTGGAGTGACTGGCTCAAGTATATACGCAAACACCTCGTTGATTCAGGCTATGTGGATGGGTTCGATGAGAGCCTCTTCCAGGTCACCACGAGCGTTGATGAGGCGGTGGCCACGGTTGACAGGTTCTACCTCAACTATCATTCCTGCCGCTATGTGAGGCCCCTGCAGGTGATCCGGTTGAAACACCCTGTCAGTGATGAACTTTTAAAGCGGCTCAACAGAGATTTTCGGGACATCACTGTGGCCGGTTCCATCGAGAGGCTTCCCTGTGCTCTCGAGTCGGAGATTGATGAGCCGGAGGCTCTCGACCTTTACAGGATAGCTTTCCGCTTTGACCGCAAGAGCTATGGTCGTCTTCGAGAGATGATCGATGTTCTGAACGATGACGCGGCGGGCTGAGGGGAGAGGTCGACCTACGGTTTGATTTTCCGTGCGCGGCCGGGTCAGGCAGGACCTGAGTACTCAAACAGGTTCTTTTCCGTTTCCAGGATTCGCAGGAGATCGAGCTCTGCAGGGGAGGGAATGCTGTTCGCCAGCCGGTTCCAGATATCTCTGATAAGAACCTCCGTGGTGGGGGGCGGCGTACTCCCGGTTTCGAGCACCTCGTTGAGGTTCCGATGATCGATCGGTTCGATGACCTTCTCGTTCACGATGGTGTCAAGAAGCTCCAGGGAGATGATTTGGCCTGTCAGAGGGTCCGGGGTTCCGCTGATGACCACCTCGAGATCGTAGTTGTGTCCGTGGCCGCCCTCGTAGCTGCATTTTCCGAAGACCTCGAGGTTCCAGTCGGGATCCCGGTCGGGTCTCGAGAGCCGGTGGCCGGCATTGAAACGATAGAGACGGCCAAGGTAGACGGTGCTCACGAAGATTCTCCGCGATACTCGGCGTAGAGAAAGGAGTCCTCTCTCAGCCTCACCCTGGAGAGCTCGACCTCTTCTTTACTGAATTCAGGTTCGATGATGTTCCAGATGTAGACGGCCAGGTTCTCGGTTGTCGGTATGTTGTCCTTGAAACCTTCGACCTCCTCGTTGATGTGCCGATGGTCGAAACGGCTGACGATTTTTTCCCGCAGGATCTCATCGATACGGCGCAGGTTGATCACCATTCCTGTGAGGGGGTCAACCGATCCGCGAATCGTTACCTCGAGCTCGTAATTGTGGCCATGTCCGTACGGATTGTTGCAGGCGCCGAACACCTCACGGTTCTTTTCAGGTGTCCAGTCTTTCCGGTGGTAGCGGTGGGCCGCGCAGAACCGGACCTTCCTGGTGACGTCTACTGATCCCGAGGCGCTCATGACAAGGAGATCCCTCCATCTACCGTGATGACCGACCCGGTAGTCCAGGAGGAATCATCCGATGCGAGAAACAGAACCAGGGAGGCTATCTCATCCGTCGTGCCGACCCGTCCAAGCGGATGCATGCCGCCGGCCGCCTCGAGAAATTCGCGGTGCGAAGCTTCCGAGCCGNCCCCGCGTCCGAGGTGGATTGGGGTGTCGACCACGCCGGGGCAGATCGCNATGACTCGCACTCCGTTGCCGGCCTCCTCGATGGCGCAGGATTTCGAGAGCATGACGAGCCCGGCCTTGGCGGCGCAATACGCGGCAGAGCCTGGAACCGGGCGCAAGCCGAGGGTNGATGAATTGTTTACGATGACTCCNCCGCCATTNTCTCGCAGCAGGGGGAGCGCNGNCCTTGTCATCATGAAGGGNCCTGTGAGGTTGGAGGCGAGGGCTTCATTCCAGNTCTCGATNGAGGTGTCCGCTACCGCGGCGGGCTGGTAGGTNCCGGCNTTGTTGAAGAGAAGATCCANTCGTCCCCATCNCTNTCTAACNGCNTCCACCACCTTTTCNGCGTCTCCTGGCGTCTCGTGNTGNCCGCTGACGACCAGGCAATGNTCCTCACCCAGTTCGGCGGCGAGCGNCTCCAGCTTGGANTCNGTNCGNCCGAAGAGGGCCGCCTTTCCGCCNGCCTCACAGTATCNCAGGGCNGTGGTTCGNCCNATNCCGGATCCCGCTCCNGTGATGATCGCGACCTTGTTGTCCATTTNCCTGGCNAGTCCNTTGCTGTTGGNGGTGAAGGGNAGATTCCCTGCTTAAAGANCANAAANAAAACGATACGCCTCTNGGAGCGANATTTCAACTTGTTGAGCTCGATTGAACNCGCCANCAGGGATCTGGTTTTGACGGNGAGTCTGTGTTAGTTATTACTTTTGTGATTCGNCANCTAAGCTGGTTTTCTACCGGAAGTGGAAGGAACTGAATGAGCGACTACAGGAAGCTTGTCCAAAAAGANGCCCTGGAATTTCTGAAAGAGTCCTGGGATCAGTACAAGGCGGACGAGGGAGAGTTCGGCGGAGCNTCTTCTCTTCCGAATCTTGCCCANTGGATCGATGCCGGGGAGGTTCTNTCCGGACGNNTCAGNGAGATCTCCGCGAAGTGGNNTCATCGGGATTATNTCTGGGTTGAGTCCAATACCCGCAACCCTTCGCGCGAAGCCGGNGGNGATCGNTCAAGCAAGGCNTTTGCGAGCTTCCTGCAGGATGTTCGNTACGAGGTGAAAAAACTCGCAAAGAAGAAGCGCTGAAGGCGCTCAGGCTNCCNGATCTTCTTCAGGNNCCCNNGNGGCGCGCGANTGGTCNCGGGTCGGATAGAGAAGACTGTCCATNCTCAAATGGCTCGAGTCTCNCCGCCGGGCCCGCTGGATGAGCATCGCCGCGGCGTTGCGCAGATGCCGGGGCCGGGTGCTGCGNGCNATGAACCGATTGAAATAATTCTGCGAGTGCATCCAGTTTCNGTTNCGTCNACACANCTCNCCTACGAGGTAGAGATAGACAGGGTTCTTCTCCTTGCGCAGGGATTTTCGAAGATAGGCTATCGCCTGCCGGAGGTATCGATGCCGNAATCTCTCGNCNGTGTTTTCATCNAGGNCCGCCGGGGNGTCNAGGCGAAGACCCCAATACGCNCGCAGCATCCTCATGCCGGTTTCAAGCGGCTCATANCCGAGCAAGGGTGAAAGCAANCCTGCCCAGTAATATTGGAGGTGAGTGGGCGGGTCTCCCGCAGAGCNGTCCGTTTNAAANTCGTCNTCGAGCTTTTCTATGTATTNCCNGAAATAAGCCTCGATGGTCANNGCCNCGATGCGGCCGCCGAGGAAGTCCCGGCTGTAGCCGGAGAAACGGCAGTCNGGGCAGGAGTGGATCTCNACCCTGATGACATGNGGAGCCTTGGTNTGAATCAGGAGATCCGTGTCCTGGCCCAGCACCTCGCAGCCGCCAANCTCGCGTACATGGAGNTGNCAGCCGCACATGGGGCATNCGGTTTCAATCGTCGACCAGCAAATCATGGCAGGACGATACTCCTGGTGGCGGTGGTTGCGTTATTTCAGACAGGGGNANGGCTGTTTTCAGCCGGGTNGACCTGCGCGCTTNGCGCNGTCTGCNGGGNCAACCCTNGTTCAATTNTATCACCTGTCTGCGGACTCGCNNCGAAAGCCGGCNGGCGATTGCTTACCCGNTGCGGACAAANACCTCACAGAAGNCTGACCTGCCGCTGAACTCGCNCAGGGTATGCGCCAGTCCCGGTTGTTTCAGNGAATCCGGGGTCAAANNAAAGAGGCTTCCATGCCAGTGACATGGAGGCTGGAGAGAGCTCTCAGCGGGTCTTTTTACTGCCGGGGAGGGCCCGGCCGATTCTGCGCCTCGCGTTGATCATCTTGCGCCCAGCCTTGGATTTCATACGGTAGCGAAATCCCCTGCGCTGGCGTTTTCTGGAGGTGGTTCGAATTCTGACTTTCATCGGTCGGCTCAGTCTTTTGCTACGACTTTAATTGAAGCCGAGGATTATATTCTCCCGGGGGCGACAATTCAAAGAACAATCTTGCCGCGTCCCAGGATGTCGTGAAGGTGGATCATTCCGTCTGGCTTGCCC
>PAOC01000032.1 GCA_002708465.1 Planctomycetota bacterium
GAGCCCCGTCCCGCGAGCTCCTGGCCCCGCCGGTATGCTCCGTTCTGCCGGCAGGCGCGGCGATTCTTTCCTGCGAGCTGCTGTTGACGGCGGATGGTTCGGACCGGCTGGAGCTGAGCTTCAGCGCCGACGAGGTNCNGGGCGGCCCGNCGGCNGCCCTGGATGCCTGCNGNGNGGGTGTGGAGCTCACGCTCGGGCATCCCTGCGGGGCGCTTTTCCGTGGAAGTCTCCAGGCGAGTGGATTGAAGTGGGACCGCGGAGGAACGGCGCTCTTCCTGACGGCCCGCGCTGATCATCTGCAGGTCGGCGAGTCTCCGGACCCGCACACCTACTACCAGCATTCCGATTCCGAGCTTGCCGAGGCCATCGCCTCCGAGCTTGGCCTGCGCGCTCTGGTGGAGCCTACCGAAGCGGTTTTTGAACGCGTTGTCCGCCGAGGAGACCGGCTGGATTTCCTGCGTGAGCGGGCCCGGAAGATTGGATTTGAGCTCGCGCTTNTGCCTGGAGAGCTCTTCTTCTCCTCAAAGCTTCCGCGATGCGAGGAGATCTCCGGCCTCCCGGCCGCGAGAGGAGTTCTCAGACGCGATGAGAGATTGCTTGAATTCCGCTTTCGTGAGCTCTCCGGTCTCGGCCGGGGCGGACACTTCGAGGTCCAGGGAGACCCCGGCTGGCGGCCGCTCCAGGAGCTTGATGTCACGGGCATGGGCGATCCGCTCGACGGCCGCTACCGGGTTGCCCGGGCGCGCCATTGCTGGGACCAGCTCGGCTACCGGACCCGGGTGGATTATCTCGAGACCAGCGTCGATCTCGAATCATGGAGCGGAGAATAAAGATGGTGGCCAGGGCCGCGGCGGCAGCTGAGTTTTTCGAGAATTGCGGCGGTTCGCTCGTGTCAGCCACGGCGATAGAAGAGCGCCTGAGGCTTATTCTCGAGGTGCGTCCCGGCGAGAGGGCTCTGCTCCCCTCCTTCGGCTGCAGGGTACACGAGCTGCCGGCAATCGAGACAGAGCATGAGCGCCGGCTCGCCGAGGTCCTGATCGAGGAGGCNCTTCACGATTGGGCTCCCTGGGCCGGCGTTCGCCGNGTATTGCTGCTGTCGGCAGAGGAAGAGCAGATCAGCCTGAGGCTGACGGGCAGGCTTCCCGGGATGGAAATCAGTTTTCAAAGGAGCGCAGAGCGGGACACGGTGGAAGGAAGATGATGAGCGACAGGAAACCATCGGACGTTTCGGACCAGAAGACAGCCAGGGAGCTGGAAGCTCTCGATCGTCTCGATCGGGAGGCCGCAAGCCGGTTCCAGCACTGGAGCCAGCGGGGGGCTGATGACCCTGTGAGAGCCCTGCTGGAGAGCTTCGCCGTGGTGCTTGGCGANCTGCGGGGCGAGCTGGATGATAGCGCTGAGAGACTCCTGCCTCGCCTCCTCGCCGAGCTGGGGCATGAACCGCTGTGGTCTCGACCCGCGAGGTCGGCCATACGCCTTCACGCCGCGAGCGGGCTGGACANGGCGAGCAAAATTCCAGCGGGAACGGCGGTGACGGCCTCCCGGGNGGACGCGGGGGAGAGCCGGGTCTTCTTCGAGACCGCNGCGGATGCATGGCTCAGTCCCGCCAACCTGGAGTATGCCGTGGTGCTCGAGGGCGAGGAGACCCGGCTCCTTCCAGTCGATGGAGAGGACCGGGCGCCGGCCAGGCTCTTTGGCTCCGACAGGTTAAATCACCACCTGTATCTCGGCGATGCCGAGTGGGACGAGGTTCGGNGCTACAGCGCCGAGCTCGTGCTCGAATGGCCCGGCGTGCCTGGGGCTCTTCTCGAGGGTGAGTGGGAATATTCAAGCGGCACGGGCTGGCGCCTGTTGCCGGTCGATTTCAGCCAGACCGTCAATGTCGCCGGTGATCCAATGGTTCGGATGCGTATTCACGGTCCGCTTCCTGACATGACCAGCCGTGAGCTCGAAGGATTCGAGGCGCCCTGGATCCGGCTGCGCCTGCCGGCAGGGACTCCTGTTTCGATGGCGACACCTACGCTGGTCTGTTCATTGAGAAGGGACAGGAAATCGAAACAGAAGAGAGCGCTGGGCAGGCCTCCGGAACGGATCTTTCTGCGTTCGGGGAACTCCTGGCAGGATCACTCGTTCATCCCGGCTGGAGGCCTNGAGCTTGCCGGCCTGGCGAGCCACTCCCGGCCGGCGGTCTACCTCGGCTGGGATCGTCCGGAAGCCGCCAGCCTCTACTGGCAGGCGGCTGGAGGGGCGGTCGGGTCCGTGGCAGAGCAGCCCCGGCTGGAGTGGGAATTTTCAATAGAGGATTCTTTCCGCCAGCTGGCGGTGGCCGATGGGACCGAGGCGTTTACCCGCAGCGGAACAATCTCCTGGGAAGGGCCGGTCGCCTGGCAGCGCCGCNGGCTCTTCGGCCGTGAGCTCTACTGGGTACGGGCTAGCTGGGCGGGAGGATTGTACCAGGCGCCGGTTTCCGTTGAAGGCCTGGTNCCCTGCGGGGTTGAGGTCATCGAGGGACATACGGTCGGCCAGCAGCCGGCGATGCTTCATTTCAGCGAGTCGGCGGCGGTGCTGCCGCCCCATCCGGAAGGTGATTTTGAGCCCTTCGCGGGCCTCAGCCTTTCACTCTNTTCCAGTGGAGGTCGAGCTGCATGGAAGACGCTGCGGGCGCAGTCCGGCTCNGGAGTNCCGGNCCNGGGCCGCTTCCGCCTGCGACGGCGAGCCGATGGCGGCGTCGAGGTCGTGGTCGGTGAAGAGCTCCAGGGGCCGGTGAAGGCCAGGATCGAGGGGCTGCGCGCCGGCATCGGCCGGGCTNGAGAAAATATTGGCGGTCGCCTCGATGTGCTTGAATATGAAGCGGCTGCTATCGAGAGTATTTCCCACCCGGTTGCGATCCTGGGCGGTTGCGGAGNTGAATCCGCGGCAAGCTTCCAGCGTCGCCTCGCCGCGGAGAGCTCGATCGGTCCNGCGGTGGTGAGCGGAGCCGATTATCNNGAGCTGCTGCGGGCNCTCGATCCCGGGCTCTCCCGCATCGAGGTGGTGCCCCATCCGCTTCGCCCTGCCGAGGTCTGGGTTGTCGTCTGGGGAGCGGGTTGCNAACATCCCGGTGTCCAGCGTCTCAGGAAGCTCGAACGCTGTCTGCAGCAGCGGGCGCCCCTGGGTACAATCGTCCATGTCGTCGAGCCGCTCAGGCTTCCCTTCACCCTGGTCCTGGGCNTNTCCGGCGGAGAATTGTCTCGTGGGCAGGAGGAGGAGCTGGCGGCTTCGCTGTCGGAAGTTCTCGAGAAAGACCTCGATTCGCTGGCCGGGGGAGCCTCCGGTGACGGTGCCGCGCTGGTCGCGGAGCTCTCGGTGGGCGATTTCCAGGCCCGGGCCGCGGCCGCGGTCTCCGGCGCGGACATCACCGCCGAATTGGCCTTGCGGATCGAGTCAACCCTCGCCGACGGAGCCTCCCTGGAGCTGCCAATCGGTCTTCCCGTGCTTGACTCGGTTACCATTGAGATGCCCCTGGCCGAGAGGCCGGCNGTTGTGAAAGAGGAGGGCATCCGATGATTCAACGGCTGGAGACCGGGCGCCTGCAGCTGAGGGAGCAGCTATCCCCTGCGTACCATCGAGCCGGCGGAGAGCCCCTCGAGCTTTGCCTGCGGACCGCACAGAGCCTGGTTGATGAGCTGGGGACGTTGCTCGGTGGCGAAGGAAGGGAAGATGAGCGGTATCGGGAGCTCCTCGATGAGGCCTCCATGCTGACAGGCGCCTCGGGAGGAGGGGCTGTTACAGTTCCCGGATTGGTTTCCCTTCTTTCGCGAAGCCTGCCCGGGGTAGAGGTCTGGCCGGGAGTCGGACTCGCCAGGGTTTCCAGTCGAAGGGTGAGATTCAAGGGGCCCGCGCCGAGGGGAGGCCTCGTTCTCGCCTGGCCCCGGTCCCGGCTCGGAGAGAGACCGTCGTGCGAGCCTCTCACCTCGGCGCTCCTTCCTCCCGGGGTGCAGGCCCAGGCGGTGATCCTTGACCAGGAACTNGAGACCGCCGCGCCCCTCGTGGGGCAGGTTCTCAAGGCCGAGCTTTTCTGGGAGGGGCGAGGGTGATGTGGTTGACGGGTTGATGAAAAAACCCGCCCCGGAGAGCTGCTCTCCGGAGCGGGTTTCTGTTCATCTGAGATAAGCGAAGCTGTCTAATTGACCCTGCCTGGCTGGGAGCAGGAAGGATTGGCCTCTTCGCAGCCGAGGCCAAAGCTGGGTATTCCAGGCTCAAAGGTTTCGCAGGTTGGATTCGGTCCATCCCAGTTTACTGGAGGTGTTCCTCCGAGGAAGAGGAACTGCAACAGCTGGACCGAATCGGTCAGCATTGCGCGCCCGTCTCCATCTGTATCACAGGCGGCCAGACAGTTCGGAACCTCTCCACCGGTAAAGAGGAAATTCAGCAGGTAGACGGCATCGGAAAGCTGCGGGTTGGTATTTCCGTTTCTGCAAATGGAGCGGACAAAGTAAATCGGGCCTACAGGTCCTCCCGTGTCGCAGACATCACCCAGTCCGTCTTCATCTTCATCCGCCTGGTCGGGGTTGGCGGCAGCGATGCAATTGTCGCATTCATCGCCGACCCCATCTCCATCACCGTCCTCCTGAGCGGAATTNGAAATATCGGGACAATTATCAGAATTGTCGAGCACGCCGTCCTCATCGGAGTCGATCGCNTCGGTGCAGAGGATCCTTTCGGAGCCGTAGCAGCCGTTTTCCATATAGCTGAAGAACTGGAGGACCACCCGGTCTCCGGAGGCCGTCCCTTCGATCGTCGCCTCCTCTACCCTTTGTCCCGTGATGCTCTGGACGTAGACAGGCTCCAGCTCTCCTGCCGGAAGCAGGTAGAGGTCAAGGGAGTAGTAGGGGACATCGTTGGTCCAGTTGGCGGTGGTTCTTCCTCCATCNGCNGGATCGAAAGAGCANGTGGCNTCTCCTACGATCGGGTTGGTATAGGGTGACTCTGGAAGAACGGTGATCGCAAGTTCGGTGAATTCGCTGGCTCCATCCGGATCCGCGCAGACACCCTGTATTCCGATTGAAAAGGCGCCCATCGGNAAACCCGTGATGTTNACGGCNGTGGGGTTGGCTCCAANNGCCTCATCGAATGGGAAGGTGACCGGCGCCGCCCCGAGAATCGTATCATCTACCCGGATGTTGATGCCTACAGCGTAGGTGGTTTCCATGCCGACCCAGTCGGCGCGGAGCTCTCCAAGTCCGGCAGCTCCGCCATAGGTGGTCTGACACACATCGAGGGCNNCGACGGGGTTGCATTGGTCAGCACAGGTTAGAACGCAGCAAGGACCCTCGGTCGTGCAGCCGAGATAGAAAATGTTGNNGGCGGCATCAGGTGGTGTCCAGGACCCCTGCAGGTTGATGCAGTANTCTCCCGATTCCANNCCTCCGAAAATGATGCCGGGNGGAAGGGTCTCGGCGACCATGGCATCGTTGAGAAATACCAGGTAGGTCGAAGCGCCTGCGTTGGCTCCGAAGCTTACGACCATTTCGCAGTTGCCGTCCTCACCGATCTCACGCTGGGCGCATTGGATGTTGTTGATGTCGACAGGGCCGTCGGGAAAAGGAGGCGCGTCATAGACTGTAAGAGTGAGCTCCTCAAGGGTGCCGTTGTTGAGCTCCTCGATCCGGATGACATGTTCGCCGGCTTCAAGGCCGACCAGGTTGAGACCGTTGACGTCGGGGCCTGCCCCATCATCGAGTATATCCTGGAGGATGCCTGCTATTGGGTCGCCGAATTGTTCATCATCTACGAATATCAGGACACCNTCGGAATTCGCAGGACTNGTCTCAGTCCAGCGCAGNCCGATGACATTGCAGGGNTCGCCGCCGCAATCCTCTCTGAAGAGTACCGCCTCGGCATCTTCGCAGGAGGAGCCCGAATAGTAGAATTGCACGGCGAAAAGCTCNGACACGTTCGCGCCGCCGCCATCTCCTCTCCCTTCCTCCAGAGCGAGAAAGACCTTGCGCTGTTTAGCGGTAAGGTCAGTCAAGGTGAGAGATGGACTCCGGGCAAGCACTCTCGGGCCGGGAGGCACAAGGCGATACCTGGTTGATGGGGCGAGCTGTTGAAAGCCGAAACCCGCCGCTGTTCGATCCTGGGCTCCCAGGAAAGAGCCCGTCGCGCAGAAAAGGAATGCAAAAATCAGAACAGAAAAAAGCAAAAGATGGTGTCCAACCCTCATGCCTGACTCCTATCTATAAAAAATCCCACATGGTTGCCCGAAGGAAGCGCAGCTACGCTTTTGCGTTGAAGAACCCTACCTGCCCCATAAATGGCGTACGCTTCTGGCACCCGATCAAGAGTCCTTCTAATCCGAGAATACCACCGGGTGAGTGAGATGGAAGGGCTATAAATATCAGCTTTCCGAGAAAGTGTCGATCTGCCTGCGAATACTCTCGGCCTCCGGGCCGCTGTTCAGGCCGTTTTCAAGGATCCTTGCGGTCAGCCCCCAGACCTCGTACCCGTCGAGCCTGAAGGTCAGGAGCGCTCTTTTTTCTCCACCAGCATCGGTCCAGGTTCCCCTCTCCTGGAAGAGTCCTGGCGCGATCATGCTGACAGGCAGGTAGAGGACGTGTTCGACCTCGGCTGGATTAGGTCGAATCTCGGGCGGATTGTGAATCCACCCGACAAAGGGCTTTACCTCGTGTTTGAAACCGGTTTCCTGCCACGGCAGCTCTGAAATGATCTCGACTGAATGGGCCGGGATTCCGAGCTCCTCGTCAGCTTCTCGGAGCGCGCAGTCGAGAAGGCTTGCATCATCGATCTCAAGCGCTCCACCCGGAAGGCAAACCTGGCCCGAGTAGGGGTCCGTCTCGCGCTCAGGGCGTTTCATCAGCAGGATTCGCGGGCCGTCGTCATGCGCCAGGATGGGAAGGAGAACAGCGAACCTTCGGGAACTCATGGCTGATCCACGGGAAAGTACGCGGCGCCGGCAGGGGATGCCTCAGATCGAGAAGGAGCTTCCACAGCCGCAGGTTCCGCTGGCGTTGGGGTTGTTGAAGACAAAGCCCTTGCCCATGAGGTTGTCCTGGAAGTCAACCTCGACCGCCTCGAGGTAGAGGCCGCTTTTCTCATCGATGACGAGCTTGACCCCATCGATGTCCATAATCTTGTCCTGCTCGGAGATGTTCTCGTCAAAGCCCATCTTGTAGGTGAATCCGGAGCAGCCGCCGCCAACGACCATGAGCCTCAAGCCGGCTTCTTCGCTGAGGTTGTTGGCCTCGACCTCCTTGGCCAGGAGGGTCTTGAGTTGGGTTGTCGCAACTTCGGTCAGTGTGATATCCATATTTTCGCCTCTTTTAAGCGTCTTCGAAAGACGGGGCATTCCTTCAACTGTCTTCCCCAGTATAAGACCGCCGCGGGGTCATGGCAAGCCGGCCCTGGGTTTACGGCAAGGGGGCATTACCGGACCCTGCGTAATTTGCCCACGGTTTCGATGATCCTGTCGATGGCGTAGGTCACCTCTTCCTCGGTGGTGAACCGCCCGAGGCCCAGGCGAAGCGTAGAGACGGCGAGCTCCGCCGGCACGCCGATCGCCTTGAGCACGTAGGATGGCTCGGCGTTGCCGGCTGTGCAGGCGGAGCCGGCGGAGGCCGCCAGGTCGCCAAGGCTGACGATGAGGGCGCTGCCGTCGACCCCCCTGAAGCTGAGGCTGAGGTTCCCGGGCAGCTTCTTATCGGTGTCGGCTGGGCCGTTAACCGTAACGTCGGGGATTCCTTTGCGGATCCCATCTGACAGGAGATCGCGCAGGCGGCCGACCCTCTGCGCCTCTTCCTGAAGCTCTTCCGCGGCGATCCTGCAGGCCTCGCCAAGGCCCACGATCCCGGGAACATTGAGGGTCCCAGGCCGGAGCCCCTCTTCCTGTCCGCCTCCAAGCGCCAGGGGGGCCAGCCTCACACGGTTTCCTCTTTTTCTCCTGTAGAGGGCCCCGACTCCTTTCGGAGCGCAGAACTTGTGTCCCGAGAGAGAGAGCATGCTGATCGCGGAGCTCTCGACATCGAGCCGGATCTTGCCCGCCGCCTGGGCGGCGTCGCAGTGCAGCAGGGCGCCTGCTGCAGCGGCTGCCCGGCCCAGCTCATCCAGAGGCTGCACAGTGCCGACCTCGTTATTNGCAGCCATGATGCTGACGAGGAAGGTGCGCTCATCGAGGGCGCTGCCAAGGGCCTCGGCGCTGATGAAACCCTCTGAATCCGGATTAAGGACGGTAAGCCGCCAGCCGTCCTTTTCAAGTTTCCTGAGGGGGTCGAGCACCGCGTGATGCTCGGTGCTCTGGGTGATGATGTGGTTGCGTTCAGCAGGCGCGTGCAGCGCGGCGCCCAGCAGCGAGATGTTATTCGACTCGGTCGCTCCGCCGGTGAAGTAGATCTCACCCGGGCTCGCGTTGAGCAGTGAGCCGACCTGCGACCGGGCCTTTTCGACGGCCTCCCGGGCGGCCCAGCCGTAGGGATGCGTCTTGCTGGAGGCGTTCCCGAAGGAGTCCTTCAGATANGGAAGCATCGCATCGAGGACGCGGGGGTCGACCGGCGTGGTCGCNTGATAGTCGAGGTACACCTGTTTATTCATGGNCGACGGGATATAGTAAATCCTTCTGCGGAAAAAACNGCCCACCAAACTTCCCGGCGGNGGATAATTTGTNNCCTGGTTTCCCCCGGNGNTGNTCGANGNNCTGGCNTCGGTCGCCAGTGGANCTGCAGGAGCTTGTTACCTGGACGAAGAACTCTTAACATGGTTTGAGTTGCTTGATTTCAACCATCCCAGGACCGGTAGCCGATGCCAAAACTCGAAATATTGATTTCCCGCCGACAGCTCCTGANCNCNGCNGCNGCCGCTTTGCTGAGCTNNTCTTNCTGNCTCCAGGTCTNTTCCCAGGAGGGGGGGNANGCCGCAGNNGGAGGGGNTCCCGCNGGATTGACAAANGCGGTAGGGATGAAGCTGGTACTCGTCAAGGGAGGCGAGTTCCTGATGGGATCAAAAAATGAATTCGGGCGCTGGGCCCACGAGCATCAGCACAAGGTGCGGATCTCTGAACCCTACTATATCGGGGTCTGCGAGGTTACCCAGGGAGAGTATCAGAAGGTCATGGGCTCCAATCCGAGCCACTTTTCCCCGGCGGGGGGAGGCAAGGAAAAGGTCAAGGAACTCGATGCTGCCAGGCTGCCTGTGGATAGCGTCAGCTGGGAGGAGGCNGTGGAGTTCTGCAGGAAGCTCTCGGAGCTCGCGGCTGAGAAGCAGGCCGGNCGCGTNTACAGTCTGCCTACAGAGGCGCAATGGGAGTACGCCTGCAGGGCCGGAACGACCACGCCCTTTCATTACGGCGAGCAGTTGAACTCCAGGCAGGCCAACTTCGATGGCAACACCCCCTACCTCAAGCGGGAGGATGTGATCAAGGGTGTCGACCCTGCGACCATCGCGGGGCCTTACCTCAAGCGTACCGCTCCGGTGGGCTCCTACGAGCCCAACGCCTGGGGGCTTTACGATATGCATGGCAATGTATGGGAGTGGTGTTCAGACTGGTTCAACCCCGTCTACTACAAGAAATCTCCCGAGGCCGACCCCGGCGGGCCCGAGCAGGGGAGCCGGAAGGTTTCCCGGGGCGGCGGCTGGTATTATTTCGCCGCCGGCTGCAGATCAGCGAGCCGCTACGAGAGAGCGCCGGGCCGCAAGCGGAACACCGANGGCTTCCGGGTGGTCTGTACCCAGGTGAAGAAATAGGTTCCGTTGCTCAGTTCGCCGCGATCGTGAGCGAAAACTTGTAGGGCTTCTTCCTGGTTCGGACCACGACCTGGTAGCTTCCGGGTGGGAGCACCGGGAGCTCGAGCTCGCCATCGACCTGGTGTTTTCGGTCATGGACGGTGAGGCCTGCCTGGTCGGCAATCACGACAGCCACCTCCCCCCTGAAGGCCTCGCCGGTGGGCTTCTTCAGGTTCAGCCGGGTCTTTTTTCCGCGTCTCAGGGTCGCCCTTCCACTGCGGCCCTTGCCGGGATTGATTCTTACTGTGGCGGGAACATGGTTCTCCGCCTCCAGCCGCAGGCGGTAGTTTACGGGAAGCAGTCCTTTCAGGACGAGCTGGCCGGAGGCCGCGATGANCGCCCGCTTTGTCCAGGAAGCCTGCGCCAGCTGGCTGGCCGTGGCGCCGGTCATCTCTGCCGTGACCCTGCAGGGAATGCCGAGCGGNGCGCCGGTCGCGTTCGAGGCGATCTCGAGGTCATACACCAGGGATTTCAAGGAGACGCTGAATTCCACGTCCNCTCCGGGTGGGATCGAGAGCTCTCTCTCAAATTGAAATCCTCGTCCGCTGAGCCTGTATTTCCCCGGCGGCAACGGGGACAGGCTGAAGGCGCCGTTCGCATCACTGGAGAAGGCCGGGGATTTTCCCATCTCCGGCAGGCTGAGGAGAGAAAGCTCCGTATGGAGGGGGTTGCCATCAAGGGTTACCGAGCCGTGGAGCCCGCCGTTTTCTTCCCGGCCCTGGGCCAGGAGGTCAAAGGCCAGCCGTTGCCCTNCACCGAGGGTCAGGCTCTCAGCCGCGGCCGCGCCCCGGCCGCTTCTTCCGGTCCATTCGATNTCGACTTCCGCTTCCGTCTCTTCGCCGCTTCCCACCTCGATCCGGATGTCGGAGGCTGCTGGAAGTCCGCTGAAGGAGTACCTGCCCTGGGGGTCGGTGAAGGTACTTCTCGGGGAGCACCTCGACGAGCTGAGCACTACGGGGACACCTGCGATNGCCTTTGCNTGCGGCGATAGAACCCGGCCCTCGATGACCGCTCCCGCGGCAAGGCGCAGAGGATGTCGTCTGGCTGGGTCAGCCAGGGGCAGCTCGATCGTTTCTCCCTGGTAGGTCGCGTGATGGGGGTGGCTCACCCTGATGCGATAGGAGCCCGGCTCGAATTGCCTGAAACGGAAGGCTCCCGCGGAGTCGGTGTGGGTGCTCATTACCGCGCGTGTCGGCCGGGCGACCCGGACACCATAGAGGGTGGTATGTCCGGACCAGGTTCCTACCGAGCTCAGCAGTTCCACCAGAGCCCGCGGCACAGCCCTCTGCTCAAAGGTGACCACTCCCTGGAAGCGTGAGCGCGCCGGGCTGAGGCGAACGAGGCATGCGGCCGGTGACTTTCTGCCGTCAAAGGAGATGATTTTTGAGAGTCCATAGCAGTCATTTTCTCCGCTGACCCGGAGCCTGTATTTCCCAGGGGCCGGGGGCAGGCCGATGCGGATCTCTCCCTCGTCGAGAGAGTGATATTCGATGGCTANGTTGCTTGCCGGCCGGAAATCTCCATCGCTCTGGAGCTCGACCTCAACCGCTTCGGGTCTGATGGGNAGTCCGCTCTTGCTGTCGATGGCATGGGCCGTGAGTACCAGCCCCCTCTCCAGGGTGACCTCCAGGTTGACGACCTCGGTTTTTTCGGCAACGAGCCCGAGTATTTTTTCCCGGTATCCCGTCCGGCGAANCCTTATCTTTTCCGGCACTGGTGTTGGGAGGGCGCATTGGAGGAACCCGAGATCGTCTGTCCGGCCGAGGTAGCTTGAGACCGCATGCCCCTTGCCGGTAAGCACAGGCCGGTCAGCCCACACGCTGGCCTCCGGAAGGTAGGCGCCCTTTTCATCAAGGGTTCGGATTCGCACCGGCTTTCCGGGGCTGAGAACAGTCTCGATGGTTCTGCTGCGGTTGTCCTCGGCCAGGTTGACGGAGTAGGAGCGGGGGATATGGCCTGCATGACTGTAAAATATTTTTACCAGCCCGGGCTGCAGAAGCGGGCTTTTCCAGGTTCCATCAGCTCCAGAAATNCCGGGCTCGAGATAGACGCCGGGGGTCGATTCAAAGTCGATCCTGGTGCCGGGGAGGGGGGAGGAGAGCGAATTGTATACCGTTCCACTGAGCCTGCAGCCCGGAACGAGTACGATTTCTTCCAGGGGTCGGGATTCCTCTTCACCTGCCGGCGGGTTCTTCGCTGGATTGGCGAGAGAGCTGATGGTGGCGGGGAAATATTCCTGGTGCGAGAACTCTATCTTTTCGCTTCCGCTGGGAAGCTTGAATCTTCCGAGGTGATCGGATCGCGTCTCGATATTGCCGCAGCGTACGAGAGCCTCACCGATCGGTTTCCCCAATGGATCGACAACCTTCGCCTCAACAAGATGGTCCGGATCGAGGGTCTCGATGACGGACGGCGGCACGGGGGGCTTCACGGGCGATTGAACGCCGCTGGAGGGATCACGAAGAACCAGCCTCCGGTTCCCCTGGTCGAGGCTGTTGAATACACTCCAGATGCCCAGCCCAACGGCGAGCAAAAGACAGAAGGTTCCCGCTCGAGGATTATCCATTCATAGGGTCCTGCGACCCTCGAAACGTGCGGCGTACCAGGCAGGTGAATTCTATTTCTTCACGCTTCCCGGCGCAAGCCGGGATGGCGCTGATCGAGGTAAATAATGGGACTGGGGCGTCCCAGGAGCGTGATTTTTCACCTCTGGNACATTCCACGGAGCTTCGAGGAGCCCGCATAGAGCTCCTCGAAGCGCTCATCTGTATCGTCGGAGAGTTCGCACATGGCTATTTCGATCTTCTGGCGCCATTCCTCTATTTCCTTCCGATTGAGATCGGGCGGAATCTCGACCAGCTCACCCAGATGCAAGAGTATGCGGCTGAAAGGCTTAGGGAGTTTGAACCTGTCCCATGAATTGAAGGTCCAGCTATTGGCCAGCCCGATTCCAGTGANCAGGATCGGCAGGCCGGTTTTTGAGGCGAGGTAGATGGCTCCCTGCTGAATTNTGCGTGGAGGACCNCGNGGNCCATCAGGGGTTATGCCNATCCGTACNTNTTCTTTTTTAGCCCGGATCAATTCCCTGATGGCGGCGACAGATCTCCTGGTGGTGGAGCCGCGAATGGCATCGTGTCCGANTCCTTNGACNATTCTGGCCAGCATCTCTCCATCNGCATGGGGGCTGACNAGGGTCTTGAAGCCNGCGTCGGGNAAGCTGGTCGCCAGCGTGAAGAGACGNTGATGCCAAACGAGGACAATCAGGCCCGGTGGGTNNACCCATCCNTCTTTNTCCTCGATANCCNNCGNCAGGATGCGTTTTCTCAGGCTCCAGCCCCAGATTCGGGCCAGGCGGGGGCCGATGAGACCGACCAGGTAGTTTCTCAGCCGGCGTCTATTCTTGCGGCTGAGCATTATTTTCGAGTCTTTTCCATGACATGGCCCATGCTCGTACGCCTTGTCTTACTTGTCAACTGTCGCTACAGGTATCTATAATCAGCGCCTTCTATTTCAATCAACCAGTTCTCAGTTCTCGTATACAACTATGCAGGAATCTTACGGCATCCAGGGTTCAACGGCCGCCTCAGGAGATGGTCTTCTCAGGCTGGGCGGCATCGATTACCTGAACGCGCTGCCCCTTCTCTGGGGATTGGGTGAAGCGAAGGATGGAATGAG
>PAOC01000033.1 GCA_002708465.1 Planctomycetota bacterium
GTAAATACGCCGCCCTGTTCGTGTTGCTCGTGTCCCGGGTTCATTTTCATCGATTCACCTCTCGCTGATGAATTCTGTCGAGTTCACAAGGCTCCAGAGGAGGTCTTCGAAAGCCTCCCCCCGCCCCGAAACGGACTTGCGATACTTGCTGAAGATCTCCCACTCCCTCACGGTTGGACGCCGGCTGTACACCTTCAGGTACAATTCATCAAAGACCAGTCGGTCATCTTTATAGGAGCCGAGCAGACGCCCCAGCACAGTGTCTCCCCTGGAACGGATCGCCTGCGTAATGATGGGAGAGTTCATCAGGAAAAGTGCCTGTGGAATCGTCCCGGCCACATCCTCCGTAGGAGTGGAGGGATCGAAACCGAAAATTCTCTCGAAGTTGTTCTCGAGAGAATTTCTCGCCCCGCGCCCACGCGAGGACGAACCGGAAAACCTGTCCGGACGCAATTCCAGGACCCGGACGATGGTCCTGTAGAGCTTGCCTGCTGACATCCTTGAGCATGTTACCGCGGCAAAAGAGGGAGCCCCGGGCGAGGGAGAGGGCTCACGGATCTTTCTCTGGTAGGTCTCTGTCAACGCGATGGCTGAAAGCAGCCACTTGAGGCTGTATCCGTTCTCTCGGCAGCCCTCTGCAAGCAGGTCGAGCGCCTCGGGATAATCAGGGGATCGGTCGGGACCCATGTCATCGACGGGCTCAACGAACCCCTTGCCCATCAGCTCTTTCCAGACCCGGTTGACCAGGGCACGGGCAAACCAGGGGTTATCCTTACCGGTGAGGAACCCACCCAGGGCCTGACGACGGTCGGCATCATCGATGCGCTCGCCGGGGCTCTTGCGGGTAACAAAGAACTCCGGGTGAACCAGGGTCCCGCGGCTCTGGGGATTTTCGAGATCCGGCATATAGTGCTCACCACTACCCCGGGTTCGGGGGCGCGACATCGCCATGCTGGCGACCGTCTTGATTTCCCCCGCGCTCAGGTGCCTGTCCTTGTCCTTGTCCCCGGCTCGCAGAAAGCGCCCGAAGAGACCTGAGAGTGCCCTGGGAACCTCGCGCGAGGAGACGGTTCCATCAGAGTTCCGGTCGTAGCGCTCAACCCATGTAGACGGATCTCCGTAACGTTTCACGAAGCTTCCCTGGGTGGTCTGCTGGCNCTGGAAGCTCCTGGCAGAGCTGTCCGTGGAAACAATCTCGAACTGGCGNTGNTTAGCTTCGGTNCCTTCCTTNCGCCNAATCCGCAGGCGAGGAAAGAAGGCGGCAAGCTGGTGAAACTCTTCNCGCTTCCAGCGGTCATAGGGATGGTCATGGCACTGCGCGCATTGCAANTGGATACCCAGAAAGATTCTTGAGGTCTCAGCAGCCAGCTCGTTGGCCTCTCCCATCTGGGCCAGCACCAGGCCCGTCTGGCCATTGGTATTGATGTCGCCTTTGGCAGTCAGGAGATCGACCGCAATCTCATCCCAGCCGCGGTCCTCTTTGAGCTGGTCCCTGACCCACCTGCGCAGCTGCTCGCGAACAATACCGAAGCGCTGGTCCTGGGACCTGTAGGCGATGACATCCCGCCAGTAGCGCCCCCAGGTTTCAGGATAGTCTTCACTGGCAAGCAGGGAGGATATCCTCGATGAGCGCTTCGAGGGATCAGGATCGAGCGTAAAGAGTGTCAACTCATCCGGAGAGGGAACCTTGCCGGTAAGATCAAGACTGACCCGGCGAAGAAACTCTTCATCAGAAACAAGGGCTGTCGTCTCGACCTTTTCAGCCTCTAAAGCCTTCGAAATGATTTGNTCGACCCCGTCCGCAACGCTGCGGGGNCTGTAGTCCTCGCCAAAAAGACGGCTGGTGAACCCAAGAGTCGCAAAGACTGCAAACACGGCGCACAGAAAATTAAAGACCACTCCCGGTTTCCGCATAGGTAATCAACCTTCGATAAAAGTTGGCTCCGAACTGCATTGCTGGAGCCGTTTCCTTAAACCCCCCAATCCATCAATAGTTTCTCACATTAATCGACCGGACACCAAGGAGAGATTCCACCTGCAGTAGCAAAGAGGAGCCTGGAGCTCCCCCTAAGTACTTTAATCCCAAGCAGATCCNTTCCAGGCGGCTCAGTCAAGCTCACGGCGAAGCTTCTTGTAGTGGTTGACNAGGGCATTGGTTGAGCTGTCATGGGAACTGACGGTCGACTCGTCCCGGAGCTCCTCGAGCACCCTGGAAGCAAGNCTCTTGCCCAATACGACCCCCCACTGGTCNTAGGGATTGATNCCCCATATACAGCCCTGGACAAAGACCTTGTGCTCATACATTGCCAGCAAGGCGCCCAGCGTGCGGGGGTCAAGACGCCGGACAAAGATTGAATTGCTCGGCCTGTTCCCGGGAAACTCCTTATGCCCGACAAGGTCGGCGACATCCTCAGAAGCCAGCCGGCCGCTCTCCACCTCAACCAGAAGCTCCTCGCGCGCCTCCTCCCGNGTCTTGCCGAGCATCAGAGCCTCCGNCTGGGCGAAGAAATTGGCCAACAGCTTCAGATGGTGCTCGCCAAGGGGATTCTGGCTCTCGGCCGCGGCGATGAAGTCGGCTGGAACGACCCGGGTGCCCTGGTGAAGAAGCTGAAAATAGGCATGCTGCCCATCGGTCCCGGGGCCGCCCCAGATGATCATCCCGGTAGCCCCATCGACCGGTTCACCCGCGACGGTCACCGACTTGCCACAGCTCTCCATATCAAGCTGCTGCAGGTAGTCGGGCAGAAACCGCAGGTACTGGTCATATGGAAGAACCGCGTGGGTCTCCATCCCGAAGAAGTTGTTGTACCAGACCCCGAGGAGCCCCAGCAGGAGCGGAATATTCTCCCCCGGCTCAGCCTGCTGGAAGTGAAGATCCATGTCGTGTGCTCCCGCCAGCAGGGACTCGAAGTTGTCCATGCCAACGTACAGNGCGATCGGCAGCCCTACCGCGCCCCAGATCGAATAGCGGCCTCCAACCCAATCCCAGAACTCGAACATATTGCCGGCATCGATACCAAACTCAGTCACGGCATCTTCGTTCACCGAGACCGCGACAAAATGCTTCTCAACAGCCTCCACATCTCCGACCCTCTCGAGAAACCAGGCCCGGGCGCTCAGGGCGTTGGCCAGCGTCTCCTCGGTCGTGAAGGTCTTCGAGACCACCACGAAGAGCGTCGATTCGGCATCGAGNTCCTTCAAGGTCTCAACGATATCCGTCGCATCTACATTCGATACGAAATGGATCCTCAGGCCCGCCCGAGCGTAGGGTTTCAATGCCTCGGTCNCCATCAGCGGCCCCAGGGCCGAGCCGCCGATTCCGATGCTGACGATGTCGGTAAATTCAGCGTCCGTATATCCCCTTCGCTCGCCGCTGTGAACGGCATCGCAAAACGTCCCCATCTGCGCAAGCACCCTGTCGACACCCTCCATGACATCGCCAGCCTGCCCTTCGACCTCGACAGGCAATCCCGACCTGTTCCGGAGGGCCGTGTGCAGAACCGCTCGACCCTCGGTTGAGTTGATCCGACGGCCGCTGAACATCTCGGCCCGTTTTTCATAAACACCGGACTCTTCAGCCAGCTCAAGCAGCAACGCGATGGTCTCGGGAGTGATCCTGTTCTTGGAGTAATCAAGAAGGATGTCGCCGAGGCTGCAGGAGAACTCGGTGAACCTGTTCTCATCGCCTTCAAAAAGATCACGCATATGAAGATCGGCGACCTTCTCGTAATGAGCCTGGAGCTTTTCAACAACATCCGCGCGCATAAGATATCACCCGTAGAAACCGGCTGGACAGACAGGGGGCAAGCGAGCGCCCAGTATGCCCAGCAATCTATCCTTCTTCAACTGAGGAAGGTACCTTCCTGCCCCCAGACTTCCAGCGCCNCNAGGTAGCTTACCGATTCCAGGCCCCCTGGAAGCCCGAGGCCGGCCATGATTTCCCGAACCCCGACCTCGGTCTCATGCTCGACCGACACGGATATGATCTTTTCAGGCGCGGAAATCTCCGCCAGCTCAACAATCCCATCCNCGTGCAGAGGAGCGCGATATTGCCAACGTTCCTTGGCTACCGGGATCACCCGTAAACCCGCGCCTGCGGCGCCGAGAAACTCCAGGAGCTCCTCCTCGGAAGCCACCGGCGCCTCGGCCGGAGAACAGCCAACCCCCAGGGCCCCTGCAACCTCGTCAAAGACCGCCGCTTTCAGGGGAAAGCTGTAGTTTTCTTCCGGATCCTCCACCCACCTTGAAACTCCGCCGCCGACCGCCTCGATGCAGCGCTTGATCTTGAAGTCACCGAAGCGCAGCTTGAAATTAATCCCGCAGCCAGGAGACCAGAGGTAACGATCCGTCACGACCTGGGAATCCGGAAACAGAGCCGGAAGCGNCCTGAGCTCCTTATCGAGAGCTTCCGAGAGAAGCCCGAACCCCCGCCATTCCCAGTGAGTACCAAATGCCATTCTATATCTCAGGAAATAATTTGACTATTGGAAAACAGCCCAGATAATGTACCGGACTCGAACGCGGCCTCGAAACCGCCGCCAGGCGGAGGGCCGCATCCGTGAAATCAAGGCCACAAGATCAGGATCTATCGACATTGCACTCCGCAAGCTCCGTCTTCTCAAAGCCTCCGNCGGCGCCGCCGAACCCGCTTCGGGAGGATATACTCCTGGAAGGATTCGAGCAAGCAGGCAAACAGGTTACCGAGCACGTGCTCGACGCCCTCATCGAGACCGTCGGCGCTGACGGGGTCCTTCTCATTTTGAGCCCCCCCGGCCTCCCAAGGGTCTGGGTTGCTCGCGGCAGGGGCGGAAAGGCCCTCCCCGAAGCCCTGATCAGGCCACTACCTGACTGCCAGGGCGCCCGTCTTCCTCACACCGGCAATCAACGCTGGCCNATCGCTGCCTGCGTAGACCTCCNAGAGGCCGGAACCGGGGAGCTGTATTTCACTGCCCCCCGGGCACAGACCGCCAGCTGGACCCGGGAGCATCAGGACAGGATCTCCGTGCTGCTGTCCATCTCCGTCCTGCTCGATGGCCCCGGNAAATTCCACCCTGCCCGGCAGCGANGGCACAGCCCATCCGAAGAGACCCCGGCTGGCGAGCTCCGGCGGCTCTTCCCGGAGATCATCGGTCAAAGCGCCGAGCTGGAGGCCGTCCTTCGCTCCATCCTGCAGGTCGCCGACTCTGACATCCCCGTTCTCATCCGGGGGGAAAGCGGAACTGGAAAAGAGCTCGTAGCCGCCGCGATCCATCGCCTGGGCAGCCGAAAAAAGATGCCGTTCGTATGCGAGAACTGCGGGGCCATCGCCGAGCAATTAGCCGAAGCAGAGATCTTTGGCCACGAAAAGGGCGCCTTCACCGGAGCCTCCATGGCCCGCCCCGGCCTGGTTGAACGAGCCCATCGCGGAACACTCTTTCTCGACGAGGTCAGCGAGATGGCGCCTTCCCTGCAGAAAAAACTCCTGCGGGTTCTGCAGGAAAAGGCTGTCCGGCGGGTTGGGGCTCTACAGACGCAGGTGGTGGATTTTCGCCTGGTCTCTGCGACCAATCGAGACCTCGAGAAGATGGTCACCGAACAGACCTTTCGCGAGGATCTCTACTACCGGCTCAACGTCGCCTCCATTCGCCTGCCATCTCTGCGGCAGAGAAGAGAAGACATCCCCTCACTGGTAGAGCACTTCGCCGGCCTTCACAGCCGTAAGGGGCGCCGTGAAGCCCTCCGCTTCAGCGCTGAAATTCTCTCGATCCTCAGCTCCTATGACTGGCCCGGAAACATCCGCGAGCTTGGAAACGAGATCTGGCGGCTTGCCGAGACGGTCGAGGGAGAGGTCCAACCCGAGCACCTGTCGAAAAAGATCGCCGCGAGCCGCAGCACCTCGGGGCGATCCGAACCGGGCACTCTCGAGCAAATGGAAAAAGATGTCCTCGGCGGAGCCATAGCCGAGGCGCTCGAAAAAACACACGGCAACCGAGCCCAGGCGGCCAGGCTCCTTGGGATAGGGAGGGCCACCCTCTACCGCCGACTGGTGCGTTACGGACTCCACTGCGAGTGAGGCGGGACAGGCGTCCGGCCGCTCACTTCAGGTTCGATGCGTTCTGACGATAGAACAGCTGCCACCACTGGACAATAAACTTGCGGTCATCAAGACCCGGGAAACGCGTTGACCGGAAACGGTTCAGAAGGCCTGCCCTGAGAACGACTCCGAGAGGAAACCCCTTGAAGTTTTTAAGCCGCACGCGCACCGCGCCCTTCGGGCGGGTCACCTTGTTCATGGCAATGTCATCGATCACGAAATTACCCATCCCCTTGATCAGGTAAAACCANCGCCGGCTCTTTTCATCGTAGCGAGCGAAGTCATGTTGCAACACCAGCAGGTCGAGCTCGCGGATCTTTGTCCGGACATTGTCCCCAACGTGGGCCACCAGAGACGGAATCTGTTTTTTATCGATACCCCATAAAACCTTGTAAGCTTTCTGCGCCCTGGGAGCCGGACCCGTCAGGTATTCCAGCATCAGCCGAGTTTTCTCGGCCGATGACTTCTGGGCCTCCGGCGGCTTCACCTTGACCTTCCCCTCTCCCTCCGAAGATGGCGCGGGGGTCTCCGCGGGCCTGGCGGCAGCAACCGCGGGAGCCGCCTTAGCAGCGAGCTCAGAAGCGGGTTCAGCCTGGGCGGGGACAGATGGAGCGGCTTCTTTCGCGCCGACTGCAGCTGGAACCTTCGGCTTCCGAACGGTGTCCTTCCTGCCGATCGCGGCCTCGGCAATCACCCTGCGCCTCTCGGCATCCCCTCCGCGCGAATAACGCACCACTGGCTTCCCCGCGGCCTCAGCGGGAGAGGTGGAGCTCTTCTCCGCTCCGCCGCAGGCGCAGAGAGCCGGGAGAGCGAATAGAACTACCAGACTTTTCATCAGCCGCATTTGAATTCCGCTTTTCTGTTGTTACGTGAATGCCCGCCGAATACCAATGCCTGCATTTTATTTGCAGAAGCCCTCATTTGCCAGCCCCCCCCTCTTCAGGGTTGGGACTGGAGCCTCAACACGCTACAATGCGCGAATTCCNAGNATTTACCGGAACTACCCCCATGGCAAAGTGCGTTCATTGCGGCCAGAAAAAAGGAAAGCGCTATTGCCCCGCGCTCGAAGATGNCATCTGCGCGCAATGCTGCGCGACCCACAGGCTCGCGACAATACAGTGCCCGGCCGACTGCGTACATCTCCAGTCAGAGTTCTACCAGCAGGGAAGAAGGAGCCAGAAGGCGCAATCAGCCGGGAAAAAGTTTCTCGATCGCACCAGCGCCAGCTTCCACTCAGAGGAAGCCCAGAGCTTCGCGTTCATGGTCCAGGCAGATCTCTACTGGTGGTGCTCNANGCACGGCGGCCTGGCCAACCAGGAAATCGCCAGGACATTGAAAACGACCGCCGCCGACCCGGACGGCCCGACGGGAGATGAGAACGACCTTGNTGGTTTCATTAGAAAGATGCTCAGCCNGAGCCAGAGATACTCCAACCTCGAGAAGAACGGCTTTGATCAGGAACAAAAAAAGAAGGTTATCGAGGCGCTGGCAAGCTGCGCCCAGAATCATGCGGCCGGCGAACCCGGCAAAGAAAGCCAATCATACCTGCAAGAGCTCAGCGACTATTTCGACCAGCTTGATTTTGAAGCAGACCTGGACTATTCCCCACTCGAAGAGCTCGCGGAAGAAACTCCCCCAACCAGCGGTGAAGAAGATCGGTCGGCGGAGGAGAGCGACCTGACCATTCCGGGGCAATAACCACTCCTGGTGAAACAAGATGCTACCGCAGACCATCCTGATCATCGCCGCGACCGAAGGCGAGCTGTCCCCTGCAAGAGAGCTCCTTGGTGACTCAGCGGAAAACATCTCCTTCGCTGCGACCGGAGCGGGAAAGGTCAGCGCAGCCATCTCCACGCTTGAGCTGATAAGACAGCTGCGCCCTGACTGGATCATCCAGCTCGGCTGTGCCGGAGCCTACCCGGGCTCCGGCCTTGGAATCGCGGACGTCGCCATAGCGAACGTCGAGATCTTCGCGGATGAAGGCGTCGAGACACCCGAAGGCTTCCTGTCGATGAAAGATCTCGAGCTGCCCCAGGCCTCGCGAGATGGAGAGCTGATCTTCAACGAGGTCCCTGTCGACTTCCCCACAGCCGAAACGATCCAGGAGATAAGGTCTTCTCTCGGCCAACAATCGCGTATCGAAGCGGGCCTCTTCTGCACGGTATCCCTCGGCAGCGGAACAGATGCCGCCTCTCGCAGGGCAGAGGAACGCTGGAACCCGCTCGCTGAAAGCATGGAGGGGGCCGCCGCAGCCCTTGTGGCCTGGAGACAGCGCGTACGCTTCAGCGAGATACGCGGCATCTCGAATATGACAGGCGATCGAAACCGGGAGAGCTGGAAGATCGCCGAGGCCTGCGAAGCCGCAGCCGCGGCCGCGGGCGTATGGATCGAGAGAGAGAGAACGCAAGCATGAAGACCCTCAGAGTGGGCCTCTCCCCCTGCCCGAACGATACGTTTATCTTTCACGCCCTTCTTGAGGGATTCGTCGAACTCGAAGGCTTCCACCTGGAGCCGGTTTTTGAAGATGTCGAGACCCTCAACGTTATGGCGCGGAACGGAGAGCTGGAGATCACAAAAATCTCCTTTCACGCCTACGGTCATCTTCGGGACACCTACAAGCTCCTGCAGGCGGGGGCCGCCCTCGGCCGCGGCTGCGGCCCGCTCATCGTCGTTCGCGAAGGAGACGAAGAACGCGACCTCTCCACCGCGAAGATTGCCATCCCCGGGAAGCTAACCAGCGCAAACCTGCTGCTGCGCCTCTTCGCCCCCCGGGTTCCCGCTGGCTCCCTGATAGAGATGACCTTTGACCGGATCATGGACGCCGTCAAGACAGGGGAAGTGGACGCGGGCCTGATCATTCACGAGAGCCGCTTCACCTACGGTGAGCTGGGACTGCGAAAGCTGGCAGACCTGGGTGACTGGTGGGAAGAGACCCACGGTTACCCGATCCCTCTGGGCGGAATCATCGCCCGCCTCGACATTGGCAGCGAGACCATAGCGGCCTTTGATGANGCCCTCNCGANAAGCGTCCTCCACGCCACGAACCACCCTGAGGATTCACGAGACTATGTTCGACATTACGCGCAGGAAATGGACGACGCGGTAACGGCAGCGCATATCGGACTCTATGTAAACGATTTCACCATCAACCTGGGAAGAGAAGGCCGNGAGGCTGTNGACCATCTGCTCGAGGTCGCCGAACGGGAANACATCATCCCCGCAAGCGCCCAGCCCTGAACCTCCGTCCGATCTCCAGGCCAGCCCCCTTGAGCCGCAGGCAAAAAGAGAGAGAGCCCACAGNAGCTTTCGCCCCTGGAGCTCTCCCGGAACCTTTCCCCGTTTTCACCCCAGTCGGGGATCAAGGGACCTCTGATACAACANCAGGCCCGCCGAACCTAGTCGGGCAACTGTCGGGAACGAACAGACCCTGGCTGTGGACAGCTGGCCCCTCCGAGCAGGTTCCTCCGAAGACCGTTTATTTCGAATTGAACCGGCGCCTNTCCGCGCTGCAAAACGCGGAAAAAGNCCCGGGCAGAGCAAGAGGATGAGTNCCGGGCCTTCCAGCCAGGCCGCGGTGGCGGCCGCTGAGCTGCCGGGAAGNTCGCGTCTTAATACCTGCCCCCAGGCAAAGATCATCACCACTCCCCCTCTTCTTGAGTCTGAAAAAGACCGTCTGCCCGACAACTCNATCGTAGAGGTGTGATTNCCGAGATTCCATCAACTCTCAAAAAAATACGNGGACGGGAAACTGCCGCCAGGCATTGCAACAATTGACGGAAACCGGCAATCTGCNTAGAGTGTTGCGCCGGCAGATTCAGCCGCCTACAGAAAACCACCCGTCAGGACCCAACATGCAGAANNTCTTCGTTACCGACCTCGATGTGCNCGGCAAGCGCGTCCTCGNGCGAGCCGACTTCAATGTTCCTCTCCAGGATGGAGAGATCACCGACGATCGCCGCATCAGGGAGTGCCTCCCTACCATCCAATGGCTCATGGAGAACGGAGCGCGCACCATTCTCATGTCCCACCTGGGCCGTCCGGGGGGAGAACGAGTGGACGAGTACAGCCTGCAGCCGGTGGCCCAGCACCTGGGCCAGCTGCTGCGGCGCGATGTACCTCTCGCGAATGACTGTATTGGCCCGGAGGCGCAGGCAAGGCTCCAGGGTCTTGCGAATGGCGGTGTGCTGCTGCTGGAGAACCTGCGCTTTCACGCCGGGGAGACGGCCAACGAACCCGNCTTCGCCGATGCGCTGGCAAGCCTGGGGGAGATCTATATAAACGATGCCTTCGGCACATCGCATCGCTCGCACGCCTCGATCACCGGGGTGGCCGAGAGGACCGACCAATGCGCCATGGGCTACCTTCTCAGGAAAGAGCTCGACCTCCTGGCCAGCGCGCTCCAGGACCCCCGCCGCCCCCTCGTCGCGGTAATGGGAGGCTCCAAGGTCTCGGGNAAGATCAAGGTCATCGAAAATCTCCTCGACAAGGTGGACCAGCTGATCGTCGGAGGTGGAATGTCCTACACTATCTTCAAGGCCATGGGCCTGGAGATCGGAAAGTCGCTTCTCGAAGAAAATTCAATNGCAGACGCAGAAAGAATCCTCGCGGCAGCTGAAGCTCTCGGCCCCGACCGCCTGGTTCTTCCGCTCGACATCCTTGCGGCGGACTCCTTCGATAACGATGCCGCCACAACGGTCTGCCCGGCCGGCGAGATCCCGGCANAGCTCGAAGGCCTCGACATCGGGCCGAGAACCATCGAGCTCTACAGCGACATCGTCAAGGAGGCGGGGACAGTGATCTGGAACGGCCCGATGGGAGTCTTCGAGATGCCGACCTTCGCGCGCGGCACCAACTCGGTCGCAACCGCCCTGGCCGAGGCGACCAGGCGCGGCGCGACGACCATTGTCGGCGGCGGCGACTCCGCCGCTGCGATCAAGGCCGCCGGCCTGAGCGATGACGTCTCCCACGTCTCTACTGGCGGAGGCGCCTCGCTTAAATTCCTCGAGGGCGGCGACCTGCCCGGGGTCACTGCGCTCTGCGACAAGACCTGAGCCGCATCTCAGGAGGCGAAGGGTGTGGGATCCCAATCCCCAAAATTGTCGAGATACACCCGCAGAGCCTCGATCTCGTCCGAACGCTCGACAAGCCAGTCGCGCACCTCATCTACGAGAGCCTGCTCACGCTCCAGCGGCAGCTCCCCGGTAAGCACCCTGGAGCGCAGGAAGACGAAATAGGTGTCGAGCACATCGTGCATGCAGTAATCGTTGATCTCGCGGAGCTTTCCCTCTGCGTAAAGACTTGCCACCTGGGCNCCGCTGGTACCCATCTTNCCGGGCTTGCCGAGCATCTTGGCGAGCAGGTTCAGNCCNCCCCGAATACGCGAGGCTCCGTACTCGGTCAGCCAGTCCATGAGATCGATGTGCTTGTCGGTATAGCGATACCTGTGACCNAATCGGTCGTCGGCAAAATAGGCNGGNCAGGAGATTCCAAACCGAAAGGCGTTGAGTGTCATCAGCGGAATATCGAAGCCCCTTCCGTTGAAGTCAACCAGTGCCGCGGCCCTGTAATGCTCCACACCTGCCCAGAAGAGCCTGGTCATTTCCATCGGCTCAAAGCTGGGATCATCCAGGCAGGAGATATCCAGCAATCGATAATCTCTCGACACCCTCGCTACGGAGATGGCCACGGGAACCTGGAAGGCCACGGGTATAAACGCGTCCGGGTCCCCCTGTTCCTCGAGATAGCGCTCGATCGCAGCCTCGCCGGTGAGCCCCTCTTCTCGGTAGAGCACACGACCCAGGAGTTCTCCATCGACCACGGATTCGGTATCATAGACTATGTAGCGGGTTTGCTCTTCCTGTTCCATTCGCTCTCTCTTTCGTCTAAACAGAGGTTCTAACCCACCTTTAGCGAAACATACAAGCCTCGACAAGAGGCGACAAAACCCTCCTCACCAATCGGGTAAACTGGCCCTATGCCTGTTCGCAATAAAATCAGGATCTACGAGACAGCCATCTGGGGCAGCATCATCGTCTGTCTCGGCCTCTGCTCGCTTGGAGGGTACCTTACCTACAAGCAATACCGCGACATGGAGGTGCTCCTTTTTGTCTCCGAGAGGAGCTATTCATCCACCCTTGCGAGCCAGTTGCGATCACATATCAGGAAACGCGAAAAAGAGGCGTTTCAATCGATCGAGGCCTTCGCTCTTGGAGATGCAAAAGATCCGCCCCCTTCTCCCGGCACTCCGGAGAGCTTCTTTGAGCTTCCCTTCCGTATCCGGACAAATGGAGAGATCGAAGGACTCGATCATCCTGCACGCACAACTCCGTTCCCGTCCAGGGATACCGGGGTGCCGCCGGCGGAATATCGCCAGGCCGTCAGGCTCTCCCATTCCGCAGCTCCCCTCGCGCGCAAGGTCCGGGCTCTGGAAGCCGCCTCGAGCCGGCTCAGCCTTCCGGAGGCCTGGAGGATTCGAGCCCGTACCCAATTGGCGGCGCTCTATAACCGGCACGACAAGCCGGCGGCCGCCGAGACCATCTACGCTGGCCTGCTGAAGAACGCCCCAGTCTCGCTTGCCGACATCTCCTGGCCCACCCCGGCCCAGCTCAGCCTGGCCATGGCNGAGACCCTGTCGACCCAGGGAAGAAAAAAAGCCGTNCAGGAGGTNCTNACGCGCGGNCTCTCTTTCATAGATTCCGGCNCGCAAAAGAACGGNTTTGTCAGGCGAGAGTCTTACCTCCAGGGCTCCATGCAGCTCCTGNAGAACCTCGGCCTCTCCCCCACCAGGGANCTCAATGAAGCNCTCCAAAAGCTTGAGGTCCGTAAGCCGATTCAGCTCGCCGTGAAGCATGTGAGGGATGTCTCGCTACCCCGGGAGATGGCGGCAAGAGGCGACCTTTCCTCACCAAGGTGGTCCTGGCGCGGAATCGGAAGCAAGNTAGGCGTCGCCTGGAAGCCCACGCCCGCAGTCATCGACACTGCCGGGATCAAGGGCGCCGGAATGATTGTAGATGTTGAAAGGCTGCTCAGCGACCTGAACAGTGAGCTGCTCCGCCTTGGTGAATCCGGTTCTCGCCAGGTGGTCCTGCTGAACCCGGCCCGGAAGGACTCCATGATTACCTACGCCAGCCTTGGCGGAAACTTCGGGTTGTTTTCTATCGGCCAGACAAAAGAGGAATGGGGAAAACGACTTGGCGCCGCTCGTCGCCCCTTCGCCATCGCAGGGCTCCTATCCGGTATCCTCGGCCTCACCCTGGCAGGCGGACTGCTGGTCTTGCGCAAAGCCATGCGAAAAGAAATGAACCTGTCCAGGATGAAGACCGAGTTTGTCGCCAATGTGTCCCACGAGCTCAAGACCCCGCTTTCCCTNATCAAGCTCTGCTCGGAAACCCTGCAGTTTGACCGCGTACAGGGCGAAGAAAAACGCCAGGAGTACTTCGAGGTCATCAACAGGGAGAGCGATCGCCTGGGCCATCTCATAGGAAACGTTCTGAACTTCTCGAGAATAGACGCCGGCAAAAAAAACTACGACCTCAAAAANACAGACCTGGCCCCGGTGCTGAACCAGACCTTAGATGCCTACTTCCTCCAGATCAAGGAGCAGAATTTCTCCTGCACGCGANACATTCCCGCATCGCTGCCGGCTGTACTCGCCGATGAAGAGGCCGTTGCCCAGGCCTTCATCAACCTGCTCCAGAACGCGGTTCGTTATTCACCTGAGAAGGGAGACCTCACCGTGCGCGGGTGGAGCGATGGAAGGTTCCTGCTGGTCAGCATTGCCGACAAGGGCATTGGCATAGCTGAAGAGGAGCAGCAGCGTATCTGGGACGACTACTATCGCACCGCGGAGGCCCGTGCCCTGGGGACGAGAGGAAGCGGCCTGGGTCTCTCCCTCGTCAGCCATATCATGAGAGCACACGGAGGCGAAACCCGCCTGAGAAGTAAGCCTGGAGAGGGCAGCGAATTTACGCTGGCCTTCCCGCTGGAAACTGGAACGGAGATGGAGNCAGAAGATGACCGCTAAGATCCTGGTGATCGAAGATGAACCCGACCTGGCCATGGGCCTGAGGGACAACCTTGAATTTGAAGGCTACGAGGTGGCCATCGCCCACACTGGAGAAGATGGACTCGATCTCGCGGTAAAGNAACAACCCCACTGTATCCTGCTGGACATCATGCTGCCGGGCATGGATGGTTTCGAGACCTGCCACGCTATCAGGAAGAACAGCATCCGCGCCCCCATCCTCATGCTCACCGCGCTCAGCACCGAGGTCGACAAGGTCAAGGGGCTCGACCTGGGAGCGGACGACTACATCACCAAGCCCTTCGATCTCAAGGAGCTCATGGCAAGAATCAGGGCTGCCCTGAGACGATTCGAGCCCATCGTGCAGCCGAAGAAGAGAAAGAAGCTCACCGTTGGAAAGGCGACGATCCTTCTCGACAGATCCCTCCTGCAGATCGACGGTAAAGATGTCCCCCTGGGACACTATGAAACACAGATCCTGGAAATACTCTCAGAGGAGCCTGGGTCGGTCATCGACCGCCAACACCTGCTCAGTGAGATATGGGGGCTCGAAAACGAGCCCCTGAACCGCAGCGTCGACAATCACATCGTCAGTCTCCGGCGCAAGATCGAGGACGACCCCAAGGTNCCCAGGCATATCATCACTGTCCATGGNTTCGGCTACAANCTGNTCAAATGANACTCGCNCGCNTCCCCATCNNCTTCNTTCTCCTGCTGCNCACCGGNTCNCTGCCGGCTCTTGATGACGCNGCCGANGCCGAGGTGCTCCTTGAGAAGGCGGCCTACCTTGANTCGATCGGGGGNAACCCGCGCGAAGCCCTTCGACTCTATCGGGGCATCCGAAAAACCGGNCTGCCCGCGCAGACCATAGCCCGCACCCTCCTCGGCGAGGCCACCTGCCTTGATGCCCTGGGCCAGGACGAGCCTGCCCGGAGAAAATTCCTCGAGCTTCTCGCCCGCTACCCGGAGCAGTCGGAGCTCGCCGAGGTGGCGCGAGAGTACCTCTCAAGCCGCCTCTGGGACACCCCGGCCAGCTATATGCCGGAAAAGATGCTCTTCTACGCGGAGATGGTAAAACCCGGAAACGAGATCATCCGCCTCGCCGGTTCGATCCGGGGAACGCCATTTGAGAATCCTGTCGATTCATCAAGGACCCTTGCAGCCGACCCGGAAGCGAGCGCCGCCCAGGTACCCAGCACAGGTCCCACCGGATGGATCTCCGCCTTCCTCAGCAAGGCCGTGTTCAGAGAGCTCTCAAAAATGGGCGGTGTCGCGCTTGGAGTGCCGGCGGCGGGCGACCCTGAAAAAGATTACCTCGCGGTGCTTTCAGCCGGAAAAAGCGACGCGCTCTCGGGCTACATTACCTCGCTGCTGTCCCTGGAAAAACCGAGAGTCGTCGGCTTCATACAAGACATGCCTCTCTACGAGGTTGAGAAGGTCGATAAGAACTACTTTCTCGCAGCTGGAGAAAAGGTGGTGGTCCTGGGACGACCCCGGCAGTTGGTTGAAGATGCCGTCAAGCGCCACTCGACCCATTCGACGTCGCTGGCCACCAATTCTGAGTTCGTAAACGCCTGGTCGAAAAAAAAAGACGCCCTGATGTTTTTCTTCCTCGACGGAGGCGAGAAATTCCCAAGTGACCTCGGCTTCAAAGAAACGACCGACGCCTTCAACCTCGGCGAAATCGGTCCGGTATCCATGGCCATCTCGACAGACCCGGACACTGATACGCTGCATGCGACCCTGTGGACCAAGAAAAACAACCCGCAAAAGACCGATCTCCTTGGCCTCCTGGCGACAGACGAAGTTGATCCGGACCTCATCAGGTCGATGCCTCCGGAGTCTCTCGGTTTCTTCGCTTTAGCCTCAAAGGATCTGAGGAAAAAGATCTCGGACATCGCCTCTGGAATCGAAACTCTCCCGAATTCGCAGCGCACCCCCCTGGCCAACAGTCTGCGGGCCTCCCTGGGATGGTTACTCGAGAAGGAGCCCTTCAGCCTGCTGGCCGGCCAGACCCGCTCTGTCGTCATCGGCTCCTACCCGAACGCCGCGCTGCTCAAGATCTCCTCGTCAGTAAAAGAATTTGGGAATCTCTCGGCCCTGCAGATCTACCGGCCCCTCTATTTTGCGGCGCTCCAATTCAACGAGCCGATCGCTGGCGAGAAGATCCTTCGCAAGGCCATCGCAAAATACGCAGCCAGCCTGCCGGGAGCACCCGCGACTCTCGAATTCAGCCAGGAGCCCCTGGGGAAACAGCCGGGCAGCCCGACCCATCACTTCGTGCAGCCGCTTCCCGGAATACGCCCCGGCTACATCAGAATCAAGGAGCAGTTCATCATCGCAATGTCCCCCGCCATCCTGAAGGCGGCCGTACGAAGCCGCAAGCTGGATGACAAGGACAGGTTCCCTCTCCCCGCTGACGGGTCATCAAAGATTCTTTACCTCCGGCCGAAGCCGATCTTCAGCGCCCTGGCTCCCCTCCATAAGCGAATCCCGATTCTTGCCCTCAAGAATATGAAAGCGGCCGTACTCTCAACCAGGGAAGAAAAAGATGCTCTCATCATCGACCTCACGATCTCTAACCTGCTGCCCACATTAAACGGGTTCCTCAGCAACCTGGCTGAGAGCATCAATGAGCCGGAAATCATCCCATCCGAAAAATAAGAAGTCGGCCTGCGTGACGGCCAGGGAAGCTGGATGATGTGGTATTTTTTTCTCCAGTCGCGCTCTCAATGAAACACCCCGGCACCAAAGAGCAACTCGGGCATAAGTAGCTTAAAATTAAGTCACTTACAGCCTCCTTTTGATTTTTCGCCTCGAACAGACCCTTTTCGGGGTTCCGTTTCGGCAGCTTATTTGTATCAGCCCAGGCCTACTTACTTCTTGCGCAGGTTGCTCTAAATCCTTAACTTAGAGCCGAGTCAAACCATTAAAGTTGAGGAGGTTCTGTGGAAAATACAAAGAGGCAGGAAATGAAAAAGAAATTAGCGATTATCCCCGTTGCTTTGCTCCTGATTTACGGTGGCGTGGCTACGGCTGAAAAAACCGCCAAATGCCCCATCAGCGGCAAGGCTGCCAACCCCAAGATCTCGATCGAAGTTAACGGCAATGCTGTCGGTTTCTGTTGCAATAATTGCAAGAAGAGCTACAGCAAGACGATTGCCGATGCGGGACCTGGAAAGTGCCAGTACAGCGGCAAGGCCTCGAAGAAGGGTACCCAGTTAATCCACGAGACCTCGCAGCTTGTCAGCTTCTGCTGTAAGAATTGCGCCGGAAAATACGCTAAGGCCAACAAGTTCAGCGCCAAGGCCGGTAAGGCGAAGCTCTGCCCCTTAACTGGAAAAGCCGCCAAGGCCGACCAGTTCGTGAACGTCAACGGCGCGAAGACCTTTTTCTGCTGTGGTAACTGCAAGAAAAAGCATTCCGCCAAGCTCGCCGCCAAGGCTGACACAGGCAAATGCCCGATCAGCGGTAAAGCGGCCAACGCTGCCACGCAGGTGGTACACACCAAGCGCGAAGCGAAGTACTTCTGCTGCAACAACTGCAAAGCTAAGTACGCCACGGCGAATAAATTTGCCAAGAAGTAAAACTGGTTGACCACTTGCCTCAACCAGGCAGCCACCCCGGTGGCGAGCGCCCTGCAACTTCGGTACCTCCGGAATCGCAGGGCGTTTTTGTTTCCCTTCCCCCATTTCCGAAGCTCGAATCGAGCAAGAACCTGAATCACGCCTCCGGATGACGAAGAAACGACTTGAGCAAGCGGGAGTCATCCCCTATCGGCGGGGGGAGGGAGGCTGGGAATTCCTGATCATCACCTCGAGAAAGGGAAACTGGATCTTCCCCAAGGGCGTCATCGCGGCAGATGAGGATCCGGAAGAAACCGCGATGAAAGAATGCGCCGAGGAGGCCGGAATCCAGGGGGCCATCGTCGGCGAAGCTGTCGGCAGCTATCCGGACCGCAGACGCAAGCAACCCTGCACCGTGAAAATGTTTCTTCTGCGCTACGAAGCTGAAACGACCTGGAAGGAGAAAGGCACTCGCAAACGCAGCTGGTGCAGTTTCGCTGAAGCATCGCATCGGCTCCGCAAAGAGCCTGTTCGCGAACTGCTCGCCAGAGCCCTCGACCTGCTGGAGCTTGACCGAGCTGACCCCTAGGAGGGCCGCCCCATCGCCGGCAGCATGCTGGTGAAGGAGATGAGGCCTTCCTTCACGGAGGCCTTGCGATAGGTGATGGTNCGCACCCCCATGGTCATAAAGAGCGCCTCGACGGANAGGATCCCGGGAAGAAACAGCAGCCGGCGGTGGCGCGGCATANTGGTCCAGACATCTCCATGAATCTCTCGCTGGATGAGNTCCTGNAGNTCCTCGATGGTGAAGGATTCTCTGCCGAGGCTCTTCACGATAGCCCTGACTGTTCCACCGGTGCCGAGCATCTCCGGATACCGGGGCATACTTCCAGCTATGTGCTCCCGCATCTCTCTCTCAACAATCACCCGTCCCTGCTCTACGTAATTGTAGAGTGTCCTCGCCCTTCGCAGCTGGCAGTGGAGCCTGATCGCCCCNACAGGGATACTTGTCTTNCGGGTAGAGGCCGGGTTGAGATATTCGATAATCTCGTTGCTGCCGCCGCCAAGATCGAAGAGAGCTGTNGGNAANTTNTCAACCATNCTCCTGAAGCCNGTCTCCAGCAGNAAAGCCTCGATACCTCCCTCGATCACCTGGATNCGCAACCCGAGCTCGTTNTCGAGCAGGCGCCTGAAAATTTCGGCGTTCTGCGCCTCCCGCAGGGCCGCCGTACCAACNGCGGTNACATCTTCGAAAGANANTCCNGANAACTCTTCACGCAGNNCTTTCAGNGTAGAGACGCAATGCGCCATCGTCCGTGGACTGATGCGNCCATAGCTGAAGACATCGTAGCCGAGGCTCCAGGGCACCTTGCGCTCTCTCTCTACCCCATCTCCTCCTTCTGAGNCAGAAGGTACGATGTAGAGCTTGATCGAGGTCGAGCCGAACTCGAGATAAGCGTTTTTAGCAGACGTTCCGGTATAATTTTTCATGGACCCGATACGGCAGATTCTTACCGCATTTCCCGGTTCTACTTCAGATGGTTCCGTGTATTTCCGAATTCAACAATTGGGGGCANANTCTATCCAGTTAACTTATCGTGAAGATCCTGTGAAAGTGTGCAGGCTAACTTCATATTTGGCAAACCAAGGCGAAGATCTATGCGCTTATTGACTAATAATGCAGTCATCCTGGCGTTGACGGTCTGTCTTTGTACCATTACCGGATGCTACAAACCGCCCACAGATGACCGCCCCGCGCTCATTGAATCCNTCTCGGGAAACCACCAATGCGCTCTCCCGGGGGAGATTCTTCCCAAACCCCTGGTCGTTCGNGTGCTTGGCCAGAGCAGCCGGGATTTCCTCGGGCGNAGNGGCCGAAGGCNGCCGCTGNAAAACCAATCGGTCACCTTCCGTTTTCGTCTCGNGGGTCTCGCCGAAGACTCCGAATCCGGNAATGACCCATCAGAANATTCACCANCNTTCATCCNGGATGGGGAGAAAGAGACGGCGGAACGCCTCGTACAANGTCGANNNCAAGACCGATGCGTCCGGAANCGCCAGCGTGCGAATACGNCTTGGNAATAANAACGGNGACTGGCGNATAGAAGCCTCCATCCCCAGGCAGGGCCGAAAGGATCTGGACGAACAGTTCCGGGTGGTCAGCGGTGTGGAGAAGCTGGCTGACAANATCGAGGCCGCTGTAGGCTCNGAAATCCCCATCNCCCTGCGNTTGCAGGCCCGCCAGGACAACGGAGAGCTGGCGCCTCTCGAGGGACGCACTGTCCATATGAGAATCGCGGGAGAACCTCCGATTCGAGGCGAGCCGGCGAGCCTGAACAACNGGCGCGCCAAAACCGGCAAAGACGGTGTTCGCAAAGGAACAGATCTTACACTCGGNGATCGCGCAGGAATCTATCGCGTACTCGCGGAGATTGAAGGAANCGAAGACGACCCCCCCATCNGGGGAATCATCTTNACNGTCATGGCGATCGACTGGCTGCGGATCGCTGTAGAGATCTCGGTTGGCNTGATCTTCTTCCTGCTCGGCGTAAGATTTCTCGCCAACGGTTTCCTGATTGTCCTCGGCCCTCACCTGCACCATGCCACGGGCCGCATGGCGAAGAACCGAATCCTTGGCTATCTCGGCGGAATTCTTGCCGGGATCACCTTCCAATCCCACTCGGCCGTAACCTCCCACCTGATGAGCTTCGTAAACGGAGGCCTCCTGAAATCCCGGGGAGCCATGGGGCTCCTTCTTGGAGCCCTGCTGGGCGCAACAGCCCTTCCCCAGATACTCGCCTTGCGGATCGACTTCCTCATCGCGCCCCTGGCAGGCCTCGGCCTCCTGCTGGTCGTTCTGCCGCGCTCGTTCGGCCTGGCCCACTGGAGCAGGATCTTTCTCGGCGCCGCCCTGGCGCTGGCAAGCTGGAGCCTGCTCGGCTCCGGTATTGAGCAGCTCGAGATGAGCTCCAGGTTCAAATCAGATGTGCTCCCGGCCTCGCTGTCCTTCCAGCAGCCATGGGCGGTAATGGCCGGAAGCTTCACCTATCTTCTGCTGGCTGGAGCTGGAATCGGCCTGGTTCTTCGCACCTCGAACCTGGTGGTCATCATCGCGGTGCTCCTGGCCTCGCGAGGAATCCTCGGCCCCCTCTCCATGGTGCCGCTGATCCTCGGAGCCAACCTGGGCTCGGGACTGAGCTGCCTCTTTCGGTCTTTCTTCAAGAATCGCGACACCTGCCGCCTGGGCATCTGCCTCCTGGTGATTCACCTGCTGACAACGATCCTGTTTTCCGTCCTCTCATTGATGCCCCAGGAGGGCACATCCCTGCTGCTCTGGTTCATTGACCAGATCACTCCCGGGAGCCTCTTCCACCCTCTGCGGGAAGACGTCGGGTTCCACATTGCCATGACCCACACCTTCTACAACCTCACCGCCAGCCTCATCTTCCTGGCGCTGCCGGGAATAGCTACTGGCCTGGCTTCCCTGATCCTGCCGACAAAGAGAGGCACCGATGACCTCAAACCCTACCGCCTTGATGAGAACCTGATTCCTGTCCCCGGCCTGGCTCTGCGGCAGGTCCTCGAGGAGATCTGCTACCTTGCGGAGCTCTGCCAGAAAAACATCGCCGAGGCCTTTGATTCCTTCCGCTATAGCGACATGAACCTTGCAGGGCAGGTTGCCCGGCGCGAAGAGATCATCGCCGGCATCCATCGCGAAGCGAGCCGCTACCTGGTGCTCGTACAGGAGAACCAGCTCTCGCGGCGGGAATCAACCGAGATCGAGAAGCTCCAGTCAAGCGTCGCCGCTCTCAGCAGGGTTGGCGAGGCCGCGGAGCTGCTCAGAGAGCTCGCATCGAGGAGAATCGAAGACAAGATTCAACCCGCTGAAGAGATGGACCGGGACCTCGGAGAGATCTACGAGCTGATCATGAAACAGTTCGAGAACATCCTGGTGCTTCTTCGCAGCCCCACGAATCGGCTCGAGGAGTCCGCCGTCAAGACGGTGGAGCGTCTGGCCAAGTTCCGCTCCCGGCTCGAAACCCAGTGGAAACAGAGAATCGAGCGTGCCAACGAAAATTCTGAAGACCAGGTTCTGCTTCACGTCCAGACCAGCGCCTACCAGCAGGCCTTCGACGCGCTCTTCCAGGCGGCCTCTCACCTCGGCCACATAGCCGAGAGAATGCGGCTCCTCTCACCCGAGCGCATCTGAGCCGGCTGCTGACGCCAGCTGAGCCTCGCCTCATTTCGATTCCGCCGGAGCCTTCTTCTTCGCCACAGCCTCATCGAGCTGGCGTTTCAGCGACGCGAGATTCCGGGCGGGAAGCCTGCAGACCCGGTTACGGCAAACGAAGGCGGTCGGCTTTCCTCCTATTGGAATCTTGGCCTCCGTGAGCGGAACCAGCGAGCTCAGCGCGGTCGCCGCCTCAGCGGTTGAAGCGTGAACGACCACCTTGGCCGGAAGAAACCTGCCGCGAATTTCCTTGAGCATGGCGCGGGTCACGGGATCCTCTGCCGGACCGCAAACCACGATCTCGAGAGGGTCGAAGAGGACATACTCGATCGCGCAGGAGAGCTGCGGGTGCATATGCGGAAACTTCTCGACAAGACCGGCGGCCAGCTTCTTGAAGACCTTGACCGGCTCTTCGAAGACCTTGTCCCCGGTAAACTCCTGGAGCCTCAGCAGGTCGAGCAGGGCGACGGAATTGCCCGAAGGAAGGGCTCCATCGTAGAACTCCTTTCTCCTCAGGATCAGCTTCTCATGATGTTCAGCTGTAGAAAAGAAGGCCCCGTTTTTCTCATCCCAGAACGAGGCGACCATGTCCTTACCCAGCTTCAGGGCAAGGTCGAGCCATCTCCTGTCAAAATCGGACTCGTAGAGATCCAGCAGGCCATCGATGAGGAAGGCGTAGTCCTCGAGAAAGGCGCGGATTCCGACCTCTCCATCCTTGTACCTGCGGTAGAGCNNCCCATCTCGAATCATCCTGGATGAGATGAAGCCGGCCGCTGCCTGCGCCGCCTCAAGGTATCTCCCCTCGGCGCTCACCTGGTAGGCCTGGGCCAGGGCGGAAATCATCAGGCCATTCCACTCAACAAGCACCTTGGCATCGAGAAATGGNTGCGCTCGCTTGTCTCTCACCCCGAGCAGCCTGGCTCGCGCCGCGGAGANCTGCGAAGTGAGCGCCTCGCGGGTCAGCCCCCGCTTACGCGCAAGGTCGGCNCCCCAGTCAGCGAACGGCAGGTGGAGAATATTAGCGTGCTCAGGGCTNCCGGGAGCCGANCGCTCCTCCTTGAAATTCCCCTCCTCCTTGACTCCGTAGAAGTCGCAGAAGAGCTCGCCTGTCTTCTCTCCCAGCAGCCCGAGGATCTCCTTGCGGGTCCAGACGTAGGTGAGTCCCTCGACCCCTTCGGTATCGGCATCCTCGGCCGAATAGAAGCCTCCATCCTTGTCCCTGAGCCTCGACAGGACATAGTCCAGGGTTTCGCGGGCAACCTCCAGGTACCTNTCGTTTCCCGAGNGCTTGTAGGCCCCGATGAGGGTCCGGGAGATGAGGGCGTTGTCATAGAGCATCTTCTCGAAATGCGGCAGGAGCCAGACCCTGTCGGTGGAATACCGATGGAACCCGCCGGCGAGATGATCCCGGATCCCCCCGGCGACCATCCTGTCGAGGGTCGTGTAAACCATCGTCTCCCCGCGCTTGCTTCCTTTTCGGCTCGAGTACCGCAGCAGGAAATCAAGGTTGGAGGTCCTAGGGAACTTCGGAGCGAACCGNGGGGGGCCGCTGAAGCCTCCGTATTCATCATCGTGCGCCTGGTCAAGATAGTCGAAGACNCCNTCGCAGAGCCCCGGCTGCACAGCCGCCANGGCCTGGAATTTNCCCGCCTGGCTGGNGAGATGTTCGGTGAGCTTGCCGGCCTGCTGNTCCAGCAGNGGACGCTGTTNCTTCCAGACCTCGACGATCCGCGNGAGCAGCTTCTTGAAGTGTTCCGGCGGAAAATAGGTGCCTCCAAANAACGGCTTTCCATCCGGCAAGAGCCAGGCCGAGAGCGGCCACCCGCCGCGCTGGTTCATCGCCTGCACGGCATCCATGTAGACCCCATCGACATCCGGCCGCTCCTCACGNTCGACCTTGATCGAGACAAAATGCTCGTTGAGATAGGCGGCGATCTCCTCGTTCTCAAAGGACTCCCGNTCCATNACNTGACACCAGTGACAGGTTGAATAGCCGATGCTCAGNAANATGGGNCNGCCNGTNNNACGNGCNNTCTCNAAGGCCTCCTTCCCCCAGGGNTACCAGTCCACAGGGTTGTAGGCATGCTGCTGGAGATAGGGACTCTTCTCCTTTGCAAGGCGATTGGGCTTCCCCTTGTGCTTCTTCTGCGCCCCATCCTTCACGGCGACCTTCTTCTCATCCGCCCCGGCCATACGGAAGCCCGGGCCAACAGGGAGAAAACAGGCCAGCACGCCCGCGAGGGCGTAGAGACAAAAGACATGGCGACGCGGGAGGATGCTGTTCATACCTTGAAGTTACCCATTCTTTCGACCGCCTTGAACATGGCCTGTGTGCCGAGATCAGCCTCGCCGTGAGCCTCGTTGGAGCGGAAGAACTGGTTCGCCAGGGCTGTTCCGGGAACGGGAAGATCCAGCTCCCGCGCGGCGCTCATGCAGATATTCAGNTCCTTCTGGATGAGCTTGACCATAAAGCCCGGGTCGTAGTTTCCCTCGATGATGGACTTGCCAAGATGCTCGAGAGACCAGGAGGCCGCCGCCCCGCCGGTAACCACGCGATGCATCTTCTCCAGGTCGATCCCCGAGCGCGCGGCGAGCGAGACAGCCTCGCAAACAGCCAGCAGGTTCACGGCGCAGAGAATCTGGTTGCAGGCCTTCGTAACCTGCCCGGCTCCGCTCTCTCCAACCAGCGTGATCCGGCTGCCCATCGCCTCGAAGACCGCCTCGGCGCGCTCAAAGGCTTCCTGACGGCCGCCCACCATGATAGTCAGGGTGCCATTCT
>PAOC01000009.1 GCA_002708465.1 Planctomycetota bacterium
TGGATGCGAGAGAATGCTCCAGCAGCGAGCTGGCGCCGTCTGCCGCGCCGGGGCCGATGTGGTTGTCTTCTCCGGAGGCGAAGCGTCTTCCGGCCTCCTCGGGATCAAGCAGTCCTGCGAAGAAGGAGAAGAGTCTCTCCAGGCGGTCGGTCTGTCCGAGCTTTTCGAGAAGATCGCGGTTTCCTGCCAGCGCCGCGGCCAGGACTTCCAGCTCTTCATCTTCCCGGTGAAGGATGCCGTAGCGCATCGCCTTGGCCGGTATGCGATCGAGGGCCCACTCGACGTGTTCGTCCAACTGCTCCACCCGCTCCCTGATCTCGCGGGCGGCCGCCAGGGCGGCCTGCTGGTCCTTGCCGACCTCAATCACGACATAGAGGAACTCAAGGTCGCCGAACTCTTCCAGGAAATCCAGGTACCTGCGATTGTATTCCAGGTCCGCTCCCACGAGATCGTTCTGGTCGGTCTTGAACTCGATCTTCAGCACGGCTGGAACGGTCCATACGGCCAGGGCCATGTAGAGCCCGGCGGTCAGCCAGGGCTGGCGGGTAACGAAGGTTGAGAGAAAAGTCAGCAGGCGTTTCAGCATCGACAGGTACCATCTGGGCCGGGCGGGACAACCGGGTGGGGAAAGAGAGGCCGCCAGCAGAAATACTACCCTGTTCCGGAAAGTTTTTCTCCGCCTTGAGTACGGGCGGACAGCAGGGGCGGGGCTGTTGTCCCCGTTGCGGCGTTGCGGACGAGATTTTCTGTTCCTGGCGCTGCCGGGGGGATGAAATAATCGGGGTTTCTTTTTTCCCGATGGCTACAATAGTCGGCTCCGGGCGGCTTGAAGGATTGCCGGTGGGGGTTATGCTGAGAGTTTGGAAGTCTACTGGAGAGGTTTATTGTCAGAGAATAGTTTTGCAGCGATAGAGCAGGCCATCGAAACGATCGCCGCCGGAGGGATGGTTGTCGTCGTCGATGACGAGGCTCGTGAGAACGAAGGCGACTTTATCTGCGCCGCCGAAAAGATAACCCCGGAGATGGTCAATTTCATGCTGCGCGATGGGCGAGGGGTGCTCTGTGTTCCGATGCCGCCGGACAGGGCTGCGACGCTGCAGCTGGAGCCCGCCACCCATTCAAACTCGGCTCTACACCATACGAATTTCACGGTGAGCGTGGACCTGGCGATTCTCAAGTCCGGGGTCTCGGCATCAGAACGTTGTGATACGATCCGGGCCCTCGCAGCCGAGGAGACCACCCCAGGGGAGCTCGCCCGTCCGGGGCATATCTATCCGCTGGTTGCGCACGAGGGCGGCGTCCTGCATCGCGCGGGGCATACTGAGGCGGCTGTCGACCTCGCTCGGCTGGCCGGGCTGACTCCGGTTGGAGCCCTGATTGAAATTCTCGATGAGGATGGGCAGATGGCTCGGGGAGAACGTCTCTTCGAGATTGCCAGGGAGAGCGGAACCCCTATCGTCAGCATCGAAGAGCTGATCCGCTATCGCCGCCGTACCGAGACGCTGGTGGAAAGGGTCGTCGAGACGAAGCTTCCCACCGAGGATTTCGGCACGCTGACGGTCTACGGCTACAAGGTTCATTTCGATTCCAGCGAGCCGATCGTCATTCTCAAGGGCGACCTTCAGAGCGTGGAGGCTCCCCTGGTCCGAGTCCATTCGTCGTGTTTTACGGGCGAGGTGCTTGATTCTCTGCGCTGCGACTGCGGCGGGCAGCTGCGCGGGGCGCTTGCCCGGATCGCAGGGGAAGGCGTCGGCGCGGTGGTCTATCTGCCGCAGGAGGGGAGAGGCATCGGCCTGCTGGAAAAGCTCAAGGCCTACGCGCTGCAGGATGAGGGGCTTGATACGGTGGAGGCGAACCTGGCGCTTGGCTACAGGGCCGACATGCGCGATTACGGAGTAGGGATCCAGATCCTGAAGGACCTGGGGCTCAGGAAGGTTCGCCTGCTGACCAACAATCCCAAGAAGCAGGATGCCTTTATCTACTATGGCTACAACCTCGAGGTTGTCAGCCAGGAGTCGATCATCGCCCCGGCCAATGAACACAGTGAGGTCTATATGCGCACCAAGCGCGACAAGATGGGACACCTGCTGCCGGACTCGGCTACTGAGGCGCACGGCGCGCCGGCTGCTGAGGACGACCGGGCGGAGGGCTAGGGGTTGAGTGAGAAATCGCGGCTGGCAGCCAGGAGAAAGATGACGCTGACACTGGTTCTTGGAACCTGGCTGGGGGCCAGCTTCCTGTTGCTCTGGGTGGTAGGGTCATCCTTTCCCGGAGTCGAGAGGGCCGTGGTGGAAAACGAGCAGCTGGCTGCCAGGGTCGGCTTCAAGCCCGGCGACGCCGCGGCAAAGAAGACCAGCGTAGCCTGGGTCATTACCGGGGAGCTGAACAGGCAGAATTTTTCGAGCTGGAATGCAGGCCAGCTTCTGCTTGCCGCCGCCGCCTTGTTTTGCGCGTTGCGCGCGGGTTCGCGAGGAGCCCTCCTGGGGGTCTGCGGAGCGGGCGCCCTCGTTCTTGTGCTGACCTTCTGGCTGGCGCCGGAGATCACCACGCTGGGGCGTTCCCTGGACTTCGTTCCGCGTGACCCTCCCCCGGCCGCGCTGGAACGTTTCAATGGATTGCACGGCATCTATACGAGTCTGGAGCTGGCCAAGGTGCTGCTGCTCATGCTCGCGGTATGGTTCAGCTTCCGCTCCCCGGCGGCGGCTCGAGCTGCGGACCCGGCATGATCTCGTAGCGATCCTCTGCGAGCTCCCGTGCCCTGCCCTGCTCGACAAGGTATTCGAGCGCCGCCCGCGTCGTTCGCTCGTAGAGGGGTCTCAGCCTGGAGTCCGCCTCATCGTGGTAGATTTCNCGGGAGAGCTCACGCACTTCGCCGAGGCCTTCAGCCAGCTTGTCCCGGACCTGCTCAATTCTTTTTTTGCGATGTTGGATGGTCTTATTGATCAGGCTTCGGGCCTCGGCGGTCGGCATGCCGTGGGAAGGATAGAGCAGGTTGATGTCGAGGCNCCGGATTTTTTCCAGCGACCTGAAATAGCTTTCGAGGTGGCCGCCTGGAGAGCCGACATACATGCTGACGAGGGTCGAGAGCAGGTCGCCTGCAAGCAGGGCCTGGTGACGTTCGTCGAAGAAGGCGAGATGCCCCTCTGCATGCCCCGGGGTAAAGAGACAGCGAAGGCTCCAGCCGGATTCGCCGGCCGGGCTCTCTCCCAGCTCGATGAGGTCGCCCTCGTCGAGCTCCCTGTCGAAGNTTCTCNCCAGCAGCTCGCCGGTTNTCCTGTGACCCCAGCAGGGNAGGCNCCAGCGCTCCTGTACCGCGTCGACGGCNCCAACGTGATCGGNGTGATGGTGGCTGAGGACGATGGCTTCGGGCTGGTCGCCGCCGGCCAGCCGGTTTTCGATTGCCGCCAGGAGGTGGGCCTGCTCCTTCTCTCCTGTTGGCGAGGGGTCGATGATGATGAACCTTCTTGAGCCGACCAGGAAGGTGCTCGAAGGCAGCGTTGGCGGCAGCGGCGGACAGTGGAAGGGCAGGAGCTCGATGCCGGGTCCCCAGGGAATGGCGAGGCCAGAGCCCTCGAATTCACTGGGGCTGGTCCGCATTGATTCGAGTGTTGAGGAGTCGAGGCCGCCTGCCAGCTGGCGGAGGATGACAATCACGGGCGGGGCGAGGAGGAGCTCTCCCCGGTGCCAGGCTTCGATGGCCGCGGCCGGCGTCCACCAGCCGCCGCCGGCAAGCTCGCCGGGAAGAATCTCCGGTTCCTTGTCGGTCTCAAACAGGAAGAAGGTGCTCGAAAAGCGTCGCTGGGAGAACCGGGGCGTGACCAGCCGAACCGCCTCCACAAAGGTGCCGGGCTCGAGGTTGGCGCCTGAGGTCCGCAGCCGGGAGAAGAACTCCCCAGCGTCGCCGTCGGCAAGCATCTCGAGGCGCAGCCTCTTGAGCTCCTCCTGCGCCGGAGCTCCGCCGCAGGTCGCCAGGATACCGGTCTCCTCGAAGAGCTCTCGTACGGCGCAGCCCAGCGTCTCGGCCTTGTCGGTGCCGAGCTCTTCAACCAGCGGGATGGTCTCGTCGCCGGGTTCGACCTTGCCTCCGGCAAAGGCGAGATAGCCGCCGAGGAAGTTCATCTCGCTGGATCTCGTAACGAGGAAGACCTTCAGCTCGGGGCGCTGGCGGTAGATGATGATATTCGCCGTCTGCCGGGTCATGGAATGTATTAGGAGCCCTGGAGGCCGCGGCTGCAAGCCCGGGGGAGCAGGGGTCTTGTCAGAAGGCGTAGCCGATGGAGAAGGAAAAGACTTCGGGCCGGTCTCCGTCCTGCTTCGCGAGGGGTCTGGCCCAGTAGAGGTTGATGGGGACGACCTGTCCGAGGAAAGGAAATCGGAACTGGAGACCTCCGCCGGCCGCGGACCGGAGCCGTCCACCGGAGAAGTCGCCGGGATCACTCTCGAGCAGTCCCCAGTCAAAGAGGGCGATTGCCCTGAGTTCACGGAAAAACAGCGGCGCGGAATACTCGATGGTTCCCCTGAGCAGGGCTCCTCCTCCAAGCGGCTCTCCCTGTTCGTGGGGGCCGACCTCGCGGTATTCAAAGCCGCGAAAGCTGTGCGGCCCTCCAAGGAAGTAGTTTTCGTAGAACGGCACCCCGTCCGAGTCGGCCCCGATCCACCCGGCCTCGATTCCAACGTGCAGGAGATGCCTGAGATCGGCGTAGCGATCAAAGAGAGGCTTGTAGTAATCGGCCGAGGCGCTCCCTCGGAAGAACTCGATGTCGGAGCCGGTGGCGGACCCTGCCGCATCGAGCTTCAGCTCAGCCAGCAGCCCCTTCGGTCCTCCGTAGATGTTGTTTTCGAGCTCGGCGTAGCGAAGCGAGAGCCGCGGATAGCTGAGCAGGATGCTGCCGGGGGCCGTTGCGATGGTCGCCGGCGCCGAGGCGCTGATGCCGGCGAGAGTGACGTCATCGAGCCGCCAGGCGAGGGCGAGAGAGAGGTGGTGGTCGCTGTCGAGATATTGCCGCGCTTCGGGCTCCGTCTTCACCCNGCTCTCCTCGTAGGCGCCCCGATAGAATTTTTGCGAGCCNGCGCGCAGGGTGAAGGTCCGGTCGCTGGAGAAGAGGTAGGGTTCGTGGAAGCCGAACATGTACTGGCTCTCGACGTTTCCGGGGACGAGCTCGGCATAGACGGACTGCCCCCCGCCTACGAAGGCGTCTGACCAGTCCGTCAGGCTTCGGGGCAGGGCGAAGAGATCGAAATTCGTATGCTCGAGTCTGAAGTAGCCGACCTCTCCCTCTCCGCTCGCTGCGCCGCCTCCGAGATCCCAGCGTCCGACGGCCTCCTTTTCCTTGACGTTGATCTGGACGTTTCGGAGCTCTGGCGACGTCGATTCGTCTACGCTGAAGGAGACATCATCGAAATGGCCCGACGACCGCAGCCGGTCCATCGTCTCATCCATGGCGAGCAGGCTGAGCGGCGCTCCGCTGACAAGTTTCGAGTGCCTGCGGATGACCCGGTCAAGGGTCCTGGTGTTGCCCCGGATCTCGACCTTGTCGACAAAGAGGTGCTCCCGCTCATCGATCTGGAAGACGACGGTTATGTCATTCTCTCCGGTATAGAGGAGCCGGGCGTCTACCTGCGGAATGCGGTCGGAGCGTTCCTGGTAGATTCTCACAAGGGTTCGCCGCAGCTTTTCGACCTTTGCGCCGGAATAGAAGGCTCCGGCCTCGAAGGAGAGGGTCTGCAGGAGCAGGGCATCGCCGAAGACCTGGTTCCCCTCCAGGCGAATTTCCTGGAGCCGGTAGCGGGCGCCTTCCCTGACCTCCAACGAGATCGTGACGTCTCGGAGGGAGGGGTTGATGGAGATGTCATCGAGGCCGAGCTTCACGTCGAGGTTNCCNCTCGANCGATAGTAGNTTCTCAGCNTGTCGAGCGAGCTNTCGAGCTGGTGGGGGACAAAATAGCCCCTGTCCACGGCGCCGAAGAGACGCTCGGGGCGCAGNCCGCTGATCTCGATGATCTCATCNCGGGTCAGCTCCGAGTTTCCGATGATGAACACATCCCGTATGCTCGCCCGGAGCCCCTCNTCGATGTCGAGGAGGAGCTTCACTCGGCCCGGTCCGGGAGTTTGCAGCGCCGCGTCCACCTGGACGAAGAGAAAGCCATCTTCCTGGTAGGTTTGCCGGAGGGCTTCCCTGGCGAGCTCGAGGTCTTCTCTTCTGAAGGCCGAGCCTTCCTTGCGCGGGAGGGNNTCTTTCAGTGAGCGCCTGGAAAGCGCCGCGCTGCCGGTGATCTCTATCGCTTCAAGGAGGGGGTATTCGGTGATGGTGATTCTGATGGCCGGGGNCTTGCCGGGTACGGAGACGATGGTCGGCGGCTCGACTTTTTCGATGAACTCGAGCTTCAGCAGACCCTCCAGCGCCCTGCCGCCGGATTCCGGGCCCCATTTATCTCCGGGCCTCAACCCGCTCGCCTCGAGCAGCTTGCGGTAGGGAACCCAGGTCCGCCCCGGGAATTCCACGGAGCCGATGGTCACATCCGGGGNCTCCTGCGCCCGGGCGGNACCNGNCGCATGGCAGAGCAGCCAGAGCGCCAGCGGCAGCAGAGTTNNNAGGTCGGTTNTGTGACGGATCATAGACAGGAAAGCATAGANAAAGGTGCCGGTAAGATCGAGCAGTGAGCGGGATTCAGAACAGGTGNTCAAGGNGGATTCGTTGACCGATGTNCNCNGGCTGAATACAATGGNTNCTTCGTCGCGTCGGGAATCGTTCGTNTGAGACCCTGTTTTTACGNTCCNGGNCCAGGATTGGATACCATCTATGTCGAAAGAAATTCAACGCAATCCAACCCGCTCNGTGCGTGTCGGNTCGGCCATGATCGGCCGGGAGCATGATATTCCCGTGCAGACGATGACCGCGACGCATACCCAGGAGATTGAGGAGACGCTCTCCCAGATCGCGGACATGCTGGGGGCGGGAGCGGATATCGTCCGCGTCGCCTGTGACAATAAGAAAGATGCCAGGGCGCTTGCGGAGATACGGAAGGAGACGGATGCCAATCTTGTCGTCGATCTGCAGGAGAACTATCGNCTCGTGACCGAGGTCGCTCCGAGCGTGGANAAGGTTCGCTACAATCCGGGCCATCTCTACCACGTGGAGAAGAACAAGCCGGTTCGNGACAAGGTGGCCTTCATCGCCTCGGTGGCCGGGGAGAATGACTGCGCGTTGCGGGTGGGGGTGAATTGCGGTTCCGTNGATCCNGCCTATAAGGAGAAATACCCGGATGATGGGATTGAGGCCATGGTGCGCTGCGCTGTTGACCACTGCGCCCACCTCGACGCTATCGGCTTCACCCGTTACGTGGTCTCGCTGAAGGATTCCGAACCTGAGAAGGTTGTGCGGGCAAACCGCCTCTTTGCCGAGGAGCGCCCTGATGTCCCCCTGCACCTGGGGGTGACCGAGGCCGGCCTGCCGCCAGATGGANTCATCAAGACCCGGATCGCCTTTGACCAGCTGATCACGGTCGGTATCGGGGATACGATCAGGGTGTCGCTGACGCTTCCGAACGATCGCAAGGCGGAGGAGGTCGAGGCCGGTCACAAGATCATCGAGGATATCCGNGCCGGCCGGATTCGCGCAGTTCCGGAGCACTGGGGCGAGGGGTTGAATATCATCGCCTGCCCGAGCTGTTCACGGGTTGAGAACATGGCCTTCATCGATCTCGCCAAGGAGGTCAAGGAGATGACGGCCTACGCCGACGAGTACGACCTGACCATCGCCATCATGGGTTGCCGAGTGAATGGCCCCGGCGAGACGGACGATGCCGACCTGGGGCTCTGGTGCGGGCCGCGCACCGTAAATCTCAAACGCAAGGATGNGCCCCTGGGCGCTTANACCTATGACGAGGTNCTTGGCCGGCTNANGGAAGAGCTGGACAAGCTCATCGCGGNGAAGGCCTGAGCGCGCTGGTTGAACTCNGATGGAAGANACAAGGTCCTCTCCGGGCGAAGAANAANAGCTGGCGGCNGATACTGCGNNGNCGCGGGTCGATTTTCTNGTGATCCAGGATTACAAGGAGAACCGTCGTAAATGTACNGTTCACCCGCTCGNCGGCACCGAGGGGCTGGAGATTNTGCGTCTCGGNATGCCGANNCCGGGTGAGGAGCTCGTGGAGNTNCCTTCCGGGATTCTCCTGGAGGTCGCCGCNCCCGAGCTGGTTCNTGCGGATGCCGAGCTGCTTGGCGATGGCGGAGGACGGCTGATCCTGCTGGATGCGACCTGGGTCCGCCTGGCTCCGCTGGGCCGGCGGCTGTGCTTCGAGAGCGCCCCGGAGCTTCACAGGCGCTCTCTCCCCGGAGACTTCAGGACGGCCTACCCGAGGCACTCGAAGCTTTTCGAAGATCCGGGAGGCGGCCTGGCAAGCGTAGAGGCGATGTTCGCGTCGACCGTGATCCTTGGAGCGCCCCGCAGGGAACTTCTGAGNGAGTATCGTTGGGCGCCGGATTTCCTGGAGCTCAACAGGGAGGNNTTTATTCGCTATGGNTGGGAGGAGAGCTGAGCGANGCGGGGCGANNGCTGAACGCGNCGCCCCTCGATTGTCGAGAATTGTCAACCTTGCNATAGAGGGCGTGTCTACTCGAGGAGCATCGACTCTAATTTCCTGAGGAAATTTACCAGTGGAGGCGGCGGTATGGCGATTTACATGGGGCTGGATTCAAGCACCCAGAGCCTGACGGCGGTGGTCATCGAGATCGATGGCGATGAACGAAAGGTTCTGGACCAGCGCTCCATCCGGTTTGATGAGGAGCTGGCTTCCTACGGTTGCCNNAATGGCGTGCTCACGCATTCGGATCCCCTGGTGGCGCATTCAAACCCGGTGATGTGGGCGGAGGCGCTTGATCGNCTCTTTGCCGTGTTTGCCGNNGAAGGNCAATTNCCGCTCGATAAGCTGCGGGCGATCGCCGGNTCCGGCCAGCANCANGGNAGCGTCTATTTCAACNCGGAGGCCNGCNCNCGCCTCNGCTCTCTTGATCCGNCCAGGGAGCTGGTTGGCCAGCTCGAGGGNATCTTNTCCCGGNCCACCTCNCCGATCTGGATGGATTCGAGNACCTCGTCGGAGTGCGNNGCCATCACGGCNGCGGTTGGCGGCTCTGGCGAGCTTGCCGGCCTGACAGGCTCGAAGGCCTTTGAGCGTTTTACGGGTCCGCAGATCAGGAAATTTNACCAGGAGGATCCCGAGGGCTACGATGCGACTCNTCGCATCCACCTGGTGAGCTCNTTCATGGCCACCCTGCTGGNGGGCACCGATGCTCCCATAGATCCNGGAGATGGGGCGGGGATGAANCTGATGAACCTGNGTGAAAAGGNCTGGGCGCCGNCAGCCCTGGAGGCTACGGCNCCNGGNCTGTCGGGAAAGCTGCCCGCGATTGAAGAGTCCTGGTCCATCATNGGATCGCTGTCGAATTACTGGGTTGAACGCTACGGCTTCTCGCCCGCGACCCGGGTGNTTTGCTGGTCCGGTGACAACCCCTGCAGCCTGGTTGGGGTGGGTCTCGTAAAGCCAGGCCGACTGGCGATCTCGCTCGGCACCAGCGACACGCTCTTTGGTTATCTCCCCGAGCCCAGGGTTGACCCGGCGATGGAAGGACATACCTTTGGNGCTCCCACGGGTGACTATATGAGCCTGATCTGTTTCAAGAACGGTTCCCTGGCNCGNGANAAGATCTGNAATGCCGCGGGTCTNGANTGGGNTGGNTTNTCNGCNGCGCTNAGGGANACCCNGNCGGGNAATGGCGGCGCGATCNTGNTGCCNTGGTTTGAGCCGGAGATCACGCCGAATGTCCAGGAGCCGGGCGCCCGGCGCTATGGNCTCAGCGAGGATGAGGGNCCGGCGAACGTCCGGGCCGTCGTTGAGGCCCAGATGATGACGATGGCGATTCACTCCCGNTGGATGGAGGTCAAGCCCGAATCGATCTATGCGACCGGCGGCGCGGCGTGCAATAAGGAGATTCTTCATATCATGGCGCAGGTCTTNGACGCGGCGGTCTACCAGTTCGAGGTCGGCAATTCCGCCGCCCTGGGGGCCGCCCTGCGCGCGTANCATGCCGCGGAGNTGGAGACTCGNGGCTCNAGCTCCTGGGAGGAGGTGATCGNGGGCTTCGCTGAGCCTGTTGCCGAGAGCAGGATCNCTCCTGAGCCGGAATTGGTGGCGCTNTACGATGAGCTGAAGGAAATCTACGAGGCCTGTGAAAACCACGCNCTCAACGGNGNCNNCGATCCCATGGAAAAGATCGANGCCTTCGCGCGAAGATGAGCTTCCCNNCNATCCATCGCTGCTCGGCACCCTTCCTGTTTCTCGCCATGGNNNTNCTTGGTTCNTGCCAGGAGTCTAAGGGNGAGCTNTACGACAGGATCGAGGCGCTGCGCCTGGCCNGCATCAGGNTCTACAGCGCAGAGGAGCTNGGCGCNGTCGAGAGGGAGGCTCTCCTGGCGGAGTTTCGCACAACGGACGTCTCCATATTCAGGATCCAGGAGAGGCGAGCCGCTTTGCTCAAGATCTANCAGAAGAAATCGAAGATCCGNGAGAAGNNGCTCGCTGAACGCAGAAGGCGNGCCCTGACTGATGATGTGAATCCAGTTAATGTCGGTGACGCGCCTATTGAACGTGACTACTGGGACCGCAGGCGCGCGCGAAGGCGGNGGGANTGAGCCGNCTCTTTACGCANCGCNGNNGGCNGGGGAAATACCGCGGGCGATTTTCAGCGGCCNTGTAGTAGACTGGCNGGGACCATCTGATTGAATTGCCGNGAAATAAGGAGGAAGCCCGTGCAGGTATACCGAGTNCAGGGNCTGATGTGTCTCGCCGTTTTGATTNTCTCCATGCAGGCCGCGTCCGCCGCNGGGAAGCANTATCTCTGGCAGACCAACNCCTACGGAGATGATGTNCANGTCATCGAGGTCGGCANCAACAAGGTNNTCAAGAGNATCGTNGTNGGGCCGGANCCNCANGGCATCGCCGCGCCCGANGANGCNANNGTCGTCTACATCGCGATCGAGGCGTTCAAGAAACCCCGCGGCGAGCTGGTCTGGGTCAATCCGCGNACCTACGAGGTCGAGCATCGCCTGNNCATCGGNCCCAAGCCCAACCAGCTGGCNTGTACNCCCGATGGCANGTGGGTCTACGTACCCTGCAATGANGGNCANTANTGGGTGATCGATGGNGAGAGCCGCAAGGTGGTGNNAAAGATCAAGACGGGCGGGAGACCGCACAATACCCAGGCGTCCCGNGACGGCCGGTGGATGTATCTNTCGCCNATGGGNAACCCGAAGCGNGTNACCATNGTNGANGTCAAGGCGGGNCACAAGGTTGNCGGGCACATCCCGTTTTCGNANTCGGTCAGGCCGCCNGCCCTCTCNGCNGACAACAAGCGTTNCTTCCAGAACATCGATGGNNTGATNGGTTTNGANGTNGCCGANATCGCNNAGCGCAAGGTGGTCGCCCGCATCGAACACAAGATCCCCGNAAAATACGCCGGTAAATCGAGCCGCTGTCACGGCCTGGCGATTCGCCCCGACCAGAAGGAGATCTGGTCGTGCAACGTCGAGCACCAGACGGTGCANATNCACGANATCACCGNNNCGGCCTATCCNGAGATCGCNTCGATCGAGATGATCGGCCGGATCTACTGGCTGTGTTTCTCACCCGACAGCAAGTACGCCTACCTTGCCGTGCGCAGNAAGAAGAAGGTCTGCGTTGTGGATACCGCCAGCAGGAAGATCGTCGGCTACGCCGAGGTCGGCAACACNCCCAAGCGCAACCTGGTGATCACNCTGGAGGCGGGGGAGGGCAAGGCCTCTAAATGAGGCNGCCTNTTTTCTGTCTTTCGGNGNCGGCCNTCATCCTCGCGGCGGCCATCACGGTTGTGTCCGTGACGGGCTGCTCTTTCNTTCCCCTNNGGGNGACAGCGAGCANGGGCCGGGNACTCTACGAGGTGAGCTGCGGCGCCTGCCANCAACCCGATGGNNGGGGCAAGGAAGGNGTAGCTTCNCCNNTGGCAGGCTCCGAGTGGGTGACGGGTTCCCAGGAGCGACTTCTCCGCATCGCACTCGATGGGGTGCGTGGGCCGATCCAGGTGAAGGGCAAGCGCTACCAGCTCGAGATGCCCGCCCTGCGCCACGTCTACGGTGACGAGGACATGGCGGCAATCCTGAGCTATATCCGCGGCGCCTGGGGTAACAGCGCCTCGGCGATTACAGCCGATTTCGTCGGCCAGGTACGATCAGAAACTGCGCGTCGCGGCGATTCGTGGACCGCGGAGGAACTCGGAGCTCCCTAGGCCTGTCCTGGCTGGTCAGAGAGACTTCACCTTCTTCTTTTTCTGAGCGAACAACCACTTCCACAGCTCCGGGTTCTTGTAGGCGGGAGTCCAGGAATTGTGGCGGACCCCGGGCAGCTCGCTGTAGCGCGGCTTGCCCCCGGCCTTCTTGATCGCTTCGATCATCTCGCGGCCGCGCTCTACGTGTACGACGCGGTCTTTCTCGCCGTGAAAAGCCCAGATAGGGATGGCGGCCATCTTCTTCGCGTTTTCGACCTTATTGCCGCCGCAGACCGGCACGCCAGCGGCGAAGAGATCCGGCTTGCGGGCCATGGCCTCGTAGGTGCCGCCGCCGCCCATGGACTGTCCCGTGACATAGACACGGTCCGGGTCGATCGGCAGCTTCGTCAGCAATTTCCCTGCCAGCTCGAGAACATCATCCATCGATGCGCCTTTCCAGGAGCTCTGCTTGCTGACGGTGGGGGCGAGAATAAAGCAGGGGTATTTGCTTCTCATCTCCTTCGCGGAAAGCACCTTGTTAGCGAAGCAGTTGCGTTCCCAGTTCTTGTTGCCTCTTCCGCCAGCTCCATGCAGGGACAGAAGCAGGGGGTACTTCTTGCCGTCTTCCACCTTTTGCGGCTTGAGGAGCGCGTATTGAAGAGTTCGAGATGAGTCGGCCTTGTATTCCGTTTTCTCAAAACCGTCCGCGAAGGTCTCGGTGGCGGAACACAGGAGGAGGATCACGCAACAGATCAGGCTGGGTCTCATGGAACCTCCGGATAAAGGGGAAGAACTCGATCGTGCGGCAGGGAGAGCTGTCAATACCGGGTTATCATTGTACCGCCGTGGTTCACGGCTTCCCGTCAAAACAGGCTATTTCTTCGTGTTGAAACGATCTCAGGTTTCCCGCAGCAATTCGAGGTAGGGAACGGAGATGAAGGACTCCCTGTCGAGCTCGAGCAGGTTGATCACCTCTTCGCTTTCGGCCGTCCCTTCGGCGCTATCGATGTCGGCCAGCACGGTCTCTAGCTCGAGGAAGTCCCCCAGGCCTTCAACCCGGTCAAGGTGGACCCGGGTATTGCGATAGATCCAGAGGGCTCTCCGCTTCTCAACTCTGCCCAGGATGCCAAGAGAGCTCTCGAGGACTGAGTGGAGCTCGCTCGGCTCGTCAATGCGCAGGATGTGGTAGTCCGATTCCCTGGGGCCGGAGTTTTCTACTGAACGCCTGTAGGAGATCAGCTCCGCCGGGCAGCCTTCCACCTCGCGCAGCTTCAGCCACCCAGAGGGTGAATGATAGAAGGTGTCGACCTGTCTTCGCGTCCACTCGAG
>PAOC01000091.1 GCA_002708465.1 Planctomycetota bacterium
TTGACCGCGGCATAGAGGCTGGCGACATCGTCCTCTTCTTTCATCGCCTGGCGGATAACCAGGTCGCTCAAGCGGTAGGCGTTTTCTACGCATTCTTTTTTTCCCAGGAAGTCAAACCGCACCTGCTGGCTGAAGACCTTGCGATCCTTGGGAACCCTGAGCAGCTCGGCCTCCGTCAACGCGAAGAATTCCTGCATTTCAAATGGGTCCACAAGATAGTCGTTTTCCCAGATCTTAAATTCAGGCTCTTTGCTGAGCGCCTCCTTGTCGGGATAGATCTTGATAACAGAAGTCAGGCTTCTCTTCTTCTGGGCCTTCACCTTGTTGACAAAATCGCCGGCGGGATCGCAACGCTCATCAAGCACCACAAGGTCGGGGCCGATCTCGTCGAAACGGGCGAGAGCCTCTGCGGCATTGTCCAGAAGGTGATAGTCGCCCTGGAGCTTTCCGATGCGATGCCCGATTACCTGAGTAAACCGGGTCGTCGAGGGCGACAGCACCAGCACTCGCGCTCGAGTTCCGGAGCCCCGCGGCGACTGGTGCAGAACGGCCGTGGGGCGCGCCGCGGCATCGGCGGCAGGCTCCGTCATAGGCAGCGCCGGCTTGTTTCCATCCAGGAACCCGGCGATATGCCGGCGGCCGCTCTCCATGTCCATGGTAAAAGGAATCAGGCTGGTAACTCCGAGGAGATGCATGGAGAGGCCAACCGCGCGCGAAACCCCGGCGAGGCAAAGCAGGCCCGCTCGAGACTTGCACGCCTCATTGAAACGGATCAGGGCGCTGATGCCGGTAGAGTTGATGTAGTTGACGCGAGAGAAGTCCACCAGCAGGAAGCGCGGGCTGTCGGAATCCGCCGCCTCGAGGGCGCTCTCAAACTTCATGTAGTTTGCCGCATCGATGAAGCCCTTGAGGGCCAGCTCGCGGATCTCCTCGGGAGGGTCGCGCTCGATGATGTGCTTCTGGATCTTGAAGGTTAGCTTTGGCATGTCTGCTGCTGGATGGGGGGCAGAGGGAAAAGGCCTTCAGACGGGCGCGCCCTGCCCGCCCGTCCTTGCGTTTTTTCTTCGCGCTTTTAGTGAACTCAGACCTCGCGAAGTCACAAAGGTGATTTTAAGGCCGTCGCCAGCCCTGTCAAGAAACCCGAAAGCAAGAGAGGGCCCTTGAACTCTGAGCCATCAAAGAACAGAATCCCTCTCCGGCCTAATATTCACCTAATCTTCCCGGACTATTTACGAATGCCCCAGGATCTTCTCTTCGATCTCGACTCCGTTGACCTTACCGAGGCCCAGGTCTCCATGGAGGAGGTCCGGGCCCACAACCCCCAGCGTTTCGAATTCGAACAGCTCGATGGGGTCGCCTATTTCAACCCCGAGGAAAAAATCGCGGTCGCGGTGCGCACCCTGTGCGAAGACGAGTTCTGGACAAAAGGCCATCTGCCTGGAAGGCCCATCTTCCCCGGGGTGCTCCTGCTGGAAGCCGCGGCACAACTCTGCTCTTTCTACACCTGCATGGCTGTAGAGACTGGGAATGTGTATGGCTTCGGGGGGGCCGACCGGGTTCGATTCAGGCGGGTGCTTGAGGTGGGAGACACCTTTCACCTGCTCGCCAGCCCGGTAAACATTTCCGCCAAACGGTCGTTGTTCAAAACGCAGGCCGTTGTCGAGGGGCGACTGGCCTTCGAAGCATCCATCTTCGGCATCGCCCTGCCGCCAGCAGGTGGGGAGTAATAAAAAAATGGCGGAGAGGCGGGGATTTGAACCCCGGGTACAGAATATTTACCGTACAACGGATTAGCAATCCGCCGCTTTCGACCGCTCAGCCACCTCTCCGCTTGGATAGGAACTAGATCGAATGGGGTAGGATTTTAGCCTAAACTCATCTCGATGCAAATCGGAACCCCGGGCCATCTCCTTTCCTGTTGACCGCCCATCTGGCAGTTGCTACTATTCGCCTGTTGGGCCGTCTCTGCTACCACTTCAGGAGCAGGGCTGCGGCTGTTCTTTTTCTCGGTGGTTTACTTTGGTGGTTGGTCATGTCTCTACGGGCTGGGTCTCCCGGAGGCTCCCTAGATCGCGCTGATTTCCTTGTAAACGCGCTTGAAGAGCGGGTTCGCGAGTGCGTGGGGGCCGAAGATTTCGATTCCTGGTTTGCTGGCACGCCCTGTCGTTACGACCCATCCGGTGCCTTTATCTTTACCGCCCAGAGCCCCTTTCGAACAAAGTGGATCGAAACGAAATATGGCGAACTTCTACGTGGAATCGCGCGTGAGCTCTGCGAAAAAGATGTGAGTCTTTCTTTCGAAAGCGCGACGGAAAACACTCCGGAGCAAGCTGCCGCCGCCGGACCAGCCGCCTCGCGCCTCGGCCCAGCCTCTTTATCCCAGGAGGCCGGCGAAAGGTTTTACCTCGATGACTTTGTGGTCGGTCCGGGGTCCCGGGTCGCCTATGCCGCCGCCACGGCGGTCCTCGAGCACCCTGGTAAAACCTACAGCCCTCTATGTATCCACGGGCCATCCGGGGTGGGAAAGACTCACCTGCTCCAGGGCATTGCTCGCCACCTTCGCGAAACATCCAACCTCAAGGTCTGCTGTGATTCATCCGAATCCTTTACCAACAGGTACATCGAGGCGGCCGGCAAGCGAGACCTGGGATCCTTCCATGCCCGGTATCGCGAATGCGNGGTCTTCATCCTCGATGACATNCANTTCCTGGCAGGAAAGAAAAGAACTCTCGATGAGTTCTTCTCCATCTTTGAAAACCATCTTAACAAGAACAACCAGGTGGTCCTCTCNAGNGCCATCGATCCGGCGGAGCTGGCCGGGNTGCCAGGCCGGCTGCTCGCCCGCTTTCGTTCCGGGCTGATCACCCCGGTCGAGGTNCCTAATTTTGAGACCCGGGCCGAGGCGGTCTCGAGAATGGCGGAAAGAAAGGGCTATCGCCTGCCCTCTGTCACTTCCGAATACCTCGCCCAACACGTCACCGATAATCTCCGCGAATTAGAAGGCGCGCTGAACTGTCTGATCAATCTGTCGCAGCTACACCAGTCCCCCCTCACGCTGGAGATGGCAAAGGCGGCCCTGGATGAGTTTCTTGACCTCGGCGGGCAGCCTTCTTCTGGAGGGGTAGGGGCGCGAAACATCATCGACATCGTCTTGACGCACTATGGGGTAGAAGAACGAGATCTCCTCTCGGCCAAAAAGGTGAGAACGGTGGTTCGGGCGCGCCAGGTCGGCATGTACCTCGCGCGACAATTAACCCCGCTTTCGTTGACCCAGATAGGAACGCTTTTTGGTGGNCGNGACCACACCACGGTTCTCTACGCTCTCAAGAGAATCGAAGAGGGGCTTGGCACAGACAGNTGTCTGCGCTCGGACATCGAAACGATTCGTTCGCGGCTTTCCGTGGCCCACTTTCATTAGGCTTGACATCGGCAAACAGCCCTCTCCAAGGCTGTGAAATACCGCTTCTCAGCCGTGTTAAACCACNCTCATCGTTATTTATAAGTTGTGNNATTTGTTTCATCTCNCCAATGAATTTCACAATTCATCAACGCTGGNTCATCAAATCCAACAATTTGTACTCCTTTAATGAAACTNAATTAAACACCCCCTGTNGNATAAATAANNCCNTTCTCCATAAGGACTTAAGANCCTNCTTNNCCTGTATTCCACAGNAAAAACCTGGGTGATGAGTTCTGATANTGATGATGTATATATAGAAACATCTTAAGNNNGNCTTTCTATACCAACCATTCAACNNACTCTTCCCNAANCCCAGNCNANNANCCAANAACGCTGAATNNNCNAANAGGNNANATAAACCTTTTTATTTAAATTANTTACAACAACACACGAGAACGAGTTTCCAGTGACTCGGCAAGGATTACGTAAGTCTTTTAATATAAANACTTTAAGGAGACACAGAAAAAGTTTTTCGGAACACCGNAAGATTTGTTGTAACATTAGTTACAGTANTAGTTTACGAGTATATTATTTAATTGCCTTTAGCTGGACCCGAACTATAATGATCCTTTCCTCACTTTAGTGTTATCGAAGGTGGTTAATAGCGCTTCAGGCGGATTGTATGACCCTGAATTTGCGTTTTTCAATGGAAGTGAACTCTGCACCCATGGAATGGCTTGCTTTCGTCTGAGGCGAAGTGAGCGTGACTTGCGGGCGATGCCGCTTTTGGGTTTCAGCGTGGGACCCTGCTAAGGAATACACGATGAAAATTTGCTGTGAAAAGAACGAGCTGTTTGAGCGACTGCAAAGTATCGCGGCGATTACCGGGGGTGGGCCTACCACCAAGTCGATCCTGCGTAACTGTCTTTTTGTTGCGACGGGCAAGGAATTGCAGATCAAGGCGACTGATCTGGATGTGTCAGCGTGTCTGCAGATTGAACGCCAGGAGGTTGATGGTGAGGGCGAGCTGGCCCTGCCGGCCGCCAGGCTTCTCTCCCTCGTCAGGGAGGTTCCCAGTAACAGGATTATTATAGAGGCCACAAAGGATGGGAAGGGAGCGAAGGTTTGCTCCGAGTCGGGAGAATATTCCTTCAAGCTGCTTGGAGAGAGCCCTGACGAATTTCCAGAGGTGAGGGGGTTTTCCGGAGAGGGCGCCCTGGAGTTGCCGCGCGCCAAATTTNCCGAGATGTTNCGCCGTGTAGCCGTCGCAGCCTCAAGNGACTCTTCCCGCTATCAGCTGACCGGAGTCTTCTGCGAGATAGAAGGGGGCCTGCTCAAGATGACGGCAACCGATGGAAAGCGCCTGACCACCGACGAGATGGAGATCGACAATCCCGCCTCAGCTACGGTCTCCGGAATTATCCCTAACCGGGCTGTTGATGTGATGGTCAAGGTCTTGTCCCAGGGGGAGGAGAGTGTCAAGTTTGCCCTCCAGGAAACGGAAGTGCAGATGTCCTTCGATGGCGGAGAGATGATGGCCAAGCTGGTAGAGGGAACCTTTCCCGAATACAAATCCGCGATTCCTTCTGATGTTAAGAGCGAGGTAACGGCGGATCGAGGGCAGCTCGTTGCCGCGGTCCGGAGCGCCTCCCTGGTTACCGACAAGGAGACGGAGGCCGTGATTTTTCGCTTCAAAGGCAAGGAGGTCGCGATCGAATCCAAAGGTAGCGATATTGGCGAGTCGATGATCCGGGTGGATGTGGAAAAAGAAGGCGAGGATGTTGAGATCCGATTTAACCCGAGCTATTTCGTGGATGCGCTCAGAACCATCGACACAGAACAGGTCAGGATGGAGTTTTTCGGTTCGGAGCGCCCGGGGGCGATCAAGGGCGAGCTAAGCTACCGTCATTACCTGATGCCCCTGGTGGTCAATTGAGACTTTGCCGGAAACCCGATCGAAAAAAGAGAAGAAGAGTGACGGATCGAAAAACGCGGNGCCGTGGAAAGAGCCGCAGCANTGAAGCCGGCGGCAAGGGCCCCGAGGGCCCCGAGGTGCTCGAGGACATTCTGCGTCGATGGTTAAAAGAGAACAGCCTCGACACGACCCTGGGTCGAGCCCAATTGGAAAAATGCTGGAAAGATACGGTGGGAGACGAAGTAGCCGANAGAACACGAATTGTGGACCTCAGGGGAGGAACCCTTGTAGTTGAAGTGGATTCAGCCCCTCTGCTTGGTGANCTCTCCGCTTATTACCGNGANGAAATNATGAGCTCTTTGCGCCAGAGCGAAGGCTTTCCCAACTTTCAGAATATCCGGTTTCGCGCCGGAAACTTCGAGACAAACACATGACGTCAACGGATGACGCCTCTGGGGCCNCNAANACCTCCGAGGCGGACAACCAGGCNGATTACGGGGCCAGCAACATCAAGGTTCTCGAGGGCCTTGAGGCTGTAAGGATGCGCCCCGATATGTACATCGGCGGCACCGACATCAAGGGTCTCGAACATCTCGTGACCGAGGTNCTCGACAACAGCATCGATGAGGCCATGGCCGGGCATTGCGATACGGTGAAGCTTCATATCTACGAAGACGGAAGCGNCTCCGTTGAAGATAACGGACGGGGCATACCCGTTGGAGCCCACGAGTCGGGAAGCGATGCCCTGGACGTAGTTATGACNACCCTCCATGCCGGCGGGAAGTTTGACCATGACAGCTACAAGGTTTCCGGCGGCCTGCACGGAGTTGGTGTGTCGGTGGTGAATGCCCTGAGCGAATGGCTCACCGTTGATGTTTACCGAGAGGGCAAACATTACACTCAGCGCTACGAGCTCAAGGGCGATGGCGAGGGACAGGCTCCCGAACCGGTCGGCCCGGTCGAGGTCGCGGGCGAGGCGGAGGCCACCGGGACCAAGATTCGTTTCAAGCCGGATGCGACCATCATGGAAACGGTCGAGTTCCAGTACGCCTCCCTGGCGAAGAGATGTCGCGAGCTCGCTTTTTTGAACCGGGGGCTGAGGGTGTCGATCGCTGATGACCGTGAAGGAAAGGCCGAGGAGTTCTATTACGAAGAGGGCATCAAGGATTACGTCGAATATCTCAACCGAAAGAAAGAGACGGTTCATGACAACATCGTCTATTTCGACAAGAAGGACGAGGGCTCCGGAGTCAAGGTGGAGATCGCCTTCCAATATAACCGGGACTATACCGCCGACAGCATTTACACCTTCGCCAACAACATCAACACCGAGCACGGCGGAACCCATCTGAGCGGCTTCAAGTCGGGGTTGACGCGGACGCTGAACAAATACGCTCGCGAGAGCAAGGTGGTGAAGGAAAAGGAAACCGTTCCAGAGGGCGCGGACTATCTCGAGGGGCTGGTGGCGATCGTCAGCGTCAAGGTTCCGGACCCCAGGTTCGAGAGCCAGACCAAGGTCAAGCTTTCCAATACCGAGGTGGAAGGTGTTGTTCAGCAGGCCGTCAACGATCGCCTGGCGAGCTATCTGGCGGAGAACCCTTCGACGGCGAAGGCCATCTGCCGCAAGGCTGTCGATGCCCGCGTCGCCCGTGAGGCCGCGCGCAAGGCGCGTGACATGGCTCGCCGAAAGACCGCTCTCTCCAGCGGCAGCCTGCCGGGCAAGCTGGCGGACTGCTCCAGCCGCGACCCTTTCCAGACGGAGGTCTTTATCGTCGAGGGAGATTCGGCCGGCGGCTCNGCAAAGCAGGGGCGCGTACGNGAATTCCAGGCGATCCTTCCGATCCGGGGAAAGATTATCAACGTTGAGAAGACGCGAATGGACAAGGTCCTCGGGCACCAGGAGATCCAGACCATTATTTCCGCCCTCGGGACGGGCATCGGAGATGAGTTTGACATATCGAAGCTGCGCTATGGCAAGGTGATCATCATGACGGATGCGGATGTAGACGGCTCCCACATTCGCACCCTCCTGTTGACGTTCTTTTTCAGGCACATGAGAAGCCTGATCGATGCGGGCGCGGTCTACATTGCCCAGCCGCCGCTCTATGAGCTCGCCCCCCGCAAGGGCTCGAAGAAGAAGTCCATGTANGTTCAGGATGAGAAAGAATACGAGTCGGAGATGCTNCGGGTCGGAGTGGAAAACGTTACCCTGCTGCTCGATGGAGGCCGGGTTGAGCTCCGCTCTGGAGCGTTCCGCGTGCTCTGCGAGGGCATCTCCCGCCTGAGGGGNCTCGAGCGAGCGCTTGAACGCAAGGGCCTCGCTCTGCACGAATACCTGGCCGCGGCAAACGACGACGGCATCCTGCCGNCCAGGATGCTCTCGGTGGNGGGGGNCGCCGGGGCGGAGCCCGTCGGAGAGCTGTATCAGGATGACGCCGCGCGCGANAATCGTATCAAGGAGCTTGGCAAGGAGCTCGGGCGAGAGGCCGTGGTTTGTGAGGAAACCGCTGGTCTCGAAGAACGCAGGGCGGCCGATGCCGTCCTCTATACGATCTTTGAGAGCGGGCCCCTGACAGAAATCCNCGCCCTCCTCGACCAGCACGGGCTGGCCGCNGNTCCTCTNCGTCNGNTGNTTNACGANGCCGANCTGGGCGTTGCGGAGCCGGAGCCGATCGGGGCGCTCTCCTTTGGNGAGGACGAAGAACAGAATGTTTATGATCTTCTNAANATACTCGATGGGGTCAACTCCGCGGCNGAGCGCAAGCTGGAGCCCAAGCGCTTTAAGGGNCTGGGCGAGATGAATCCTGACCAGCTTTACCTGACGACGATGGATCCCGAGCNCCGGACCGTGNTGAAGGTGACGGTCGCGGATGNGGNNNAGGCCGACGAANATTTCACGATCCTGATGGGAACGAATGTTGAGGAGAGGCGTAANTTCATCCAGGAGCATGCNCTGGATGTGAAGAACCTTGATGTCTGAGCGCGATATGGCAGAAAACGAAGAAACAGGCTTTGGTGCTGGCGAAAAGGTCCGCGAGCTGGATATCCAGGATGAGCTCAAGGAGTCCTACCTCACCTATTCNATGAGCGTCATCATTCAGCGGGCGCTTCCNGACATTCGCGATGGCCTGAAGCCGTCTCAGCGCCGAATCCTCGTGGCCATGCGGGATCTGAACCTTGGNCCNCGCGGNGGGCATCGCAANAGCGCGGCCATCGTGGGCCAGACCATGATGAGCTACCATCCGCATGGCGACGGCGCCATCTACCCCACGCTCGTGCGCATGGCCCAGGACTTTAACACCCGCTACCCGCTCGTTGACAGCCAGGGCAACTTTGGTTCGATTGACGGCGACCCTCCGGCTGCCATGCGGTATACCGAGGCGCGGATGACCGAGGGGACCGTTCAGTTGATGGCCGACATCGACAAGGAGACGGTCGACCATCAAAAGACCTTCGACAACCGTCTTGACGAACCCAGCGTGCTCCCGGCCGCTTTTCCGAACCTGCTTTGCAATGGGTCGACGGGGATCGCCGTTGGCATGGCGACGAGCATGCCTCCGCACAACCTTGGAGAGGTGTGCGCCGGCCTGCGCGCCCTTATCGCGAACCCCGACATCACCATAGAAGAGCTGATGGGACACATCCCGGGCCCGGACTTCCCCACCGGGGCGGAGATCTGCGGGCGGGCCGGTATTCGTCAGGCCTACAGGACAGGGCGGGGGCTGATCAAGGTGCGCTCCAAGTACCATGTCGAGCCCGGCAAGAACAAGGATTCGATCATCTTTACCGAGATCCCCTACCAGGAGAACAAGGTTTCGATCATCGAGAAGATTTCCGAGTGCGTCAAGGATGGTCGCATCCAGGACATTGCGGATGTCAGGGACGAGAGCGATAAGAACATCCGGCTGGTTATCGAGCTTAAGATGTCCGCTTCGCCCGAGGTGGTCGTTAACCAGCTCTATAAGTTTACCCAGCTCAGCGCCACCTTCAGCATCATCAACATCGCCCTTGTCCGCGGCCGTCCGGAGACCCTCGGCCTCAAGGAGCTGCTCAATGAATACAAGCGCCATCGGGTAGAGATCATTCGCCGCCGGACCCGTTATCTCCTGCGCAAGGCGGAAGAGCGCGCCCATATTGTCGAGGGCCTGCTGAAGGCGCTCGACATTATTGATGAGGTGATCGCCTTAATCCGGTCTTCCAAGACGGATCAAGAGGCCCAGTCCCGCCTGATGGCCGAGCACCAATTCACCGAGATCCAGGCTCACCAGATCCTGATCATGCAGCTGCGGCGGCTGACCGGGCTGGAGCGCCAGAAGCTTCAGGACGAGCTGGACCAGCTGCACACGGACATCAAGTACTACCGGGAAATTCTCGCCAGCGAGCAGCTTGTTTTCGACCTGATTATCGAAGAGCTGGGAGAGGCGGAGAAGAAGCTTGGGGATGAGCGGCGCACCGAGATCGTTGAGGAGGCGGAGGATTACGCCGCTGAGGACCTCATTCCCGAGGAACAGGTGGCGGTCACCTTTACCCGGGAAGGCTACGTCAAGCGCACCCCGCTGAGCACCTATCGCAACCAGGGCCGCGGCGGCCGCGGCGTCGCCGGGGGCAATAAGAAAGAGGGAGATTTCGTCAAGACCCTCTTTGTCGCCTCGACCCATGACTACATCCTGCTCTATACGNACAAGGGGCGTGTCTACTGGCTGCGGGTTTACGAAATTCCAAATATGGGGCGCACCGCGAAGGGCCGTCCGATCATCAACTTCCTGAACCTGGCACAGGGCGAGACAGTCAGCCAGCTGCTGTGCGTCGATGCGTTCGATGCCGAGCACTTCGTTGTTTTCGCTACNCGGCANGGCACGACCAAGAAGGTCAGCCTTGACCAATTCTCTCGCCCCAAGAAAACGGGAATCATTGCCATCAAGCTCAAGGAAGGCGACTCCCTCATCGGGGCCGCTCTCTGCCGGGCCGGGCAGGAGGTGGTGCTGGGTACCCGGGCGGGCAAGGCCATCCGGTTTGATGAGGCCGACATCCGCCCCATGGGGCGGACCGCGGCCGGAGTGGGGGGCATCAATCTTTCGGCGGATGATGAGGTCGTTGATATGGCGATCCTTGATCCTGCGGANGAGGGAGTCACCCTGTTGACGGCCTGCGCCAACGGTTTTGGCAAGAAGACGGCCGTAGANAACTACAGACGCCAGAAACGAAACGGCGCGGGAATCATCAGCATCAAGGCGACCTCTCGCAATGGNCCCGTGGTGGGCCTGAAAGCTGTCCGGGAAGATGATGACATTGTCCTGATGAGCCGCGAGGGCCTCTTGATGCGGACCCAGGCATCGGAGATCAGCGTAATGGGGCGTTCGACCCAGGGCGTAAAACTGATGCGCCTCCAGGATGGAGATGCGCTGGCGGCAATCGAATGCGTAGCCCCGGCCGAGGCGGAAGAAAATGAAGCGGATGCCGAGGTGGCGGACGCGGAGGCGCCCGAGGCGACGGATNCGGAGGCGCCCGAGGTGACGGATGCGGAGGAGACCGAGGTGACGGATGCGGAGGAGACCGGCTCCACGGAAGGCGAGGAACCGACGAGCACCGAATAGTACAAGGGCGCCTACAGCTCACCGGCAATTGGTCGACAGGGCGCGAAGGAATTGAGAATGGCAANTAATCCCGACAACCCACTTATCGTTCAGAGTGACCGGTCGATTATTCTCGAGGCCGACCACCCCCGATTCGAGGAGGTTCGTGATCGGCTGATGCTTTTTGCCGAGCTTGAAAAAAGCCCTGAACACATCCACATGTACCGGATTACCGCGCTATCGCTCTGGAATGCAGGAGCCTCCGGGGCGGATGCAGAAGAGATCCTGGAGTTCCTGGGCTCTGTCTCCAAGTATCCCGTTCCGCCGAATATAGCCAAGGAGATCACCGACGCCGTAACCAGCTACGGCCGGGTCGAGNTGGTCAGCGATGAAGATGGCGGAATCGTCCTGGTCGCTGANGAGGAAGAACTCCTGGAGCACCTGGGGCAGCTGAACCATCTCGAGGAGTTTTTGCTGCAGGAGCCTGAGTATGAAAACGGCCTGGCGGTGCGGCCCGAGTGCCGCGGNCAGCTCAAGCTGGCGCTGGCCNAGATCGGCTATCCGGCCCGGGANCTTGCCGGCTACCGGGAAGGCAAGAATCTCGATGTGAGCCTTCGGGACTCCCTTGGGGATGGCTCCCCCTTCGCCCTCCGCGGCTANCAGCAGGATGCTGTTGATGCGTTTTATGCCGGAGGCAGCGCCCAAGGGGGAAGCGGAGTGGTCGTGCTTCCCTGCGGTGCAGGGAAAACCATTGTCGGGATGGGGGCGCTGGCCGNGGTGGGCAAACAGACCCTCNTCTTAACGACGAACGTTACAGCCCTGCGGCAATGGCGCCGTGAGCTCCTGGACAAGACAACCCTGACCGAAGACCAGGTCGGGGAATATAGCGGCGAGGTCAAGCAGATCCGGCCGGTGACCCTCTCCACCTATCAGATGCTTACCTATCGGAAGTCCAAGGTGGATGATTTCGAGCACTTCAAGCTCTTCTTCGAGAACCCCTGGGGTCTCATTATCTATGACGAGGTGCATCTCCTGCCGGCCCCGGTTTTCCGCTTTACGGCCGAGATCCAGGCGACCCGCCGTATCGGCCTTACGGCAACGCTTATCCGGGAGGATGGCAAAGAAACTGAGGTCTTCAGCCTGATCGGCCCGCGAAAATACGATGTTCCCTGGAGATCGCTCGAGAGCGGCGGCTGGATCGCCGATGCGGAATGCGTCGAGGTCAGGGTCGAGCTGGTGTCCGACCGGAAAGAGGACTACCAGCTGGCCGGCCGGCGAGGCAAGTTCCGAATCGCGTCGGAAAACCCGGCCAAGATGGATGTCATCAAGAACCTGGTAAGGCGCCATGCGACGGATCACATTCTCGTCCTGGGGCAGTACCTGGATCAGCTGGATCTGGTTGCGGAGGCGCTCGACGCCCCTCTGATCACGGGCAAGACGCCGCAGCAGACGCGCGATGAATTATACGAAGGCTTCCGCAACGGCGAGATCCAGACCCTGGTTGTCAGCAAGGTGGGCAACTTTGCCGTTGATCTTCCGGATGCGAATGTGGCGATACAGATTTCAGGGACCTTCGGGTCCCGGCAGGAAGAGGCGCAGCGCCTCGGCCGGATTTTGCGGCCGAAACAGGATGCCGGTTGCGCGGTATTTTATTCCCTGGTCACTCGCGGCAGCGGCATCGCAGCTAGCAGCCGAGAGCAGGAATTCGCGGAAAAGCGACAGCTCTTTCTTACTGGGCAGGGCTATTCGTACCGGATCATGGAGGCCGAAGAGTTGGTGGAAACGGTGAACGAGGTGGAGCCCGAAAGGGAAAAAGAAGGAGCGCAGTAAACCCAATGTTCCTGAAAGATTTTCTAACAAGCAGCCCGAAGGCCGACCTGCAGAGCTACCATTTATACTGGCTGCCTGAGAGCGGCAGGGAGAGCGCCAAGGAGAAGCTCGCCAGCGTTTTATTTAAATGCATGAGCAACCAGGATGCCGTGCGCGAGCGATTTGAGGGGCTGGGCGGATCCCACCGGGCGTTTCTCATTTCTTTGCTGGGGCGTGAAGGCTACCAGGGCACCCTGCCTGAGGTCCGCTCGGGAAGGCACGGAGAGCAGATCGCCGACTACGAAGTCGAAACGATTCTTCGTTCCCTGGTTGGCGGCGGCTTTGTATACAAGGATCGCAACCAGGCCGGGGGAGGCGGTCGGTACGACCGCTTCACGATCCCGGAGGAGCTTGGCCATGCCCTCCGGCGCACGGTCTCCATAGAGGATCGCGGGCCGATGGAGATGTTGAGCTTGAGGTCTTCCGGCTCTGAGAAGGAGGCATCCTCCCGCTCGATCAGCCGGATCAAGAAGCTTTCGGACGCGAGCCTGCGCAAGGTTGCCCTGAAGGCCGCCGAGGAAAGTCACGGGATCCTGCCGCATTCAGAGGTCTCGTCCTGGAAAAACGGAGACTCGGTGACGCTTGAAACCGGCGGCGCCG
>PAOC01000001.1 GCA_002708465.1 Planctomycetota bacterium
TGTCGCCGCAGATGTACATGTCGATGGAGATTCTCTGTCTGAACTCCATGGATCTGCAGGAGCGTGTTGAGACCGAGCTGGAGAACAACGAAACGCTCGAGCGCCAGGAGGAGGCCGCCGCAGACGGTGGAGATGACGCCGCCGCGACGCAGACAGAGTCTCCAGCCACCGAGGATGCCGACGCCCCGGGTGAGGTCGCGGAAGATCCGCTCGGTTCGCTGGAGGAACGGATGGAACGAGCGGATCGCTACTACGATGATGATGCGCCGCACGGGCGCAGCGCGTCCAGCTATCGTGGGGAGCGGGATGAGAAGCTCGAGGCGATGAGCAATACGGCCGAGCGGTCGATCTCCCTGCAGGACTACCTCGAGGACCAGGTCCATATGCTCAGCGACGAAGAGGTCCTGGAGACCATGCGGCTGGTCCAGGCCCGCGGGGACGACTCCGCCGGGATGGGTGAGGCGTCCGTGGCGGGAGCCACCGAGGTCGATTCCAACAGGACGGAGGAGTCGCCTGCCGAAGGACACTCTCAGCAGCTTGATTTTTCCGATGAGCAGGTCAAGGTGGTTCGGGAGCTGTGCAGCTCGGTCATTTTCAACATCGATGAGCGCGGCTACCTCATGTATTCCCTCGATGAGATCAGGGTCTCGCTCGAGCCGGCGCCTGAGATGATCCTGCTCGAGGTAGCCCTCGAGATAGTCCAGGATCTCGATCCCACCGGGGTTGGCGGACGGGGCCTCGAGGAATGTCTCATCCTGCAATTGGAGAAGGATCGGCAGGACTATCCCCTCGAGGAGAGGATCATCCGGGAGTACCTCTCCGAGCTGAGCCACAACAGGCTGCCTAAGATCGCCAAGGGACTCGGCGTGGGGATCGAGGACATCAAGGACGCGAAGGAACTCATCGCTTCCCTCAATCCGTTGCCGGGAAAATTATTCGGGGGAGAACCGCCGCATTACATCAAGCCTGATGCCATAGCCGAGGAGGTTGAAGGCGGCTACGAGGTCCGTGTCGAGTCCAGCTACACGCCACGGCTGAGGATCAGTCCTCAGTACAGGGAGCTCTACCGGCAGTCCCGCAAGGATCCCGAGCTGAAGAAGTACCTCAAGAAGAAACTGGATAACGCGGAATGGCTGGTCCTGGCGATCCGCCAGCGGCAGGCTACGCTCCAGAAAATAGCCCAGGAGATCGTCAATATCCAATCAGGCTTTCTCGATCACGGCATCAGCCACCTCAAGGTGCTGAAGATGGTCGATGTGGCTGAAATCCTCGGGGTCCACGTCTCGACGATCAGCCGGGGCATCAGCGGCAAGCACATCCAGACGTCCCGGGGTATCTACCCGATGAAGTTTTTCTTTACCGGCGGGGCGACGAAGTCCAGCGGCGATGTCGAGGCCCGTGGCAGCGTGATCCAGCGGATCAAGGATTTCATCGAAGAGGAGGACAAGGAGAGCCCCCTGAGTGATGTGGCGATCGTGGAAAAGCTGAAAGAGGTCGAAATCAATATTTCACGCCGTACCGTAACGAAATACCGGGAAGCGGAGGCGATTCCATCCTCGAGGGAGCGCCGCGAGTACTGAAGAGCCGGGCCGGGTTTTCCACAACCGGCAAAAGTCTTTCTGCGCTAATATGTGAAAAAGGTGGTGACGGAAAAGAAGATCCTGACGTCTTTCTTCCTGTAGGATCCCTGAGCAGGAATCTCCCGGCAGTTGAATCCGGCGCCGGGAAGTGGAGAGTTGAATTCATTGGCTGATTCGAGAAACCTGATCGAAGTCGATGGGCTGGAGAAGAGCTACGGTCCGGTGAAGGCCCTGCGGGGCATCTCCTTCTCGGTCGGGGAGGGCGAGGTGCTCGGCTTTCTCGGCCCCAACGGCGCGGGCAAGAGCACGACCCTCAGGATCCTGTCGGGTTTCATGCCGGGGGACTCAGGGCGCGTCAGCGTCAACGGTTTCGACGTCGGCAGCGAGAGCCTGGCGGTACGCGGCTCGATCGGCTACCTGCCGGAGGGGGTGCCCCTCTATCCGGACATGCGGGTGCGTGAATTCCTCAGCTTCCGCTCCCGCCTCAAGGGCATCTCGCGCTCAGAGAGGAAGGGGCGAATCGACAATTCCCTGGAGAAAACGCAGACGGCGGACATTGCCGGGCGAATGATCGGGACGCTCTCGAGAGGATATCGCCAGCGCGTGGGCATCGCCGATGCCCTGCTGGGCGAACCGCCGGTATTGATTCTCGATGAGCCGACGGTCGGTCTCGATCCCGTACAGGTGCGCCAGTTCCGGTCCCTGCTGAGCGAGATCGGCAGGAGCAGGACTGTCATTCTCTCAACCCACATACTGAGCGAGGTCGCGCTTGTCTGTTCGAGCGTGGTTATCCTTTCCGAAGGAAGGATCGTTGCCGATGATACCGTGGAAGGTCTCAAGGGAGCTTGTGGTGACGAGGTATGCGTCGTGGCGGAGGTCGCCGGACCCAGGCAGGAGATCAGGAAGGCTCTCGAGGCCATCACGGGAGTCTCACGAGTGGAGGTTGCCGAGTTGTCGGCTGGGAAGGGAGGTCCCGGGGAAGGAGGCTATTGCCGCTACCGGGTATTTTTCAATGCCGCCGGCCAGAATGCCGGAATGGTACTCAAGGCCGTTCGGGCAGGCGGTTGGGAGCTTCGGCAGGTGGGCTGTGAAGAGCTGAGCCTCGAAGATGTGTTCCTTGATCTTGTCGGGGGTGAAAAGTGACCGGATCGAGGCTGAGGACAGCGGCAAATACCTGGGCGGTTTTTCAGCGTGAATTCATGGCGCTGTTTTATTCTCCGGTCGCCTATGTCGTTCTCTTTCTCTTCATGTTCTCCAACGGCTGGATGTTTTATTCCTACTGCATCACCTACGCCAGGGCCCCTCAGCAGATAACCCTGGTGCTCAACTCCCTGTTCGGTTTCGCCTTCTTCTGGGTTCTCCCGCTCTCGCCGCTGCTGGCAATGCGCCTGTTTTCCGAGGAGAAACGCACGGGGACCCTGGAGATGCTGTTGACGGCGCCCGTAAGGGCCTCTGAGGTCGTGCTCGGCAAGTTCCTGGCGACACAGTTTTTCTATATGCTCATCTGGTCTTCCCTGCTGCTTTTCGTTCTGATTCTCGAGGTCCTCGGCCGGCCCGCGGGTCCCGACTGGGGAATGGTCAAGTCGATGTATTTCGGCCTGTTTTTTCTCGGCTGCATGACCAACTCTCTCGGGGTGCTGGCATCCAGCTTCTCTCGCAACCAATTGGTTTCCGCCGTGCTGGCGCTCAGCGGGAATCTCCTGTTTTTCTCGATCGCGTGGCTGGGTTTTTACTATCGAGAGACACCCGAGCTGCAGCGGATCTTTCATTACCTCAGCTTCCAGTCCCATTTCAAGGGGGGGTACTTCAAGGGCGTTGTCGAGCTGCGTTACCTGGTCTTTTACCTGGGATTTACCAGCCTGTTTCTTTATCTGTCCGTCAACATGGTGAGTGCGCGTAGGTGGCGATGAGCACAACGGAAGTCGACAAAAAACCCGCTGGAGACGATTCCAGCGCGACCGAAAACGCCGCCGAGCGATCGCAGAGCTTCAGCATCGCAAGGCGCCGGGGAGGCCGGGTCCGGTTCGTCCTCAACCTGTCGCTCCTGCTGTGGATCATCTGGGTGGTGAACGGGCTCGCCTTCCGCAACCCCGGGCGACTCGATTTTACCGAGGAGAAGGTCCATTCTCTTTCTCCGGAGACCAGGGGAGTCCTGGGGCTGGTCACCCGGGAGATCCGCGTGGTCTATCCCTATTACGTTCAGCTCAACAACAGCGAACAGATGGCTCACAATCGCGCGATGAGGAGGGCCATCGATTTATTGAAGATCTACTCTTCAGAGCAACCGCTGATCCGGATAGTCGAGGTGAACGCCCTGGTGGAGGGCAGCCGCTGGCAGCTTGTTCGCGAGGAATACGATCTCGCCGCCCGCCAGTTCAACCGCCTTATTTTCTGTACCGGATCCGGAAACGAGCTGCGGCAGACAGTGATGCCCGACGATGTCGCCATCTTCGAGGCCAATCCCGCCAGCCCCTCCGAGCCTATGGACATCGCTTCTTTCAGGGCTGAGGAAGCCATGACCAAGGCCGTGAGTCGCCTGGTCCATCAAAAACGGATCAAATGTTATTTCACCCGGGGACATGGAGAGTTTCAGTTCGGTGGAGCTTCCCCGATGATGGCCCTGCGACACGATCTTGAAGCTTCAGGGTTCGAGGTTGCCCCCCTGCAGCTGGCCCAGATGCGACGGATACCGGATGATTGTGAACTGCTCGCCATAGCGAGCCCGGGCGGGGCGTTTTCGCAGGCGGCTCTGGATGCTGTTGAAGGTTATCTTGCCGGCGGCGGGAAGCTGCTTGTAGCCCTGGGGGGGCAAAGGAGCAAATTGGAGAGTGTTCTCGAGAAATGGGGTATCGAGGTTCTCGATGGCAGGGTCAGGTCCCATATAACGCTCCTGGGGGCTGAGACGGACCGCAGCTGGGTGATCTGCAAGAGCGCCAACAGCATCCATCCCATAACGGCGCCGCTTGCGGCCGGCGTCGACTCCGTGCGACCTGACATCGGCGTCCTGCTCCTCGAGCCGCGCCCCCTGAAGGCTGTTGGAGGACCCTTTCAATTGGTGAGCGATGTCCTGCTTTCAACCGGCGGATCGGACAAGGTGGAAAGATATTACCTCGTAGGCGGCAGTTCCTCAGGCGACGGGGTCAGCGAGAAGGCGAGAAGTGATTTTCCCCTGGCGGTCGCTGCACGGCAGGCAAAGCTCGAGCGCCCGCCTGAGAACTGGGAACCCCTGGGCACCCGCCTGGTCGTTCTCGGCTCCGCCAGCCTGCTGCTGGACCTGCAGAACCAGGCAGGCGGCTACATGGCGGGAAGCCATCGTGATTTTGTCATGAACTGTGTTAACTGGCTTGTTGATCGAGAGGAGCTGGTGAGTGGGGGTGGCGCCCAGCCCCAGGAGCGCAAGCTTAACCTGGCGGGCAATCCCTCCCTCGGCTGGTTTCTTTTAGCGGCCTCGGTGCTGATCTTTCCGGGGATTTTCCTGCTTCTTGGCGTGTTTGTTTATTTTCTCAGGAGATCCTGATGGGAAAAAACCTCCCGGGCAATCGTACGACTGTTTTCCTGCTCCTTGTCGCCGCGGGGCTGACGGCCTACGCCTACTATTTTGGGATAGAGATGCAGGCCTGGTCGGGTGCGGTGAAGGCCTTCGGAGATATCCAGCATGCCGACATCGTCGAGCTGGAGATCGTTCACGGCATCTCCGATGAGGAGGTGGCTGCGGGCGCGGACGAACGCAGGATAGCGCTCGAGCGCAGCGGCGAATATGAATGGAATCTCATTGAGCCGGTCAGGTTCCGCGGTTTCGTTCCCAGGATCCAGGGGATCCTCTGGGAGATCGTCGATATGGTCAAGGTGGTCGAGTTGCCCCCGGATTCGGAGGCGGCTCGCAGCTGGTGCGAAAAGGCCGGGCCGGGAGTCTCCGTGCGGTTCAAGACGCGCCAGGGACAGGAGCATTGGATCGAGGTGGGTCGTCAGCATGCGGGCCTGAAGGACGATCTCTATGCGCGCCTGGATCGCGAGCGAATCATAGTCACCCGCTCTACGGCAAGGGCCATTTTCTCGGCGGGTCTCGACGAGTTGCGTTCCAAGGCGCTTGTTCCGGTGGCGCCGGCGGATTGCGTGGCTTTCTCAATCAGCGGCTCCCGGGGGGAGGCCCGCAAGGCTTTTCGTCGTGAGGAGAAAACAGGCAGATGGCGTTTCGCCGATGGGGCCCCTCTCGCCGGCTTACTGGCCGACAGGAGGAAGACAGACGAACTGCTCACGACCCTGAATTCGTGGAAGATCAGGCGTTTTATAGAGCCCCAAGACATTACGGGTGAATTCCTTACGCGCTGTGGGCTTGATAAGCCCCGCCTGAAGCTGGATGTCGAGCATCGCCGCGGTGATCGGATCGGCCTCGAGTTGGGCAGCGCTTTTGAGAAGGATGGTGAAGGACTCGTGTGGCTGCGCGCCGCCGAGGGCGGGTTTGTCTTCAGCGCCGCCGACGGGCCCGTGAAGCGTCTCCTCGAGGAGGCCCAGAAATACCAGACAGCCGCGGTCTTCGACTTCGAAGGCGTCGAGTTCACCGAGGTGCTGTGCAGGGGCCCGGGTGGATCCTTCGTTATCCGGCCGGTCGCTGGAGCTTCCGTCGGACAGGGTGCTGGTGGGTGGCTGGTGGAGGACGCAGGGAAGAACGAGACCTTCAGGGGCGACCGACAGATCGTGCCCGAGGCGGTTTCCGATCTCAGGAGCCTGCTGATAGAGAAGTTTTTTGAGCCGGCCACTGCCGCGGGAGAAGGCGAGGGAGCGGCGCCGGGGCTTGGAGAGATCACGGTGAAGACAGAGACGGGCGAGTCTCACACCCTGCGCCTGCTTCGGCGTTCCGCGGACCCGAGGGATGCCGAGGTCGATGCCTTCGTGGCAGAGCGCTCCGGCGACCGCAGCCGTTTCCTCGTTATCTCCAGATGGCCGGGACGCCTGGAGTTCGGATCCGCGGTCTTCAGAGAGAGGGCCATTTCAGAACTCGCGCCGGGGAACGTCGCGGAGCTGGTCGTCTCCCGGGGCAAAACCTCCTGGGTCCTGGCTCACCTCGCCGGCACCTGGTCCTTCAGTAGTGACCAGGTCGTGCTGCCCGGAAAGAAGCTGGATGGGGCCCGGGTGAACAAGGTTGTCGAGGCGCTCCACGGTGATCGATTCCGGGTGGTGAGCTTCGCGCCGGGACTCGCCAAGGAATCCTGGGAAGAGGCGGGGGTTGGCACGCATGACTTCCACTTGCGGCTCCATCTCCGGAGCTTCCTGGGAGAGCACAAGGGGTTCCGAAAAATTACCGTTGGCACCAGCCAGTCGATCGCGGGAGAAGACGGGTTTCGCTATGGGAGGGTTGACAGCTTCTCGGCCCCTTTCGTACTCCAGCCAGGCTTCCCGGCTCTCCTGGATGAACTCGCATCGCATCTCGCTGAGATTACGGGGGAGCCTTGAGCGGACGCTGCGTGCCGGATGATCGCTGGTTACGGATAAGGCGTAGTGAGCTTCCGTGGCCCCCGGGGATTGCCCGTAATAGGGAAGCCCATGGGGGGGCCGGGAACGGCGGATATATCGCGATGGATTTTAGAGGGCGCCGGTTCCGCCGCGCCGGGCGCTGGAAGAACCGAGGCGGAGGCCTGTGGGATTCAAGATGCGTCGGGAAACGAAAAAACCCGGACAAACCGGGTTAAAAAAGTAAAGAAAANCCAAGGGAATTAAGAGACTGGTGGTTGGTGGAGTTATCTCTTAATTTTACGTGGTGGTGNACAACCTTGGCTTTTCTTAANCTANNGTATTCTNGTNTGNTNTATGTATTTTANACNCNGANGGAGNNGCAGATGAGANNNGTNCTGNCTCANATNNTGAAAGCGGCGGATCAAGTTACGCTCCGCGGTCCACCTTTTTGCTCCGCNAGAGCCCGCTAAGTCACTCCATTTAGAAGTATTCTGTAACTTCCTGCCGGGAGTAAGTGGCAAAACTGACCGAAATCGTACAAAACTGACCAAAAGCAACTNTGTACANCTTCTCTTTCTAAGTTCGAATTCTAACTTTGCTTGTTTTCATGTCAATATCATTTGATTTTGTCCAGGTGGNTNCCGTTAGGCATATATTCGGTGTGCTTCTNGGGTTATGGCTTTTNCCAGNGATCATTATCGGCCTCCAGGNCTCCGGGATGGCGGCCGGTANAGAAGATGNNACGGGGGTTGAGGGNGGNAGNTACGCGNANCTCGTCGAATCACTGNAGAAGGAATATCCGGATCGAGATTCCATCCAGCAGGGCTACCGGGCTGTCGCGGAGAGACTCAGGGAGTTCATCCAATCGAATTCGTCTTCTCCGAAGCTTGCTCAAGCCCGTTCGTTATGCGCGGAAGTCCTTATAATTGGTGGAGATAGGTCAGGCGCTATATTCCAGTGGAAAGCGATGGCGGAGGATTCCAAGGACCCGGCCGGCCAGGCCCAGGGACTCTACCTGCTTGCGAGCGATTCTTTTTTGAGGGATGAGTCCGACAGAGCTCGGGAATATTTTGCCCGGCTGGTAGATGGATTTCCCCGTTCCGACTGGGCTGCAAAAGCTAAAGGTCCCTTGAGGTACCTCGCCCTGTTGACGAGCCGGGATATGCCGGCCTTTGAAGTTGTTGTTAGAAAAGGCGGAAAAAAAGCCAAATTAAATCTCATAAATCTGGCTGGGAAAGTGACATTAGTCCATTTCTGGAGGTCAGATACGGCAAAACATGGACAGTTCATCGAGACCCTTGGCAGGAATCCTGAATCATCCCTCGAGCAGGCCGTCAGGAAATATCCCGTGCTCAAAGGGAAGGTGGTGATTTTCGGGGTGAACCTGAACACCGACAAGGGCGCCTTTGAGACGGCGCGGGACCGTTGGAAAATCCCCTGGGCGCAGCTTCATGACGGCAAGGGCTTCTCCTCCCCGCTGGTGAAGACCCTCGGGATACCCAGGGCTCCTCATTGGCTGGTGCTTGGTCCGCGCGGCAGGATCTGGTATCTCGGAGCGGACCTCGATAAGTTCTACGCTTATGCCTCCGAGGCGCTCAAGCGGCACAGGATCGCGCTCGAAAAGAAGAAATAGCGCCCGTCTCAGCGGTCTCTCCAGGCTGTTCCCGAGGGGAATTCGTAGTGATCGAGGGAGGCTTCGACCATGGTGGTCGAGTAGCCGGGAGCCTGTGGAGGCAGGTAGCGGCAGTCGCGCATCGTGACGGGGTTCTCGAAGTGCTCATGCAGGTTGTCGACGTATTCGATCACGCGGTTCTCCAGGCTGCAGCCGACCCTGATGTAGTCGAAGATCGCGAGGTGCTGGACATGTTCGCAGAGTCCTATACCGCCGGCGTGAGGGCAGACGGGTACGCCGCACTTGGCTGCCATGAGGAGTACGGAGAGGACCTCGTTGACGCCGCCGAGCCGACAGCTGTCGATCTGAACGAACTGGATTGCTTCGGCCTGCAGGAATTGCTTGAACAGCACGCGGTTCTGGCAGCACTCCCCGGTGGCCACTCCGATGGGGGCGACGGCCCTGGCGATGGCCGCGTGGCCGAGAACATCATCCGGACTGGTGGGCTCCTCGATCCAGAGCGGTGAGAATTCCGCCAGGTGCTTCATGTTCTCGATGGCCTCAGCCACATCCCAGACCTGGTTGGCATCAAACATGAGCTCGCGATCCGGGCCGATCATTTCACGGATGATCGACGATCGGCGGATGTCATCCTGGAGGTCGGCTCCAACCTTGATCTTGACGTGCGACCAGCCATCATCTACGGCTTGTCGGCAGAGGTCCCTGATCTTTTCATCTTCGTAGCCGAGCCAGCCTGTGGAGGTCGTGTAGGCGGGGAAGCCGCGCTCCAGCATCTCCTGCTCCCGGGCCTCACGGCCGGTTTCCTTTTTCCGCAGCAATTCGACCGCCTCCTCAGGGGTCATCAGATCCGAGATGTAGGTGAAGTCGATGCAGGCGACCAGCTCCTCGGCGCTCATGTCCGCCAGCAGCTTCCAGAGCGGCTTCCCTTCCAGCTTGGCGAGGAGATCCCAGGCGGCGTTGATGATCGCTGCCGAGGCCATGTGAACGGTTCCCTTCTCAGGCCCTACCCATCTCAGCTGGCTGTCGCCCGTCAGCCTCCTCCAGAAGGAGCGCATGTCAGCCCTGATGTCGTCAAGGTCCAGTCCGATGACGAAGGGCTTCCAGGCCTCAACCGCGGCGGCGCAGAGCTCGTTGCCGCGGCCGATTGTAAAGGCCAGGCCGTGGCCTGCGAGTCCATCNGGATGGTCTGTCTGGAGNTCTACNTAGGCAGCCGAGTAGTCAGGATCAGGATTCATCGCATCGGAGCCNGTGAGGCTGTCCGAGGTCGGGATGCGGATNTCCCGNACGGTAAGGCCTGTAATGGTTGCCACGGGNGAAATCTCCTTGTTGCCGNANTGTTTTTTNCGGACCATCCTGTCGCTGGGAGTGGTCTTCTAACACGGGGTNCNGGNCGAGGCCAACCGTTTTGCCCCGTCTCCGGATATTGAGAGGGCTCTTCGCTATCAATAAGGGTTTGTAGAGGGGCAGTTGAGTATCTACAATTAGTAAAGCAGAACGTNTGGGTCGCTCTGCCTGAGTTCTGAAATAAGCGGACCACCTCTATGAGGAGGGGATATTGATGTTAAAAGCCGGAAATCTTCTTTGTGGCTTGTGGGTGGCACTCTTTGCCTTGTTTTCTGNTTCTCCAGCGCTNCTGCAGGCCCAGGGCAAGCAGGAGGAGGTGGATCTGCTGGTNTATGAATTCGAGGAGCNGGAGGAGCTGGAGGATTTTTTTCACCCGGGTGTTGTGGACCTNTGCGGGGACCTGTANCCGGTCGGCGGTCTCGAGATCGATGATGGCAGCCTGCTGATGACCAACCACGCCGTCTCAGGAATCGCGCTTGCCAGTCTCTATCCGAATACGGTTGCTGAAATATTNCCCNANGGCTCGAAAGATTATCGNCTGAGGGCCCTGGTGAATCTCGAGACCATCAGCGAGATGTTGATCTACTTGCGGGGAAGGGTGGGGGTTTTTGATGGACCCAATGCGGAGCTGGATGCATCGCTTGAACGGGGCTATGCCTGCGTGATCTACCCTGAAGGCGTCGATGGGGAGTTCTTTGACGGCACCCTGGCGATCGCCGAGTTCACCGGTTGTCACCAGGCCGTTCCTCACCGTGACTGGCCGAACTCGGGGCCGGGATACGCCCGGGCGGATCCCGGCTTTCCGATCATCCAGGGCGAATGGTACTGGGTCGAGGTCGAGGCCCAGGGAGATGACGATGGCGGCCCGGTGCAGATCAGCATGAAGCTCTGGGAAGAGGGAGATGATCCCCCCGAGGAGCCTCAGCTCCAGGTGGTTGATACCAATGGCCTGNNTCACAACNGGCAGACCCGGGATGATGCGACNAACGTCGAGGTCCTNTTCGGCGCTTCCTTCGGGCAGGTCCAGCAGCCGGGAGCCACNTCNCGTATCGATGACCTGACGATCACCCTGATCGGCGGCTGCCNGACGGCNCCGGTAGAGGNNACCCGGNNGCTCTGGGANGGGCGGGTNGNGGTNGAGGGGGAAGAGACGGCGNTTTATGAGGATGGTGAGGAGTACCCGGTCGTACTGTCGCTGTCGAATCGTCGCGGNNCGGGGGTGTGTTCGNGGGCCGAGCTCGTTACGGTNACCGAGACGNTTCCGCNTCAATGGGAAATTACCAGCGTTGGACAGGAAGGGCAGGTCATCGAGGATAATATCGTTCGCTGGGAATTNGACATCAGTGAAGGGAATATCACCGAGCTGACCTATTCGGTCCTACCTGACGATTCTGTTTCAGGCACCTTTTCCGGCGAGGTTACCGAACCGGAAAACGATTTTGTCTTTGTCATTTCAGGAGAGACGAATGCCANCTCGGCCGCAAGCCTGGCTTCCGTGAGCGATTTCGGCAGTATCCAGAACTGGCTGGTTCTCGGTCCGTTTACCCGGGATGGAGGGGCTGCTCCGGGCGAAGAAGAAATCGCCAGGGACTATCTCACCGATGGGGAAACCTCAGAGACGGAAATTGTTCCGGTTGGCGCAATGGCGANGGAGCCTGNCTATANCGGCGCGTCCGCNTCTACCGGCCTGGCGCCGAANGAAANGGGCCGCAATCCNGATGANGTGCCCACCTGGGTCGAGTGGNNNGANCGNGACGANGACGANGACCGCATCGATTTNGACNNCATCTACGGNANCAATGACAACGTGATGTGCTACGCGGTGACCTACCTTGACGTNAAGGANGAGNTNGANATNCACCTNGGCGTCTCCAGTGACGATTCGGTCCANCTGCTCNTCGATGGGCAGAGCCTGCATGTCAACAACGCCTCCCGNGGCGCCCTTGACAGGATGTACCAGGANCNGCCNTTTGATTANCCGAACCTCGGAAACATCGTTCTCGAGCCCGGGCGCCACACCCTGATGGTCAAGATCTTCGATGGCGGNGGCGAGCATAATTTNCGCGTGGGCTTTCTCGACGAATTCGGTATCGAGATTCCCGGCGGACCTGAGGACCTGAGCATCAGCGTTCGCCCTGCCGAGGTTGAACCAGAGGAGCGCTTCAAGCGCGGCGACACCGATGGCAATGGAGCCCTGCAGTTGACCGATGGGATCCGGATTCTCAACACCCTGTTCATGGGAGCGGCTATGCCCTCCTGTCTTGACGCGGCGGATACAGACGACAACGGCGTGGTCCAGTTGACTGATGGGATTGTCATTTTCCAGTTCCTCTTTGTTGGCGGGACGGTCCCCGCTGATCCTGGCCCCTTCGCCTGCGGCGGCGATCCGACCGATGACGGCATCGATTGCGCGACCTACGACGGATGTTGATGCCGGGTAGAGAAGCCCGAGCGCCTTGAAGACCTTCAAGCTGGATCAATTCCTTAAATACCAGGGCTGGGTAGAGAGCGGCGGTGAAGCCAAGGTGCTCATCCGCGCAGGCGAGGTCTCGGTTAACGGGATTGTCGAAACCCGCCGTGGAAAGAGGCTGGCAGCAGGGGATGTTATCCAGTTGGGTGAGCGCAACTGTGTGGTCGGGGAAGCTTGAAGGTTCAGCTTCTTGATCCCCTGTCTAAGGTCCCTGTGGACCGAGGGCTTTAGAGGAGGTATGCTAAGCCTGTTGAAGAAGTGGAGGACCAGTCGAGTCCGGTGGATGGCCCGCATCAGGAGTAGCTTTCGATGACACGGAGAATGTTTGAGCACCTTGCGCTGCTTCTTTTTCCGTTGGTTTACGCCGGAGGATTGGTGGTCGCCGCGGTTAATTTCCTGCGGCCCCTGCCGCGCCGGCCGCGCCAGGCNAAGCTCCAGTTGGAGCAGGACCGCTCGTACTTCGATGCCGTTGGAGCCGAGCCGGTGCCGGTGCAGTTCAATGGAAAAAAGGTCTATGTGCTCAAGGTCGGGGACAGCCTGAGGGCCTTTGATGCGAAGTGTACCCATCTCGATTGCAACGTTAATTGGAATAAGGGCGTGCGCGGCTTTCACTGTCCGTGTCACGGGGGAGCCTTCGATACCTCTGGCAAGGTAACCAGGAAACCTCCGCAGGAGCCGCTGCGGGAGTTNGCGCTCGCCGACGATGATGGTTCCGGAGCGGTCGTTCTTCTTGATCGTTACCTGGAAAATCCAACCTGANCTGGGTGAGAGAATTGCCGGACAAGACAGGGAAATCTATCGCAAGGCTGAAAGCATGGCTGCTCGATCGAAGCGGAGGCGAGAGGATGCTCGCNCTCGCGGGTGAGCAGGCCGGCAAGCCTGTTCCGACGCGCCTGTCCTGGCTCTATACCACGGGGGCGCTGGCCCTGTTCTTCTTCGCCCTCCAGTTTTTTACCGGCTGTCTCCTGCTGACGCTCTACGTTCCCGAGGAGACGCTGGCCTTCAAGTCGGTGCAGACGATTGAGTATCACGCCCGGCTGGGTTGGCTCATCCGGCAGATGCATTCCTGGGGCGCGAGTTTCATTATCGTGGTGCTCGTGCTTCACATGCTCAAGGTCGTCTGGTACGGATCCTACAAGCGTCCTCGAGAGTTTACCTGGTTTGTGGGAATGCTCCTGCTGGGGGTCTCGATGCTCTTCTGTTTCTCAGGCTACCTGCTGCCCTGGAACCAGCTTGCCTTCTGGGCTACCCGGGTAGGGCTTGGAGCGGTCGACTCTTTTCCGGTGATCGGGTCAACGCTCAAGGAACTCATCTGCGGGGGAGAGGATGTTTCCGGAGCCACCCTCGGCCGCTTCTTCGCCCTTCACGTGGTCATCCTGCCTCTGCTGCTGCTGGCCCTCGTCGGCTATCATCTCGCCCTGATAACCTGGAAGGGGATCTCGCCCAAGACCACAGTTACCGATGAGATCGAACTGGGCAATAAGGCGGCGCTGGCCAAGGGNGGCAGCGAGCCTTTCTTCCCACGGCAGGTCTATCGGGATCTGATCGCCTGCAACCTCGGTTTCGCTCTCCTGGTGACTTTTGCCACCTGGTGGCCCTGGCATCTCGGGGAACCGGCCGACAGGTTTGGAACGCCAGAGGGCATCAAGCCGGAGTGGTACTTCCTGCCGATGTACCAGTTCCTCAAGTACTTCGATGACAATCTCTACTCGGCACTGCCTTTTCTCAGATCCTGGGGTGTCGATCCTGCCTTTCTCGGAGTGTTGACGATTAACGGTGTCGCGCTGCTTCTCTTCCTGTTGCCGGTCATAGACCGCGGCAAGGAGCGCAAGATCACCCGCCGGCCGGTTTTTGCGGTCCTGGCCTTCCTGCTCCTTCTCGGCGTCTTCGGGATGGGCTTTCTTGGCTATATCTCCGAGACCACGCGCTGGGGTTATCACTTCAGCAGCAAGGGTTACCCGGAGCGTGTCGAGGAGTCCGGCAAGGAGGCCGCTGGAGAAGGTCAGGCTGGAGAGGAAGCGGGTTCGACCGGCGATGACCCTGGTAAGGGTGGTTCGGAAGAAGGAGGCGGCGGCGGTCCGGCTGAAGAGGAAGAATCGCAGGAGGAGACGCCTGAGGATGAAGCCATCGTTACGCCTGGGTTGCGCCAGGACGGTCTGCCGGACGGGGGGACCTGCGGAAGCTGTCATAAACATGAGAAGCCGCTGGAGAAATGGACCGAAAGCGTCCATCACGCCGCCGGAGTGCAATGCGTAGATTGCCATGGAGGAATTGACACCGCGCCTCCTGAGCAATTCCTCCTCGCTCTCGAGCTGTTGTTTGAAGCTGACGAGGAAGCCTCGAAAGAGCCGGAGGAAGAGGAGACCAAGCCGGAGAATTCCGGAAAAGACGCCAATCCGGCTGAAGAGAAAAGCGAAAAAGAAAAGGCCGAAGAGGAACCTTCGAAAGAAAAAGAANCAGGCGCTGAAGATGGAGTCCCGAAAGAAAAGAAAGATGCCGAAGAGCCGGCAGAGAAAGAACCGGCAGAGAAAGAGCCGGCAGAGAAAGACAAGCCGGCGGAAGAAAAGCCTGCTGGCCAGGAGGCTGAAGAAGGGGTGCCCGATGCCGGAAAACCTGCGGACGCCGAGGCTGCTGGAAAGCCGGAGGGGGAAGAACCCGCGGAAGATGAGTCTGAGAAGAAAGAAGAGGAGCCGGAAGAAGAGAAGGAGCCTCCAAAGCCCAGGCTNGAGATCAAGTGGCATCGCAGCATTGAGACGCCCGAGGACAAGAGACTCTTCCTCTATTCGCACCAGGGGATGCTGGTTGATTCCAAGGGGCGACCGGATCGTCCTGATGATGAAGACCCCGAGCTGGCGGGGAAATTATGCGGGAGCTGCCACGACGAGGTCCTGGAGCACTATCTCGCGGCCAGGGCTCCCGCTTCGGGTGAGAAGGAAGATTCGGAGGGCGAAGAGTCCGTCACGGCTCATACGAAGGTCTGCTGGGATTGTCATGAGAATCACGCAGTGCTGAAGCCCGGAGATTTTCTCTGGGAGGATGACGGATATACAGACGAAGACGATGAGTTGACGGCCCCGTTCCAGCAGATCAAAGCTGACTTGGATGCCCTGGATGCGGAGCTCTCTTCGGCCCGGTCGAAGCTGCTCGACCTGGAAAAATCCGGCTATCCCGTCGATGGGAAGGTTGCCGAAAAAGAGCGCTTCGAGGAGCTCGCGTTAAAGGCCCGGCAACTCCGCCCAGCGGTTCACCGGCTCGATCCAGCTTTCATCCAGAAGCAGAAGGCCGGCATCTCAACCTCCCTTGCCGCCCTGTCAGAGGAGATGGCTCAGCGTCAGGCTGGCCGGGCTTCAGCGGAGAAATCTGTCGTTGTCTGGGCCTGGATCGTCGCAGCCATCTTCAGCCTGCTCTGCATCGTCAANCTCTTCACGATTCCCGCTGAGGAGTTGGCTGCGGGAGCCGTTTCCGACAAGCCGCGCAAATCAACCCGCGCGAAGAAGGGGAAGACCGCCGGCGCCGGGAGCCGGCGTAAGTCGTCGAGGGGTTCCGGCAAGAAAAAGTCTTCTAAGACCCGGGATGTTTCGGATTTCCAGAACGAGCGCGATGCCTTGCTCGATCCTCTCGATTCCGACGACGAGAAGTAGGCCGCAGGCCGGGCTTCCTCAGGTTCCNTGGGAACTTTCCGCATCCCATTTCTGGAAGGCGCGTCCGATCTGCCGTACAGCCTGTTGCAGGCGCGGGCGGTTTTCGATCAGGGCGAGGCGGAGGTAGCCTTCGCCTTCGGGTCCGAAGCCGATTCCGGGGGCAACGGCCACCTCGGCATCTTCCATCATGCGCCTGGCGAATTCCATGGAGCCCATCGAGGCATATTTCTGCGGGAGCTTTGCCCAGACGAACATCCCGGCTCGGGGGCTGCTCACGTCCTCCCAGCCGATGCGGGCCAGGCCGTCAAGCAGGACATCCCGGCGCTCCTGGTAAAGCAGAGCCTGTTCTTTTACCAGGTCGCCACAATGACGCAGGCCGATGATCGAAGCAATCTGGATCGCCTGGAAGATTCCGTAGTCGTAGTAGCCCTTGATCTGCCCGAGAGCCTCGATGACCCGGCGGTTGCCGACGCAGTAGCCGATTCTCCAGCCCGCCATATTGAATGATTTTGACATGGTGGTGAACTCGCAGCCGAGCTCCTTGGCTCCGGGGGTGGAGAGGAAGCTGGGAGCCTGGTAGCCGTCGAAGGAGATCTGGCTGTAGGCGAAATCATGCACGACGGTCAGGTTGTGGCGACGTGCCAGTCCCACAACCTCCTCGAAGAAGGCCGCATCGACAGTGTGCGCGGTCGGATTGTGGGGGTAGTTGAGAAAGAGCACCTTCGGCTTGTTGTCCATCCTGGTGCAGGCCTCGTCAACCTGGCGGAGAAACTCCTCGTCATCCTCGACCGGGACTCCCAGGCATTCGCCTCCGGCTATCACGACGGCGTAGGCATGAATCGGGAACGAGGGGGTCGGCACGAAGGCGAGGTCGCCGGGGCCCAGCAGAGCGAGGCACAGGTGGCTGAAGCCTTCCTTGCTTCCGATGGTCGCGATGACCTCGGTTTCCGGGTCGATATCGACGTTCCAGTTTGATTTGTAATATTTCGAC
>PAOC01000119.1 GCA_002708465.1 Planctomycetota bacterium
GAGGCCATCGGACCCTTCGGACTCTACACGGCCAGGGTTTCCTATCTCATCAGCAACGATGGCATGATCCAGGACTCCGTCCGGGCGGACCTGCGCCTCGCGCCGCACAAACAGCTCATCGACAGCGTCCTGGAGAATCGGAAGGCCGACTGAGCCGCCTATTTTCCGAGCAGGTGGCGCAGCGCGTCCTCGAGGTCGTTGTGCTCAAACTCGAAACCGCTCGCCTCGAGAGCCGCGGGCTCGACCTTCGCGCTCGCCAGCAGGAGCGCGTCGGCCATCTCGCCCAGGACCATCCTGACGACGAAGGGCGGCAGGGGAATCAGCGTCGGCCGCCGGAGAACCTTGCCAAGCGTCTTCGTGAAGACCTTGTTGGTGACGGCCCCGGGCGACACGGCGTTGACCGCGCCGCTGAGAGAATCGGTCTCGATACAGTGAACAATCGCTGCGGCAAGGTCGTCGATGGCGATCCAGCTCATGAACTGATCGCCCGGCCCAATCCTGCCGCCGGAACCCATCTTGAAAGGAAACAACATCTTCTTGAGCGCCCCGCCCTTTGGGCTGAGAACGACCCCGATGCGCAGCCTGACAACGCGGATGCCCGCGTGCTCGGCGACGGAGCTGGCCGCCTCCCATTCCCTGCATATATCCGGAAGAAACCCCTCTCCTGCCGGCGCATCCTCTGGGAGAGACTCATCCCCCCGATCGCCGTAATATCCGATTGCCGAGGCGCAGACGAGCACCCCGGGCGGATTGGGCATTTCGGCGAGCTTTGAGCACAGGAGCTTGGTTCCAGCCACCCGGCTCTCGCGGATCCTCTCCTTGCGGGTCGCATTCCAGCGCCCCGCAGCAATGTTTTCTCCCGCGAGGTGCACCACCGCCTCGGTGCCTTCAAGAGCCGCGACATCCAACTCCCCCGCGACCGGGTCCCAGGGGACAAGATCCCGCTTTGACCACATATCCCCCCCGCCGATAACCGATTGTTCGCGCACGAGTCTCGAGACCCCGTAACCCCGAGCTTGAAGCAGGGGCAACAGCTCAGAGCCCACCAGTCCGCTAGCGCCGGACACCACGACCTTAGCCATAAACTCACCCTCCCGAATGGTGTGTTCTCGATCCATTACTGTAATTTCAAGCCCTGAGAGAGGCACGTTGGGATACTCGAAGATCTGCCGGCGCCGAAAAACGCCGACCACCACAGTATATCGGCCCCCCAGGCCATTTTTCAGCCCTGCTTACTGAAAATACCTTGAAGCATCGCTCCCCCGGCAGTTACGGTGGTTGCGGTTGGTTATAAATCCAGGAGATTAAAGATGAGTCCCATCACCCGCGCCCTGACCACTTTAACGGTTCTGATTCTGTTCGTCGCTACGCCGCTTTCCTCCGTGATGGCGCAGGTGAGGCCTCCCCTCCCGCCCGGACTCAAGGGCAAGGATCTTGAGAAGCTGAGAAGGCAGGTCAACAACAACAATGACAAGCGCAAACAGGAATACGAGAAGAAGAAGAAGGAAGAAGAGGAGCGCTACCACGTCGTACAGATCGGCCTGACATTCGAGGTCGTCCAGAAGAAGAACTTCGGCTCGGTCAAAAAGGGCGCCCCCAAGAAGTACAAGGCCCAGGTCAGCTCGTACAAGAAGGAGCGCGATGAGGCCAAGAAGGCTGGCGAGAAGTTCAAGGGTCCCAAGCCACCCAGCACCATCTTCAAGATCCTCACCAGGAAGGGCTTCAAGAGCCAGAAAGAGGCTAAGACCTACGCCGACAATCTGCGGAAAAAGATAGACTCCAAACGCAAGAAATAACGCGGGCCGTAAACCAGGAAGACATCTGATGAAACGCCTCCCCCCAGCGCTGATCGCCTTCGCCGTCCTGGTTCTTTTCTGCGTTTCGACCCTTGTTTCCGCGGCTCCCCGGGACAAGCCGCCCAGGCTCCCCAAGGTACCTCGCCCCCCGACCCTGAAGAAGGCCAAGGGCATCGGAAATCTCGGCAAGGCGCTCCGCAAATCCGGCAAGGGCCGTAAAAACGGGAAGAAATCCGGACGTAAGAACCAGAAGAAGTACGACAAGAAGAAGAAGGAAGAAGAGGAGCGCTACCACGTCGTACAGATCGGATTGAAGTTCGAGGTCGTCCAGCAGAAGAATCTCGGATCACTCAAGAAGAGCGCCCCGAAAAAGTACAAGGCACAGCTGGCCAAATACGAGAAGGCTCGCAAGGCCGCCGAGAAGAAGGGCCGTGAGATCAAAGAAGTCCGGCCTCCCAGCACGGTCTTCAAGATCCTTAGCGACAAGGGCTACAAAACGCAGAAAGAGGCCCGGGCCAACGCCCAGCGCCTGCAGCGCAAGGTCGCCTCGAAACGTAAACAGTGATCCCGCAGGCGAACGTCTGAATCGTCACAGGTCGGAAGAACGGCCCGTGGCGTTCGCCGGCTCGATATGCCGCTTCGAACATTTGCTGAAGATCGACACCGCCTGTATGATCTCCGCATGTCATTGGAAGCCTACCTCGATCCTGAAAACTGCCCGGCTGAACGGCCCCGGCTGGAGGACATGCACGCCTCCACCGCGGCGCTGCACGCTGGAATTGACAAGGCGATTCGCTCGAGCGGAACCCCCTACCTCCACCCCGAGGGAAAAACGCTGCAGCTCGACCTGCTGGGCTCACCCAATATGGTCGCCTGGCAGGAAGGCAAGATCGCCGCGATGTTCGAGGAGAAGTGCTGGTCCGAACTTCCACAGGTCTATGCCCGCTACGGAACGGAAACGACCGCAAGGCTGCTGAATGAGGTCAAGAAGCTCGAGGGTTCACGGGCCGCCGTACTCACCGATTGCGGCATGCAGGCCTGCGCCCTGCTCTTCGACATACTGGTCGATAGCGGCTCGCACGCGATCATCATGCGCCAGAGCTACAACAAGACCCGGGTCTACCTGCAGAAGCTCTGTGAGCGGGTAGGAGCGGATTTTACGCTCATGGACGACGGCGACTACGAAGGGCTCGAGGCCGCCATCCGGGAGAACACCTGCCTCATCTTCACCGAGACCTACACCAATCCGCTGATGAGAGCGCTCGACCCCGGGCGCATGGGAGAGCTCGTGCTCCAGAAACGCTCTGCCGGCTGCGGAAGGCTGCGACTGATCGTCGACAACACCATTGCTACGCCCTGGGGGTCTTCGAGGCCGCTGCTGGAACACGATGGCCTGGATTTTATCGTCGCCTCCGGGACCAAGGCGCTGGGTGGAGAGGACCGCGACCTCTGGGGCTATATCGCCTCGGATGATGCCGAGACCCTGAACCAGGTGATGGACCTTCAGGCCATGCGGGGAGGGATCCTCGACTGGAGAAGAGCCGAGGCTCTGCTGGAAAAGCTGCCGTCTGCCGAAGCGGCCTACGAAGGCCGCTGCTCGAACGCCGCCAGGGTGGCAACGATGCTGGCGGCGCATCCGCGCGTATCGCAGGTATTCCATCCTTCGCTCCAGGATCATGTCGACAGCGAGACCATCTCCTCTCACTACAAGCTGCCCGGCTCCCTGCTGAGTTTCCGTCTCGAAGGTGCTGACGAGGATGCAACAAAGCGCTTTTGCGATGTCCTGGCAACCTGTGTCATTCTTCGCTATGCCTTGAGCTTCGATGGCCTCACCACCAAGCTCAACCATCACGGAACGGTGTCTGAATACTTCACCCCGCCAGAAGAACTGAGTCGGCTCGGAATTGACCGGCTGGTGAGAATCGGCGTTGGGCTGGAAGAGACAGACGATCTCATCGCCTGCCTCAACTGGGCGCTCTGGAACCATGAACAGNTAAGCGACGAAGAGCTCGACAACTGGAGAGAATCGAGAAGCCGGGATCTGGGCATTTACCCGGAGGCTAAAGACGATTAGAATCCCTGCTGAAGGAGCCGTTGAGANAGCTACGGTTTATAGAATCCTGGCAAAGTTAACGAAAAAGCAATGAGCCAACTCGTACTGCAATATCACAACAAATACCGCCTGACCCATGCCCATCGGTCCAAGGGACCGCTCGCCTGGGTGCTCAGCATCCTGGATGGCGCGCGCTACGACGAGGACTCAGACATCATCGCGCTGTTCCTCTTCAGCCTCCAGGAGAAAGAAGATCACGACCAGGGTCTGCCCCTGCAGCGCGACGATTATTTCTGGACCGAGGTCTTTCTCTGCCGCCAGCTTGCGGCAACCGACGGCTGGAAGACCCTCAGCAAGAAGGCCAAGTGCAAGCAGATGTTCCGCCACACGGTGGAAGAGCTGAAGAGCGCCCGGCGAAAACTTCGACAGGTCACCCTCGCCTGGACACCGGGCAGCGGCATCGAGAAGGGGCCGGCGGTCGCCGCCGCCGAGATCGACTTCCCGGAAGAATCGTTCCTGGGCAAGCTCGCCATCGCTGCGGGGATCCGGAACGAAACCTTCCTGGATCCGATCATCATCGACGAAGAATCGAGTGAGGCCTTGCGCTTCATGGCAAGAANCGGGGCTGGCCTAGGCCAGGGTTAGCCGGCGGGGTTGAGCTTACCTCGAATCGTGGCAAGGGGNTCCTCCAGGGANCCTGGATCCGTCCTCGCCAGNGCCTTGCCGTCATAGAGAACCTCTCCCTCCACCACGGTCAGAACGATGTCCCTGGCCGAGGCCGAATAGAGCACCGCGGCCTCCACATCAATTACCGGCTGAAAATGAGGCGCCGCCAGGTCTACGGCACAGAGATCGGCGAGCTTGCCGGCCTCGAGCGAGCCGATGCTGTCGGCAAGTCCCAGGGCCTCCGCCCCTCCGAGGGTCATGAGGCGCAGGAAATCGCCGGCCTCCCCACAAACCGATTCTCCTCCGGCGCGCTGGAGCAGGGCGGCAAAACGAGCCTCCTCCAGCAGGTCGCAGGTATTGTTGCAGACAACCCCATCGCTTCCCAGGCCGACCCGCGCGCCGGCCTCCAGCATCGCCCCGAGCGGCGCGATCCCATGAGCCAGCTTGGCATTGGACTTCGGACAATGCGCGATACTGGAACCCGAGGCCGCAATCCGCCGCAGATCATCCGCGCTGCAATCAATGCAATGGGCAAGGAGAGGAGCCGTGGCGAGCAGGCCAAGCTCATCGAAATAGCTGATAGTCGAAACGCCAAGAGGCTCAACCGCGATGTCGCGGCTCCTGAGATATTCGGCAAAAGGCCCCTGCGCCATCCGAACGAACTCTCCCTCNGCCGTCGACTCGGCAGCGTGTACCGAGACCGGATATCCTTCTTTCAGGGCCAACTCGGCCAGCAGCTTGAACAATCTTCCGGAAACCGTATAGGGGGCGTGGGGAGAGATGCCGATGGTGACGCGCTCCGCCCCGGCAGCCTGGTGTGATTCAAGCTTGTCGAGCAATCCCAGGAGGCTCTCTTCGGCCTGGGCAGGATCCGGGCCGAATACCTCCTGGTAGAGAACCGCCCGCAAGCCTCCCTCTGAAAGAGCGGAAAGGGAGACCCCTGCATCCGCAATGTCGCCGATGGTGGTCACCCCGGCCCGGACGGCTTCGAGAACACCAAGACGCGCCGAGCAGAGCAGATCCTCTTCATCCAGGGTCTCGTACTTGGTCTCGGTAAGCCGCCGGATCCAGCCGAAGAAATCCGGCTCCTCGAGAAACCCGCGTAAAGCGGTCAATTCCAGATGAGCATGGGTATTCACCAGTCCGGGCAAGAGGGCGGCGGCGCCAAGGTCGATGCGACGTTCAGCCTCGCTTTCACCGAGAAGCTCAGCGGCGGCTCCAACCGAGTGGATACGGCCATCCCGAACCTCCACAGCGCCATCGCGCAGCGCGGCGGAGCTGACGGGCAAAACCCAGTCGGCTGTAATGAGCAGGTTTTCACTCATGCCCAAGAGCATAAGACAGTGAGGCTGGCTGCGGGGAAAAGAAAATGCCCCGGCAGCAGGGAAAGTCCGCACAGAATCCCTGCTGCCGGGGCTGTGATCCCAGCGGTCTTCAAATTCAGTTTTTCGAGGTGTAACCGTTGAAACTGGCCTTGCCGAGATCTTCGTAGACCTCCTGCAAGCCTGGAATCTGTTTCATGTGCCCCAGGGCTTCCTTCTCGATCTGGCGAATTCGCTCTCTCGAGAGGTTCATTCGGGTTCCGATCTGTTCGAGCGTCTGAGGCTTTTCTCCTTCAAGGCCGAAACGCCTCGCGATAACCTCTCGCTCTCTCCCCTCGAGTCGATCGAGAGCCTTGATGATCTCTTTGGGAATCGTGTTGGTGTGCAGGACCTCGCTCTGAGCATGCTCGTTCGTGTCCCTCACGACGAAAAGATTGCGATCACCCCCGTCGTCGTTGTCGGCGGCTGAGAAAAGAACGGTCTCGCTCATGACACGCCGAATGCGGGCCGCCTCTTCTTCGGAGAGCTTGCAGTCTTCCTTGCGAAGCTTTTCCTGTACCCCCTGCGGAACCCGGATCATTCGCGACTTGTCGATCAGTGATTTACGGATCGACTGGCGAATCCAATAGGTCGCATAGGTCGAGAAACGCGTCCCTCNCGTGGGATCGTAACGGAAAATCGCCTTCTGAAGTCCAAGCACTCCCTCCTGGAAGAGATCGCTGCGTTTCATACCGACCGGGTGATAACGGAAGACCTCCTTGAGCACCAGCCGAAGGTTGGGCAGAACAAGCCCATCCCGAGCCGCGTTGAGCTTGTCGAANATCCGCCGAACGATCCGTTCGATACGATTGCTTTTCCANAGCCCNNCGATTCCAGTNGAGCCCAGGGGTTTCTCTAAAACCTCCTTAGCCCAATTGAAGGTGGTCTCAGGNTCGAGCGGATAGGTCGAAAGNATCGTCACGCCCTTCTCGAAACGCNTCCAGGCCTTAGCCTCGTCTTTCGCCGAAGACGGCTTTCTGCTGGCGAAGNCTTCAGCCTTTTCCAGCGCAGCCGCTGCAGCCTTGAGATCCTCGGCCATCTGGTCCCTGAGAGACATCCAGGTGAACATCAGGCCGCCATTAACGACCAATTCGTTCATCCGGGTAAGATAACGACCGTAACCGCCTATATGGCGCGGCAGGAAATAAGCAAGGCGCTTCAGGTTTGTCTGAATAATCGCGCCGGCCCGGCGTTCCTGTNCGGCGTTCAGGAGAGGCCGAACTGGAATCTGGAGATCAGAAAAGGACAGAGGAATCCTGCCGTTCTGAGCTTTTCTGGCTGCTTTNGGCTTAGCAGATTTTTTTCTNCGTCCTATTGATTCCCTTCGCTCTGCCTTCGGAATCTTNCCTTTCATAAGCTACCCCCTTCTCTACTGTTTGCTTCCAGTTGCCGCCGCTTTTGCCGGATTGTTTGCGCAGTCGAGCAGGTCGGTGAGGTCGCCGGCAACCCTCATGGGGCTCTTCCGGACAGACCCGACTTTGGAACCTGTTGTGTGCTCGGTTTCCGCGCGCTACCTCCTGTTGAAGTGACAGCAACTTTTCTTACTGAAAGAACCGGGTTGGGTCGTCGCTCCGCCAGCCCCGCACAGCACCTGGCTTTCCAGATCCGTGCAAGTCAGCCGAGAACTCCCGGTTCCCCCGCCAATTGCCCTTGGAGCCCTTCGGCTCCGATACTCCCAGAGCCCTTNGGCTCCGATACTCCCGAAGCCCTTCGGCTCCGATATGCTTTGTGCCTCTCGGCCCTCTCGCCACGGTAAGCTACTAAACTTTTGTCACCAAACGGTCACGAGTAGAACAAATACTGTCGCGATTTAATTTATTTCTTACATCCCATCAGACGAAGTTCAGGACTCGGTCATTGCAGAAAAAAAGTACCCCCAGCCCCTTTTTTTCGTAATGGGTTTCAGGCGGCCTCGTGAAAGGCCTCACAATCCTCAAGGATAAACGTCCTCCGGGCTTCTGCATGCAGATGCCTTCTTCAAACCTTCACCGGAAAAATGCCGGGCAGAACGCTGAAAAATTTCAGCGAACGCTCAGAACCTGACCGAACGACGCAGCGTCTCGCAGATGTCGGCTACCTGGGGAAGGCAGGCATCGACGAGTTCCTGGGCGAATCCGACGTAGGTATCCTTGGCCGAAACCCGCATGACCGGAGCATCGAGATAGCTGAAAAGCTCCTGCGCCGCTCGAGCGGCGATCTCGGCGCCAAAACCGAAAGACCTGTTCTCCTCGTAGACCACCACAAGGCGACCGGTACGGCGGGTGGAGGAGCTGATGGCCTCCCAATCGTAAGGCTGCAGGGAGCGCAGGTCGATGACCTCGACCTCAAAGCCCTCGCTGGCCAGCTGCTCGGCGGCATCGAGCGATTTCTGGACCTGGGCTCCGTAGGTAACGACGGTCACATCTTCACCCTTTCGAACCGTGGCGGCCTTACCCAGGGGAATTGCATAGTCGGCCCCCGGGTCGGAAGCACGGGTGTACTGCTGCCGATAAAGATGCTTGTGCTCGAAGAACATGACCGGGTCGCCGCAGCGCATCGCGGTGCGTAGAAGACCGATGGCATCCCTGGCGTTGGAGGGCATAACCACCCGCAAACCGGGACACTGACAGAACATCGATTCCGCGCTCTGGCTGTGATAAATAGCTCCGCCCCGAACATAGCCACCGATCGGGCAGCGAACGACAACCGGACAGGAGAAAGTGTTATTTGAACGCCAGCGCATCATGGCAAGCTCGCTGCGGATCTGGTTCATGGCAGGCCAGATATAATCGAAGAATTGTATTTCGACCACCGGCCTCAGGCCCCTTACCGCCATACCGATGGCCCGGCCAACAATGCCGGATTCGGCGATGGGGGCGTTGTAGACCCTGGTTGAACCGAAGCGAGCCTGCAGGCCATGGGTAACCTTGAAAACCCCGCCTTTTCCCTTAACGTCCGGCAGGTTCTGATCCTTTGAACAATCAGCCACGTCCTCACCAAAGACAACGACGCGGGGGTCTCTCTGCATCTCGGTGGCCAGAGCCCGATTGATCGCCTCGACCATGGTGATCTTCTCGCCGCCGACAACGGGAGCATTTTCCTTATCGATGACAATCTCCGGATTGTAAACAAACCGGGATACGGTCGACGCGTCCGGCATCTCCTCTTCCTTGATCGTATCGTAGATGTCCTGGAACTCGTCATGGGCATCCTTCCGGATACGTTCACCATCCTCGAGATCGACGAAACCTTGCTCCACCATCAGCTGTTCAAAGATAGGCAGGGGATCGCGCTTCTCGTCCTCCTCTTTCTCCGAATTCGACCGGTAGCTCGAGTCATCGTCCGAATCGGAGTGCGGCTTCAGCCTGACCACGCGCGCATGCACCAGCGCCGGCCCCTTGCCGCTGCGGCAATGAGCGATCGCCTCTCCAAGGCCATCAAAGCAATCGAGAACATCGACTCCATCGATCTCGCGAACAAACAGGCCGGGGAAGTCCGAGAAGGTGCGGGAGATGCTGGCGCCGGGGGTCTGGACCTCGGTTGGAACCGAGATGGCGTAGCCGTTGTCCTGGATGACGAAGAGTACGGGAAGCTTGTTCAAAGAAGCGGCGCTGATCGCCTCGTAAAAATCTCCCTGGCTCGTAGCTCCATCTCCGGCGGAGACGTAGACCACCTCGTCCTCGCTGCAGGGCGGCAGAGAGGGGTTCGGCGGCAGGCTCCTGACAATTTTGTTCACCTCTGCGGTNCCGACCGCCTGCAGGAACTGGGTTCCCGTGGGGCTGGACTGGCTGACGATGTTCAGCTCGGGAGCGGCAAAGTGGTTCGGCATCTGGCGGCCGCCGGAGCTGGGATCCGTCCGCTTGCCCAGGGGCTGCCGGAAAAGGTCCGCCGGGGTCATTCCGAGGCCATAGACGAAGGTACGATCACGGTAATAGGGATAGAACCAGTCCTTACCAGGCCTCAGCAGCTTCGCCGCTACCGCCTGGATGGCCTCGTGCCCCGAACAGCTGAGCTGAAACTGAAAGGCGCCCTGGCGCCTCAGGCGTATCTCCGCTTCGTCCAGTTCGCGCGCCCTGACCATGAGATCGTAGACCCAGAGAAGGTCTTCCTTCTTCACGGCAGCTATGGAATGAACGCTGGTTTTGCTCTCCATCCGATTTCTTCTCCTGCCGTCCTCCCCTGCGAGCCCGGGACAGCTCCATCCTTCCGTTTGCGCGTATAAAAAGAAACACCGACCCCTGAAAAGAGGCCGAGTGAGGCTATATGCTCAACTGTTTCCGATGAGAATGCAACTTTCTCATCAGGTTCCGCNCTATTCGNNAAATATTAACGGAACACTTTNCAGTCAAAAGAGTTACANAATGGGGAGTCTGGCCGAAGCNGACTTTTTTCTCAAACCGGAGGAAAGTCACNACCGTAAAGAGAAAAAAAGAGCGGCNGCGGCATCTCAACCCCAGAGGCTGGTGCTGAAATATCGCTCACCGATNTCNTTGAGGACGGTNACGACGACCCCTTCGTCGATCCTCTCNACGACATCCTGGACNCCNCGAAGATAACCGCCGGAGGATTGTCCGACGAAAAAACCCGCGCGAGCCAGAGCCTGGCACATATCGTAGGCCTGCTCGATATTCACCTGTACCTTCCGGTCGACAACCGATTCATCGAAGATNTCNGGAACAATATCNTCCTCCGTCTCCATGGGCTTGAGCCCCTCGATGCCGGGGAAGGCATCGGGGAGAATCATGGTNACCTCGACCTCCGGAAGCTCTTCCTTCAGACGGCGCCCGACTCCGGTGATCGTGCCTCCGGTTCCGACTCCGCCAACAAAGTGGGTAACCCTGCGATCGGTCTGCTCGAGGATCTCGACCGCTGTCATATTATAGTGAGCCTGCCAATTGCTCTCGTTGCTGTACTGATCACAGAAGAAATACTTGTCGGGATCAGCCTCCGCCTGGCGGCGCACCTCGCGCAAAGCCTCATCATAGCCCTCCACCGCATCGGTAAAGTCCANCTGGGCCCCGTGCGCGAGGATTCGTTTCTTGCGCTCCTCGGAAGCGTTCTCGGGCACGACAAGCTTGACCTTGTAGCCCAGCGCNCCGCCGATCATCGCGTAGGCGATNCCTGCGTTGCCGGAGCTCGAGTCCAANACCGTACGCTCGCGCGTAAGACGGCCATCGAGAATGGCNCTGAGCAGCATCCAGAGCACCGGNCGNTCCTTGATCGACCCGCCGGGATTGAANTACTCNACCTTGGCGTAGACCTCGACGCCTGGCTTGTCGANGCCGGGCAGGACGATGGGCACCAGCGGCGTATTGCCGATGAGCGACAAGCCCGGCGCGTCCGCGATCAGGGGCAGAAATTCCTGGGGAAGTGTCGACAAAGGCGCTTCACTCCTCAAACGCCGCAGAAATGGGCGTAGTCGGTGTAGCCGGGGAATTCCTTCCCCTCACCGCAATAATTGCAGTCGGGATCGGCCTGGATCTTCAGTTCACGAAACCTGGCCTCGAGAGCATCGTAGGTCAACAGCCTGCCGGTGAGCAGATCGCCCTTACCCAGGATGATCTTGATCACCTCGATCGCCTCGAGCACCCCGATAACGCCCGGAAGTACTCCCAGGACTCCCGCCTCGGCGCAGGAAGGCGCCATCTCTGGCGGCGGAGGCTCAGGGAACAGGCAGCGGTAGCAGGGCCCCTTGCCGGGCCAGAAAACGGTCGCCTGGCCCTCAAAACGATAGATGGAGCCGTGCACATTCGGAATGCCGTGCTTGCAGCAGGCATCGTTGACGAGATACCTGGTCGGAAAATTGTCGCAGCCATCGACGATGATGTCGTAGCCCTCAAACAGCTCGTCGACATTGGTCGAATGAACACGGTCGTTATGGGNAACGANCTCGATATCGGGATTCAGCGCGAGGAGCGTATCCTTCGCNGAGTCCGTCTTGGGNTCNCCCACCCTGGCATCGGTGTGGAGAATCTGGCGCTGCAGGTTGGTCAGATCAACGACATCGTAATCAACGATTCCNAGAGTNCCNATTCCGGCCGCGGCCAGGTAGAAGGCGGCTGGAGAACCCAGGCCGCCGGCGCCGATNCAGAGCACCTTTGCCTTCTTCATCAGCAGNTGGCCGGCCTCGCCGACCTCNTCGATGCTGAGGTGCCTTGCATAGCGCTCNCGCTCCTGCTCGGACAGGGNCTCGGGGACATCCACCGGATGACCATTCTGCTTCCAGCGCGTGAAGCCGCCCTTCATCGAGGTGATGTTGGTGTAACCCAGAACCCGCAGGGAGTTCGCCGCNAAGAGCGANCGAACGCCGCCGGCGCAATAGGCTATGATCCTGGCATCCTGNTCAGGAAGCTTCTTGGCGGCCTGCATCTCGAGAAATCCTCGNGACAACTGGACCGCTCCGGGNAGATGNCCGGCNCGGTATTCGTCGGACTCACGAACGTCGACGACNGTTACNTCGGNCTCGTTGCCGAGGGTCTCCTCGACCTGCNCNGGGTCCATCTCGGGGATGCTCTCACGATACTCAGCGAGCAGCTCGTCGTAACTTTTACCTGCCATACTTCAGNCCTGCCTGGACCGGGAACCCAGNCCACCGGCAATCGCCGGGACCACGCTCAGCTCNTCGCCATCCTTCACCGGGGTATCGAGNCCCTCGGCATGGCGAACATCTTCNCCATTGACGAATACATTGATGAANCGCCGGACCTCTCCGGCATCGTCAAAAATCTTATCCTTCAGGCCGCCGTGNCGATTCTCGACATCATCGAANATCTCACGGACCGTGCCGCCCTCTACATCCACCTCGCTCTTGCCATCGGTGAATTTTCTCAGGGGAGTGGGAATCCGAATCGTTGCCGCCATTCTTTGCCTCCAGATGCAAACTGTTCGACTAGTGGTAAGCGCGGCAGCCGGCGCCGTGAGCAAGCTCAAACAGGCGCTACCATGCCATCGTTACAATACAGAGCCAGTCGGACGAGTATATCTGTCCCGAAGGAAGACTGCAACACAGCCNGATCAGGGGACTTGCAAAAAAGCGGCGCTTTTAGGCTCAGGGCTGCTTTTTCGGCTCCGCCTTATCCTCCGAGGGCTCTTTATCGGCCTCTTTCGGCTCCCCGGCCTTGCCCTTGCCGGGTTTTTTCCCGTAGAGGGAGAAATCGAGAACCCGGAGGTTTTTCTCCTGCACGGCGCCNGCNGATTTNTTCAGCAGGGCGTGCTTGCGNCGGTCGGCCTCGGGAGATTCCCGGAAAGGCTTACAGAAGCGCCGCCACTCGTTTTCCCATCCTGCGATGATATAGAAGCGAAGCTGCGGGGGCGTCTTCAGNTCCATCCTGCTCACCTTCTGAAAGATCTCCTCCAGGGTCTTGTCGGCGAGATGNTANATCTTCAGATCGGTCGGCACCTTCAGCCCCGGGTAGGCCGCCTTGACCATNACNGTCCGAGTATCNGTCAGCGCCTGCANAAGATAGGGAACCGCCTCGAGNCCGTGGNCCGCCAGCTTCTCGACAACNGCGGATGCCTCGATATCCTCCACCTGGTCAAAAGAGTCGACGGCAAGAGACTCNATGAGNNTGACGATTCTTCCNTTGGTCAGNTCANCTCCCTTCAGGCAGANTTCGGAATAGATAATATGNGCCAGGAANCGGCGCAGATCCCAGATCGCCGACTTTTCACTCTTAACGTTNAGTCGAAAGACCTCGGGNATNTCNATCTCCTGGAGAACCTTGCCGTTGGCATCCTGCAGCTTGGCGGTGATGGTCCCGGCATACTTCCAGGCGATGATCTTGTTGCGAAGGATAAGTTCTGTATCGAAGATCGTCGAGATCTTGCCGCTGACCCGGTAGCGGGCCTTGGCAGGATTCTCGACAATCCTGTAGCCCGCCCGCCGGAGATACTCGCCAAGATAGTTCTGCACCACCCTCGTCTGCGGAGTGTAGCGTTTNCCGGCCATCGTCTGGGCCATCTCAACGATGGTNACNTGGATCGTATCGAGCTCGACCTGGGANTTNGCAGGGTCGGGACGCGCTCGCGTCNGCTTCGGAAGCTGGTCNGCCGNNAGCTCTGGAATGGGCGNCTTCTTCTTTTTCACCCCNCCCTCGGCGGGCTTTTCATCCTGGAGGGCNTCTATAGAACCGCCTGGNTGCNACAGCACGNCCGCCAGCNNAAGCGNAACAAGNCCNCTGCCCCAGCNCGACCNGCCCTCTGAAAAACACATCATTGNCNATANCCTTNATAAAAAACGGTGTCCTGTCAGTTTAGACGATCCTNCCCNCNCCNCTCAGGTGCAAAAAATAGTCTGAACGGCGATTTTTTCCGCTAAGATGCCGGNCATGACTGTGAAATTCACCAAGATGCACGGCCTCGGCAACGATTACGTCTATATCAACGGCTTTGAAACNACCATCGAAGATCCNGCCGNACTCTCCAGGAAGGTCTCCGACAGGAACTTCGGAATCGGCTCCGACGGCCTGATCCTCATCCAGCCGCCANGCGAAGCNGGGAGCCACTGCCGCATGGAGATGTACAACGCGGACGGAAGNCGNGGNCAGATGTGCGGCAACGGGATCCGCTGTGTTGCCAAGTACGTCCATGACCACGGNATCNCCNAAGANCGAGAGCTNCNGGTGGAGACCGATGCCGGNACAAAAAANCTGCTGATNGAGNCGAGCNCCGNTGGCAAGGTCAGCGAGGTNGCGGTCGATATGGGCGCCCCNGGCCTGAAGCGGGGCGAGATCCCGNTGNCCGATGGCGAAGACGCGGAGGAGGCGGCCATCCGCATCCCGCTGGAGATGGAGGGTCTTCTTTTTCAGCTTACCGGCATCTCGATGGGCAACCCTCACGCCGTCATCCGGNTNGATGAAACCCGGGTTCCCGAAGGCGTCGAGCTGCCGGAGCTCGGCCAGCTGCCCCTGGAGGAATGGGGCCCCCGCTTTGAGAACCACCCCTGGTTCCCGGAGAGGGTGAATACAGAATTTGTCGTGCCCCGCTCGCGCACCGAGCTGGACTTCAGGGTCTGGGAGAGAGGCAGCGGCGAGACCCTCGCCTGCGGCACAGGAGCCTGCGCCGCCGTCGTCGCCGGCGTGCTCAACGACTGGTGTGACCGCGAAGCTGTCGTCCACCTGCGGGGCGGTGACCTCAAGATCCGCTGGGATGGAAGCGGACGGGATGGCAATGTCTGGATGACAGGCCCGGCAACCGAGGTCTACTCCGGCGAGCTGGCTCTCTAACTGCCCGGGCCTACTTGAACTTCACCTTGCCCTTGCCCTTGACCACCTCGCCGATCTCCACCGCGGGCTCNCCCTCATCCTGGAGCTGCCTCAGAANCGAGCCGGCGAAGTGGCGCGAGACCACGAGCACCATCCCGATCCCCATGTTGAAGACNCGGTACATCTCGGCCCTGGGAACCTTACCCCTCTTGGCGAGGTGGGTAAAGATAGCCGGCGGCTTCCAGGCCTTGCGCTGNATAACCACATCGAGATGGCCGGGAAGACAGCGCGGGATGTTCTCGATGAGCCCGCCGCCGGTGATATGGCTGATGGCGTGAACCGGCCGCTTCTGCCGATAGGCATCGAGAACGGAGAGAACAGGCTTCACGTAGATCCGGGTCGGCTCCAGCAGCGTCTCGCCAAGGGGCAGGTCACAACCCGGCAGAACCCGCTGGAGACTCTTCGCGCTGGCGCGCTTACCGAGAAACACCTTTCGCACCAGGGAGTAGCCGTTGGAGTGAAAACCGCTCGAGACCAGGCCGATGACCTTGTCTCCCGCCTCGACCCGGTCTCCGAGTATAAGACGCTTCCTCTCGGCTGCGCCCACGGAGAAGCCGGCCAGCTCGTAGTGCCCGGGCGGATAGAAGCCGGGCATCTCGGCGGTCTCGCCACCGAGAATGGCGCAGCCGGACTGCCTGCAGCCCTCGGCGATACCCTCGACCAGTCCGCTGATCGTATCAGGCTCCATCTTCCCCACGGCGATGTAGTCGAGAAAGAACAGGGGCTTCGCTCCCTGGACGATGAGGTCATTGACGCACATCGCCACCAGGTCAATCCCGATCGTATTCGAGATCCCCATCCTGTAGGCGACCTCGAGCTTGGTACCGACTCCATCGGTGCAGGCGACAAGGACCGGATCCTTGAAGTCCTTCTCGATGGTCCCCCTGGGATAATCGAGCCTGAACATCCCGGCAAAGCCTCCATGGCTTCCGGTCAGGACCTGCGGCGTATAGGTACTCTGGACGTGACTGGAGATACGCTCGACGGCGGCATTGCCGGCGTCAATGTCTACCCCTGAATCTTTATAGGTGACCATCCTCACGCCGAGGCGTGCTCGGCCTCCTCCTCTCTTTCGGGGGTGTCCCCATCAAGAGCTTCCTCACGAGNCTCCTCCTCTTCCCTGTCGTCATGGCCGTACTCCGCCGACGCGGTCATCTCCGCGTCAAGCCGAATAAACTCGCGTTCGATTTCCCACGTCCACTTCCCTCCGACATCGTAGCGCAGAGCACGGCGCAGGCCGGTACGAGCGATCTCGATGTCACCCTGGCGCGCGGCCAGAACGCCGATACGAAAAAGCGCCTCGGGACAATTCGGTTCGATCTTCAGGCACTCCTTGAACTCTCCCAGCGCTACGTCGAGGTCGCCCTGTAGATATGCGGCGGTACCGCGCTGAATACACAGCTTGCGCCGGCGATCGTCCTCACCAACACGAGCCGGATCGGTACGCAGAAAAATATCGATCCAGTTGGCCGCCATAACGAGACAGAAGACGACCCCGAAAACCCAGACCATCGTCGTCTTTCCGGACCCCTGGTAGACAAGCCAGGTGTTGAGAAAGCCGAAGCCCACGAGCGCCGCGGCGGAAAAGATGCCGATACCGAGAGCCTCCCTTCCCCAGTAGACGTGCCCCCAGCCGGGGACCAGGGATAACAGCATGCTGGGAATTCGCTGTCTGGAGTGTTCACTCATGCGNAGAATTATAGAGCAGCGGGGCGATTAGAAGAAGAGGGGACCGCTCTTTTCAGGCAAGAACCGAGCAAAGCCCGCCAACCGTTTTTTCAGGACTGGGGCTGCCTAAAACGGCTGAGCAGACCGCAATCCGCTCGCCTCCGGCCGCGCGCACCAGGGGAACATTCGAATCTGTCAGCCCGCCAATCGCGAAGACAGGCAGGCTCACGCCTTCAAGAATGCCGCTCAGGCCGTCCACGCCAAGCAGAGGCCCCGCATCCTTTGTCGAGGTCTCGAATACCGGCCCGGCGCCGATATAGTCGGCCCCTTCACGCGCGGCCTCCCTGGCCTGCTCGAGAGAGTGAGTTGAGCGGCCTATGAGTACATTGTCACCGACAATACGCCGGGCCTGGGAAAGAGAGAGATCCTCCTGCCCGAGATGAACGCCATCGGCGTGACTCAGCAGGGCGATGTCAGGCCGGTCATTCACCACGAAGAGCGCCCCCCCCGCCGAGCAGACCTCGCGCAAGGCCCTTGCGCGCTCCAGGTGCTCACTGTCATCGAGGTTCTTCTCGCGTAATTGGATCATCCCGGCCCCGGCATCAATGCAGCTCCGTACCACGGCGGCAAGCTCGCCCCCCGGACAGGCCTCAGCGGTTACCAACAGGCAAACGCGGGCGCCCTCGAGCAGCTCGCCGCGGCGCGCCGCCACATCAACAAGGCTCAGCATGGCCTTTTCGATCGAATAAANCCGGTANCGNAGNTCCTGCAGGNCTCCGGNNGCCCCNCCCTGGCTGCGGCTNACCTCCTCGAGAACACGAATCGCCTCGGCGCCTCGGCGCAGGTTCCTGTAGGCCGTCTCGGTAAGATCGACCGGCTCGCTGGAAGATTCCGGAGTCGCGCTNTCNCNCCCGACATCTCCCTCNATGTCCCTCGCCCGCAGAAGNTCCTCTCTCGANAGCCCTGCGCCGGGAGGGACCGAGAGCAACTGGTGNCGCAATTCCTTGAGCTCCGNCGCCAGGCCGGGCAGGTCGAGATGAAAACGGNAAACGTCCTCGGCTACCCGCAGGCCTTCGGATGCACGGTTGAGATTCGCATCGTAGAGGCGCAGNGAGNCGCCGNCTGGACGTTCGTGAGTCCCGTTCTTTCCTGCCATTAAAACCGAGCCCCCGAATTAGAAAACCACCTGGACGTTTCAGGCTGCCTCGTTGATCCTCGCGCGCAAACCGCTGACCACGAGATGCACGACAACCATGTGGGTGTTCTCAGCGATCTCCATATCGAGAACCGGACTGTGAACGCTCAGGTCAACCATCCCCTTGAGCTTGCCGCCATTGAATCCGCTGAAGCCAACGGTAAACAGCCCGTTCTCCGAAGCCCATTGAACGGCGCTGACGACATTCGGGCTGTTGCCGGAGCCACTGATGGCGATGAGCACATCACCCTCTTCAGCCACTGTCACGAGCTGCTCCCGAAAGATGGTGTCATAGCCCCAGTCATTGCCCAGCGCCGAGATGAAAGGAACGCTGTCCGTCAGGCTGCTCACCCGAAGACGCTTCTGGACCGCCTGGTCCTTGATGGTACTCTTTGCGAGATCTTCGGAAAAATGGCTGGCCGTGGCTGCCGAGCCGCCGTTGCCGCAGATATACACACGCGTACCGGACTGGTAAGCTTCAAAGAGTTTATCGACCAGGGCGCTGACCGCCTCGAGATCGGTCTTTTCGAGCAGCTCGACCGTGCGCTTGATATGTTCGCCCATTCCCTCGATGACCGGACTCAC
>PAOC01000120.1 GCA_002708465.1 Planctomycetota bacterium
GACTGCCGAGGCCGCCCGTAACCTCCTTGTCCTGCCATCGGTAGGCCTTGATTCTCCGGGTGTTGCCCTGGATCGTGTAGAGCAGGGGAGTGTTGTTCTCAGCATGCAGGGTCCAGGCCTGCAGGGCCAGCAGCCGGCTGGCGATGAGGGGGGCGAAGCCGTTGCCGCACTGGATGCGTGTGAGGACCGGCTCTTCTGAGGAGGGACTGAAGTAGACCAGGTCAACCTTTCCATCGGAGTTGAGGTCGCGCAACTTGAGAGAGGTGATGCCTTCCCGGGCATTGTTCATGACCGTCGGTTGCCCCAGCCCTCCGCTCTTCTGCTGGTAGAAGAGGTAGGTTTTCAGAGTGCCGAGGAGAACGAGGTCCATCTTTCCGTTTGCGTCGAGATCGGCGACCTGCAATGCAGAGGTCGAGCGGGCGCCATCGCGGATGGGATAGCGTTTTCGTTTCGCTCCCCAGGTCTCTCCCTGGTAGACGATCTCGAGCTCCGGAGGGTCGCAGTAGTAGGCCAGATCAGGTTTCCCATCTCCGTTGAAATCTCCAACCGTTAGAGAATTGACCTTCTTGTCGGTATAGAACTTTTCCACTCGGAAGCGTGAATCGGAGGCTACCGTGTTGCGCGGAGGCGGTTTCCCGCCGGTTTTTTTCTTCTTACCGTCCTGGTAGAGCAGCTGGATGGTGCCCTCGGTATTGTTGGCTACGACGAGATCCATGCGTCCGTCGCCGTCCAGGTCCGAGACAGTAAGACCGAGCGCGGCCCCCTCTACCTTGAAGATCTCGAGGCCCTCAAATCCGAAGGAGGCTTCTTTCAGCGGTTCATTGGAGAACGCCTCTCCCATCGATGCGGCTAAGATGAGGCTGAGTGAAAGACTGAAAATATTGTTCGAGGTCATGACAAATAATCTGGATTCAGGAGGCTATCTTCCGGAGCATAAGTTCAACTGATCACGCGCTTAGCTGAGCGGCGGTCAAAGGCCGAGTATACGAAAATAACTCCATCCAAGCTCCCGCCCCAAGGATGTTTTATAGGGTCCGTAAAAATTTCAGACAAGTTACATTTGTCTCATCCGACACAATTTGACAAAACCGGATGATTTAGCCAGATGAGTCCCGTTCGATTTGATGGGATGCGCCCGGCAAGTGCTATCCTGTCAGGGTTGCTTGTCGCGGTGAATCCCCAACGACCGGGGAGCCGTGGCTGGTATTTCTGAAGCTATAAGTGAGGTCTTTCAGGCATGATCGTCGGATGCGGAGAATGGGGTTTTCGAAATGTGGCCATGGAGGAGCACTTCCGGATTTCCCGGAGATTCGGATTCAAGTTTCTCGAGTTCGGGATCGGCGGAGGTCAACCAGGCCGGCTTCCTGAGGAGCCGACCGAGGCTGATGTCGCGGAGTTCAGGGCGCTTGGCGACCGCTACGGTATCAACACTCCCTTCTGCTGTATCGAAAATGACTTCACCCTGGCCTGCGGCGATGAACATGACGCGATGGTGGCGAAGGTGCTTGCCCAGGTTCGCTCGGCCAGCGCCTGCGGCGCCACCCACGTCAGGCTGTTTGCCGGTTTCACGCCGGCCGCCGCTATGACCGAGGAGATCTGGGGACGTGTTTTCGCGGCCTTTGAGAGCTGCGAGAGCCTCTGCTCCGGGCTGGGTATCCAGATCGCCATCGAGACCCACGGAGCCCTCGAGTTCCAGGAGGACGGAAGCGCGGTTCATATCAACAGCATCACCACCGATCGTGAGTGTCTTGCTCGCCTGCTGGAAAATCTTCCTCCCGGGGTGGGCTTCAACTACGACCCGGGCAACATCAGGGCGGTTTCTCCCGGGGATGAAAGATACTGCCTCGATCTCCTGAATGACCGTATCAACTATTGTCATTTGAAAGACTGGCATCAGAGGGGAGAGGGCTGGGTCGCCTGCGCCATCGGAGATGATGCGCTCGATTACGGTCCCCTGTTCGAAAAGATGAAGTTCGAGGGCGTCTACCTGATCGAGTACGAACCTCTTGAGGATTCCGAGGACGGGATCCAGCGGAGCCTTGATTATCTAGGAGCTGTCGCGCCGGGCTTTACGTTCGACCGATGAACTGCGCGACAGGTCTCAGCNCTCCTCTTCGCCTTCCGNCGTTTTTTCAGCCGTGTCNACTCCCTNCGCCTGGNCNNNCTCCTTGTCTNNTTTCTTTTCCTCAATCGCCCGCTTGATTTCCGTGCGATAGCGGCGGGTCTTGAAGACGGCGTAGAGGATCACGCTGGCGATCACTCCGACGATCACCACCATCACCATGGGCTTGTAATCTTCAAAAAGAGCTAAGGCTTGCTCGATAGCGGCCTTGGGTGTCTCCCCCGGAGCCAGCGTGCGGGCGGCCCACCTGCCGAAGAAGATCGAGGTCGGGCCGGAGATGAGGGCTCCCAGGAGATCGAGAAAGATGAACTTGGGCCAGCGCATCCCGTGCTGGCCGGCATAGCCGTAGACGCCGATTCGTACGCCGGCGAGAAAGCGTGCAAAGAAGACGGCCTTGTTGCCATGCTTGGCGAATTGCCGGTGTACCTTCTTATTATTGATCGCCCGGATGAACCAGCTGTCGGGGAAGCTCTGTCCCAGCTTTCGCCCGGTGAAGAAGATGATGGAGTCGCCGATGAGGATCGCCAATATGCAGACCAGGGAGGCCAGCCAGAAATTAGCGAGGCCGAAGCCGACGATCACTCCACTGCCGATCAGCGTGACCTCTTCCGGAATCGGCAGGCCAATGCCGCAGAGAAAAAGCACGCCGAACATGGCGTAGTATTGGTAATCAGTCAGCCATTCGATGAGCTCGGTGGGTTCCAGGAGGGCAAGCATCTATTTTTTCTTTCAGGGAGACTTTCCGTGTGCGGGAGGAAGATAACCCATGCCCGCGAAAAAACCAATCCCAGCCTGCGCCCGGAGGCGATTCAGCAAACCCGGAGGATGGCTTAAAACAGCGTTCCCACCGAGGGGCTGAGGTCGAGATCGGCTGGTACTCCCGGGAAGTGGTCCCTGATGAAATCGCCCTGGATATCACGGGTCTTCTTCGACAACTGACCTTGCAGCTCCTCACTGCACTTTTCGCACATGATGATCAGGGGCAGCAGGAGGGACAGCTCCCTGCAGGCGCCGATGACGGTGAAATTATCAAAGAGAGCCTTTGGGTAGCCGCAGAAGTGGCAGTGGTCGGGTTCCTCCGTTGGCGTGAAGTTGCAGAGCATGAAGCCCTTCATGGTCTCCATCGATTCACTGGACATCTCTCTGGACAGGTCTTCTCCGCAGGCCTGGCAGATCGCCGTCTCGAAGATCACCTCTTTGTCGCGGTAGACCTTCTGGACCTCGTAGAGGCCGAGGTGTTCTAGATCTTTGTCGCAGATGGTGCATTTCCTGAAAGGCCCCTCCTCAGCGAAGGAGTGCAATTCCTCAGGAATTTCCGCGTCGCGGTCTTCGTTTGTTTCTTCGGGTAACACCAGGATGAAACTCCACGGAATGCGGCCTTGCCAGGTTCGTCTAGGCTCCGCCAGATTGATGAAAAAGTCAGCTTACCTAAAAAGGCCGCATGTTGACGAATTGCTCCCCACGGAAAAACCCGCTGGCAGTAGAATGCAAGCCGTATAGTCGAGACCTCTGAAGCGGAGCAAGCCGCGCTTCAGGAGGCTTTTTGGAATTGTAGAATCAAGCGTGAATGTCGGCAAAGTCTTTCTCGAAGGTATAGAGATTTGAACACCTCTGTTCGTTTTATCGGGGTACCTGCCCTCCTTTTCGTTCTTGCGGCCGTATTCAGCTGCAATCCGCGTCCTGCTGTTGAACCAGCCGAAGGTCTTCGTCTGATGGGCAAGGGAGTCGGCCTGCTGGAGCAGTACGATTATTCGGGTGCCTACAAGATCTTCGCCGGGCTCTGTGAGAGCTTTCCCGGCTGGGAGGCAGCCTGGACCAATCGCGGCATCGCCGGGCTCAATCTACAGGATGAGTCCAGGTGCGTACCCCATATGAAAAAGGTGCTCGAGCTGAATCGAAGCAACTGTCATGCGTTGCTGGTCCTCGGTATCCAGTACGAATACCTGCAGAGAACTGACGAGGCGCTCGCGCTCTTCAGGAAGGTCGTGGAGCTGGATCCTGACGATTCGCATGGGCACTATTACGTTGGCACGATCCTGTCGGACCGGGATGACAAGGAGGGAGCCGTGCGCCATCTCCGCCGAGCTCTCCAGCTGCAGCCATCCTTCGCCTCGGCGTGGTACCGAATGGCGAACCTCCATCGCAGAGATGAAAAAGATCTGCGGATCGGCATGCTCAATGAGTTCAAACGCCTGAAGAAGGCGGGCGCAGGCATNCTGGTCGGGCATAAATATGGGGAGGGCGGCAAGTACAGTCTCGCCATCAGGGATTCTCTGCCGCCGGGCTACAGCGCGGCGACTGGCGCGGAGACCCCGGCTCTGGTGATCGGTCCCGCTCGCGGGGTAATCGCCGCCTTGAAGATAGATCCTGCTCCATCCGGAAGCCGGGCGGCCGCCATGGCTGTTGGCGATCTTGATGGNGATGGNTCGCTCGAGCTGGCTCTCTGCGGNGTCCCGGGAGCCGAAGGAGGTGAGCCGGCCATCNNAGTCTACGGTTATTCAGCTGACGGGGATTACAGCNTGCGTAGAAGACTGCCCCTGGCCGGGAGTCTCTGCTGCCTGGCCGATCTTGATGGAGATACCGATCTCGACCTCGTCGCGGCCGGAGACGGCTCTCTCAGCTTCATGATCAACGATGGCAAGGGTGGCCTCGCCATGGCTGATATCAAGGTCAAGACTGGTCAGGAGGGGGGCTTCCCCGTCCGTCTCTACGCGCTCGATCTCGATAGTGACTGGGACCTCGACATCATCTGCCTGCGCCAGTGGAAGGATGCCTCCGGCAAGATCTCCTCCAGGGTCCAGGTGCTCAACAACGACCGCGACGACCCTGCCGGGTTCGGGGGCTTCAGCGACATCAGCGCCGCTTGCGGTCTCGAGCAGTTCGACTTCTCTGCCTCCGAGCTNGCGGTGGTTGATCTCGATGGNGACGTCGACCTGGACCTCGTCGTATTTGACGGNCAGGGAGCGGCCCTCAGGGTNTTCTCGAATCATCGCGCCTGGAAGTTCTCCGAGGTGGAGCAGGTTGCCGGGTCAGCGCCGAGGGGGGTCGTAAGCGTAACCTCGGGAGATCTTGATGGAGATGGAGATGAAGACCTCGTCGCCTTCTGCGGCGACCGTCTCCAGCTCCTGCGCAATGACGGCCAGCTGAAGTTCAGCCAGGATNAAGATTTTTCGGNCCGCTATGGCTCGCTGGGGGGCACCGGCGGCGCGCTTTTTGATTTCGACGGCGACATGGCCCTCGANCTCCTGGTCGCGGATGCAAGGCTGGCGGAAGGCGCTGGAGGGGCGGCGCTGGTCTCCCCGGGAGAGCGCGCGCGGAGCTTCGATCTCTCACGCAAGGCCGCCGGGGGCGCTGTGAGCGTCCTTGCCGCCGCCATGGGCATCAACGGGGGGCTCGAGCTGATCGTCGCCGGTACGGCCGGGGNAGTGAGCTCTCATTCGCTCGAGCTTCCCGGTACCTGGATCGCTCTTGAGCTCACCGGCCCGCTACGCGAGGAGGTGAAGCCCGATGCCGAGCGGTCGAATCCCGCCGCCCTTGGAGCGAGCATCGAGGTTCGATCCGGTACCCGCGTGGCGAGGGCGCAGCTCAACAGCGGCACCGGCGGCGCGGCTCGCTCGGCTGCGCGTTTCTTCTGCGGTCTCGCGGGCGCGTCTGCCGCTGACACGGTTCGNATTCTCTGGCCCGACGGTATTCTCCAGAGCGAGCTCGGCCTGGTTTCAGGCCGGATCCACGAGCTCAAGGAGAAGGAGCGCAAGCCCACATCCTGCCCGGTGCTNTTCAGCTGGAACGGCGAGTCCTTNGAATTCGTGGCGGATTTCCTCGGCGTCGGCGGGCTTGGGTATTTCGAGGCTCCCGGGCGCTACAGCACGCCGGATCCGACCGAGCTGTTGTGGATTCCCAGGATCGAGGCGCGCGAGAACGGAGAGAACGGNGCCTCCTACGAGCTGCGGGTGCTCGAGCCTCTCGAGGAGTGTACCTACCTCGACAGCGCCGCTCTCGTGGCTGTGGACCACCCGGNGGGTACGACGGTCCTGCCCAACGAGATGTTCGCCATTCTCGGTCCGGCTCCGGGCTACGGGCTGCTGTCCTTCGAGGAGAAGCTCAGGCCGGTGAAGGCTGTAGACCAGGATGGAGNGGATATGACNTCGCGGGTACAGAAGCTCGACCGGGTCTACGCGCCCNAGCTCCGGCCTGACAGGAGGTTCATGGGGACGCTCGAGAAGCTCCAGGCCGTCGAGCTGGAGTTCCCCGCTTCGCTCGATAAGCTCATCTCATCCGATGCCCCCGGCCGCCCGGTTCTCTTTCTCTACGGCTATATCGAGTACGGCTATTCGACGACGAACTTCTCCGCCTCCCAGGCGGACTTCGTTCCGGTGGCTCCGAGCTTTCGCGTCGAGCGCGATGGCAAATGGGAGACCCTTCGCGAACAGTGGGGGTTTCCGGCGGGCTATCCGCGCTGGATGACGGTCGATCTCGCAGACCTGCTGCGCTCGGGAGACCGCCGCCTCAGGGTTGATACCAACCTCGAGATCGCCTGGGACGAGGTCTTCATCGCGAGGGCTCGAGATGTAGATCTTTCCGGCGCCGGAGATGACAAGGTGACCGTGCGGCAGCTGGGGGCCGACCGGGCAAACCTGCGCTACCGGGGCTTCCCGATCGATCCGGCTCCCGGCGAGGAGGTGGAGGGCTTCCTCTACAAGGAATTCGCCGAGTGGACTCATTATAAGGTCATGCCGGGCAGCTATACCCGCTTCGGCGATGTCCGGCCTCTTCTCGATGAAGATGATGGCCGGTTCGTGATCTTCGGCCCCGGCGACGAGATAGAGTTATCCTTCAGGGCTGATCGCCTCGATTCCCTCGGGTCCGGGCGCAGGCGCACCTTTTTCCTGAAGAGCGGGGGCTATTGCAAGGACATGGATTTCTACACCGGGCACGGAGATGGAGTGGCGCCGCTCCCCTTCGGCGGCATGAAGTCCTACCCCTACGCCGAGGGAGAGCGCTACCCCGAAGATCCGGTCCTCGAGCGTTACCAGCGGGAGTGGAATACCCGGAAGGTCGAGGGCGACCTGCGGACCCCGGTCTCCTCGCTGGTCGGAGATTGATCCCGTGCGCTTTCTTTCGCTCCTGCCGCTGCTTTGTCTCTTCTGCTCCTGCGGGCAGGCGACGGGACCGGTGTCGTATTCATCGGTAAAAGGGATCATCGAGAGCAACTGCGTCTCCTGTCATGGAGGGGAGGAGCCCGAATCAGAGCTCCGCCTCGACAGTCGGGCAGCCATCCTTGCCGGGGGCAAGAGCGGGCCGGCCATCGTTCCAGGAGATGTCGACTCGAGCCTGCTCATCAGCGCGGTGGAAGACAGCGGGCTGGTTACGAGGATGCCGCCCGAAGATGATGCGCCCTCCCTGGACGCGGCCTCGATCGCTCTTCTGCGATTGTGGGTTGCCGGCGGCGCGAAACCCTGACTTGCCGGGGCGCAGGATTTTCCTGATCTGCGTCAACAGCTCTCCTGCTAAGCTCTGAACAGATTGATGGTTGTCTCTCATCGTTCAATGCAGATGGATGCAGATGGAAAAAGCCAGCCTGGAAATTGAGATGGTGACGGTCGATGAGCAGCGGGTGGCGGTTATCCGCTTTTGCCCGGATCTTAAGATGCATGAGGGGGAGACGGCGGAGCTGAAGCTGACCCTGCGCTGCAAGGCAGACCACCACAGCGCGGTCAATAAAAGGATCGTGCTGCTCAGCAAGAGCTTCAAGGCCAGCAAGCCTCTGCACACCCTGCGCTATAAATGCCCTCGGGCTCTCTTTACCTACGATGGAAACTGGATCAGCCTGGTCGCCAGGGCCACGATTGTTGTCGGGTCTTCGCGGCTCCTTAAAGATTTCCAGGTTCCCCTGGATGTAGGAAATATCCATGTCAGCGAGGATCTGACCGGAACCTTGACTCCCGAGGATAAATTCTCACGCTATCAAAGCTTCATGCTGCTTCGAGTTAAAACCAAGCTGGAATTGTTCCTTTGCTGGGGCGGGGGACTGGCGCTTTTATTTGTTGCCGAGAGGATGTTACGGGAAACTATCCTGAATCCTCATGGGGAGGCGATGATATACTTCATCGTCTTGGTGGGTGTTGCCGGGAGCATTCTTATATATCTTGCCTGGCTGCAGACCAGGGAGCTTTTCAGCCCCGGGGTCGGTCCGTACTTCAGGGTTCCCGATGGCCTCTCGCTNCGCAGGAAAAGTAAGCGAAAGATCAGCCGGGGGATGCGTTTCCAGGTCTCNGACTGGTTTTCCGGCCCGGCCCAGACGGATCTTCATGGCGCCCGGNTGCGTGTGGTGGCGGGCAATATCGAGAGNTGTCCCTATCGCANAATGGAATACAANTCCNGGGAAGATGAGGGANAGCTGGTGCGAAAGGAGAAAACGGTGATCACTCGCCCAATNGTTCTNTATGACAAGACNGTAGAGCACCTCCCGCTCGGAGCGCCGGTGGAGGNGTCTTTCGATGGNCNGCTGGATTTCGAGCCGATGTTCACGGATCTCTANCCCCCNGACCTGGTCGCCANGAAGGGGATCGAGGGCAATCTTTTCCTGGACNCTTCACATGGCCTCNCCTATTACCTNGAGTTNCAGCTGCTGCATCCGTCNCTNGTNGACCAGAAGNTNGAGGTNGNNNCCNACTACTTCGACCCCCTTGCCTTCTTCAAGNAACCCGCAGCTGAGAAGGGAGCTACGGCTGTCGCCGATGAGGAGAGGGAACAGCCGGCGCCGCCTCCTCCGCCTTTGCCTGATGTATAGCGTCATGATGTGTTCAAGGGCCACTTACACCGTATGAATAGGCCGACGGCCCTGGATGGGAGAGCTTTGCAGTGGCTGNTCCGCGTGCGAAGATAGGGTCTTCCCGCAGCCCTTATTGTTGAAGTGATCTATGATATTTCTAAACCCGCGCCGCCTGGCTCCCCTGTACCTCGCTCTGCTTCTCTCTACCCTGGTCTCTTCTNCAGCCGGCGCTCGNGAGTGGACTCGTTTTCGCGGNCCCAACGGCTCCGGCGTGAGCGCCGCGAAGACGGTNCCNGCCNAATGGAAGGAGAGCGATTTTAACTGGAAGATAACCCTGCCGGGAAANGGGATCTCCTCTCCGGTCGTCTGGGATGAGCTGGTNTTCGTCACCNCGGCNGACAATGCCGCGCAAAAGNGAACCCTGCTGGCGATCAGCGCCCNGGACGGTAAGNCCCGGTGGACGAAAGANTTTCCCTANAAGACCTATCGCAAGCATCGAAACAACAGCTACGCCTCCAGCACTCCNGCNGTAGATGGCGAGCGGGTCTACACCCTGTGGCAGTCNAAGGGCGGCTCCCAGCTGGTGGCGAANGANCATNCNGGCGNNGAGAGCTGGCGCTACGACCTCGGNCCCTACCTGCATGGGCAGGGCGGCGGCACCTCNCCGATCATNTTTGANGGTATGGTGATCATCTCGAATGACCACAAGAAGGGAAGCTTCCTGCTGGCGGTCGACNGGGCAACCGGCAAGGAACGCTGGAAGATCCCGCGCGAGGGTAAGAGGGCCTGCTACTCGACCCCCTGCGTTTTCAGCTCGGATGGCCGCCCGACGGAGATCGTCTTCGTTCATTGCTTCGAGGGGATTGTCGGTGTGGATCCGAAGAGCGGCCGGCAGAACTGGATGATCGATGTCTTCGGCACCTTTCCCCAGCGCGCTGTGGGTTCCCCGGTGGCCTGGAAGGACCTGGTGGTCGCCAACTCCGGTGCTCTCAACGGCGGCAAGAATGCCGTCGTCGTTCGTCCATCAACCAGCGGAAAAAAACACGGTGTGAAGGAGGTCTACAGGATCTCGCGATCGGCTCCGCATGTTCCCAGCCCGCTGGCCTGGGACGGGAGGCTCTTTCTCTGGAGCGACCTGGGAGTCGTCACCTGCTGCAAGGTGGAGACCGGCGAGATCATCTGGCAGAAGAGAGCCGGAGGCGGCGGTAATTTTCACGGCTCGCCGGTCTGCGTTGATGGACGCCTGTTCTGTGCTGACGATAAGGGTACGGTTGTTGTCTTGTCGGCATCGGAGAAGTTCGCGGAGTTGGGCCGGAACGAGCTTGGCGACACCTGCCGGTCGACTCCTGCGGTGAGCGGAGGCCGCATGTTTGTCCGTACCGAGAGTCGGCTCTTCTCGGTGGGGGGGAAGAAGGACTGACGAACCCGGTCCCGGCTCAGCTGGCGAGGATCCTGGCAAGCTCCAGCAGGTCCTCGGGCAGCTCGCGGGTCTCCTTCCAGGCGAGCTCGAGCTCGACCAGGGTGACCTGTCCATTTCGGCTCGCTACCAGCTTCGAGGACTCTCCCGACCGCAGCGCGTCAACCGCGGCCTTTCCGAAGAGCCCTCCCTGGACCCTGTCAGCGGCGCTGGGGGCGCCGCCGCGCTGGATGTAGCCCAGGACCGAGACGCGCGGATCGTAGCCTGACTGGTCGGAGATTTTCCGGGCGATCTCATAGGCGTTGCCCGCGTCGTCTCCCTCGGCGACCACCACGATGCTGGAGACCTTGCCGGCCTCGCGGCAGCGCTCGAGCTGGGCGCAGAGCGCTGTGATATCCGTCGGCACCTCCGGCACCAGGACTCCCTCGGCGCCGCAGGCGAGCGCCACCTGGAGGGCGAGGAATCCCCGGTTGCGGCCCATGACCTCGACCAGGAAGAGCCGCTCGTGGGAGGTGGCCGTGTCGCGGATCTTGTCGATGGCCGCCACCGCGGTATTGACGGCCGTGTCGAACCCGAGGGCATAGTCAGTTCCGCCCACATCGTTATCGATGGTTTTCGGTATGCCGATGAGCGGCAGGTTGGTCTGGCGCGCGAGCTCCGAGGCGCCGTTCAGCGAGCCATCGCCGCCGATCACGACCAGGCCGTCAATTCCGCGTTCGAGGAGGTNNGAGGCGGCTTTCTCNCGCGCCTCGGNTTCCCTGAATTCCGGNCAGCGGCTGGAGCGGAGAACGGTTCCGCCCAGGTTGACGATTCCCGCGACGCTGCGGGCATNCATGCGNTCCATCTCGTTATCGATCAGGCCTCGCCACCCGCGGTGNACCCCGATGGTCTCGATGCCNTCGGCAAGGGCNGTTCGTACAACGGAGCGAATGCAGGGATTCAGGCCCGGGCAGTCTCCTCCGCTGGTCAGCAGTGCTATTCGTTTCAAGTGCGGGGGGTGCTCAGCAGCCGAGGTCGTCGTCGGTTGGATCCATTCCGGCCCTGGGGAAAGGCATCCGGGGTCTGTCCCCGCCGGAAAACAGGAAGCGCAGGATCAGGATTCCATCGGAGATGTCGATTCTTCCATCATCGTTGGAGTCTGCCGCATCTTCACAGGACAATACCCTGCCGCCTCGAAAGAGATAATCCAGCAGGAACACGGCATCTGTCAACTGGATGGTTCCATTTTGGTCTGAGTCGCCCCGCAGGAAGGTCGCTCCCGCAAGAGCGGTAACCTGGCCAGGTATCGCCAGCGGGCTCACGACTCGTCCCTTGGCGACGGTGGTGTATTCCAGCTCCACTGGCGGCGAACCTATACCGCTGGCGAGCTCCACCCGGGCGCGGTCGCCGACAGAGAGCTCCGCTGACATCGACACCAGGAGCCGGGCGATGACCAGCTCCTCCGCCGCTGGAATGTTGGGGGTCGTGTCCGTCAGTGACATCACGATACCGAAGGTGGTAATGCCTGATTCGTTGTCGATATTGGCGGCTGCGAAGCTGGCCTCGTTNGTCAGCAGGTTCGCGGTGCTGACCTCGTTCATGGTGAGCTCGGAGGTCTCGTAGGAGACAGCGAAGGAGACTCCTACGAGAGCCTCGTCGGACGTACACAGGATGTCGACCGGGATGCGGTTTCCCCCGACGGGACCCTCGCTTTCGGCGACGCGCAGGACCTTGGACCTGTAGTTGAACGCGTCCTGGAGTCGAACCTGGGTTCCATCCTGGGTAACGGTTACGTCAAAGATCCCGCCGCNGCTGCGGCGAGGAAGGCTGCCGCGAATCATCCGGGAATCAATCCACACGGCATCTTCGAGCCCAACGCCGCCGATGCGAACCTCGGCGGCGGAGCTGAAATTTTCGCCCGTTACCGTCACCGGGATTCCGCCGGTGACGGGACCCTCGCCGGGCGAGATGGCAGCGAGCTCCGGAGCCGGGGCGAGATAACGATAGCCGCCTTCAAGGACGACGTCGCCCAGCTCGCTGGTCAGGCGGATGTCGGCCGCTCCCGCGTTACCGGAGATCATGCGGTTGACCCGGATGAGGCAGCAGTCCTCGATGGTCCAGGCCGAGGAGGACAGCCGGCGTCCGCCTGCGTAGAGCGTAGAGTTCTGGTCCCAGGTGAAGTTGCGGCCCCGGATAAGGACTTCGTTTCTTCCCGCGGCTGGTCCGGAGCTCGGCTCAACCTCGAGGATGCTCGCTGCGGGACTTGCGCCGGCCCGGGTATCGTAGAGGAATTCGACACCCGCTATATCATCCGCGTGCAGGGTTCTCAGATGCTGGCCTCGGTTCAGGGCAGCCGCGTACATTGTCGATGTGCGGATGGCGCTGTGGTCAAGCCCGATCGCGTGGCCGAACTCGTGGGCGGCGATTCCCCTGATGTCCATCGTGCCGCTGGGCGGGTCCTGGGGGCCGCTCCATTCGTTGGCGGTTCCGAGGCTTCCCGAGAACAGCACCATGTCAAATCCCTCGACGCGAGAGCCAACGCCGGAGATGAGCGTTACGGCAAGCGCGTCGCCTCCATCCTGGTTGCTCCAGGATACCGTGTTGATGCCGTCGTTGTCATTGAGTCCGGTGGCGGTCGTGGTGCCGAGGTAGACGAAGCGCAGGTCCGCCNCGGATTGTTCCCGCCAGCTCTCAGCTGAGCAGGAGATGAGNTCGAGCTGCTGCTCGCGGGTGCCGCTCAGNTCCTGGTCCGGAAAGTTCGGGTTGANCCTGTAGTTNANCCGGCCGGTACGCCAGCTCATCCCCAGGGTCTCGAAGGCCTCCGTGGTTGGAAAGTGCGTGGCCCCGGCGAGCCCCAGGATAAGCGGCAGGATCAGAGCTGCTCGTTGGANACCTCTCATCTGTCTGCCCTTCCCTTCTCCCGCGTTTCGCGGCCGGAAGATCTTCTTTCCAGCAGCAGCCTCCTCACCATGAGCCGGAGAGCCTTCGCCTCCATGGGTTTCTTGACGGGGAGCTGTTGTGAACCGCGTACCAGGAGCTTGCCGGCGCCGTTCGCGCCGGGTCGGCCCCGCTCCGGGCTCGTCCGTTCGAGACGGTACTTGCCCTGGAACCAGCCGGTGGTCCAGAGGGAGTTGTTGAATTCGCTGGCGAATACCAGCACCTTTTCTCCCCGGCTGAAGGTTGGAGACGCGGCGCATCTCTGCCAGCGCTCCCCGATCCGGCCTCCGAGGTAGCGGATGGTGATCTCGGTTATCGCGCCACGGGCGCCTGGGGATTCGGCTTTGCGCGTGATCTCCGGGCGTTTCTCCTCGGAATCTTTCCAGACCTCAGAGACCTTGATCCTCACCTTCGTGATCATCGCTCGTCCGAGCCCGAGGAAGTCTCCCCANTCGCTTTCTGTCGCGATCACCTCTCCACAGAAGATGTGGCTTGACCGCAGGGTCAGCTTCTCGAGATCGAGCTCAACAACAGCCGCGCGGCCTTCAATGCAGGCCAGCAGGCAGAGCGCAGGCAGGAAGATCAGGAGGAGTTTTTTCATGACTTTTCCGGCTGCCTTGGGAGGCGTGTTTTGTTGAAAGACCGGTTTGGCTCAAGCGCCTCGGAGCCCGAAGATGCTTTTGCCGTGAACCTATGATACTTTGCTCGGTCTGGAACGGCAGCAAAAACTGTCACCTCCCCCCATGGGCCGGGGAAACGTGAGATTCCTGCGAATGATCCATGAGTGACAAGATCGAAAATAACCGTCTCGCCGAGGTGGATAGCCTCATTGAAAAATACCCTGATGTGCCCCAGGAGGCGATCTTCAAGGAAGATCTGCTCCGGCTGGGAGTCAGCTTTTCCGAGGATGCGCTCAGGGTCTGCAGCGGATTCAAGCCCAANTCCTACTTCATCTTCAGCTTCGATCTGCGTCCCATCAAGGAGCTGGAGCAGNGTGAAAACCTGAGAGTTCCCGAGGAGCTCTCCCTGGTAGGCGGTCCCCGCGGCTTCCGACGCACNATCGTGAGCGTCAGGATTNATCCNGGCTCTCCATACCGGGTCGATATCATCGAGGGAAAGCTGTCGCTGCTGGTAGAGGGGGAGGGNGTCTGCGAGGTCGAGCTGCAGGAGNTTCCGGAGTATTACCTGCGCGATCTNCGGAGCGGTAGAACGATTACGGAGATCGCGCCGACCATTGAATGGGGCTATCTCGTCTACCTGACGGTNTANCGCAAGTGCCAGTATTTCGGCTTCAAGGAAGAATGCCAGTTCTGCGACATCAACGNGAATGTTCNCCAGCAGAAGGAGGCGNGCNGACCTTATGAAACGGTGAAGCCCATCGAGGAGGTGGTGGAGGCTCTCGAGATTATAGATGAGACGGATGTCGAGAAACGCACCGGAGCCTATACCCTCACTGGAGGCAGCATCACCCGGCATCTGCGGGGCGAGGACGAGGCGACGTTCTACGAGGCCTACGCNCGGGCGATCAATTCCCGCTTTCCGGGNCGCTGGATCTCCAAGNTGGTCGTNCAGGCNCTGCCGCTTGATGATGTTAAGAGATTTCGGGATGCCGGAGTCCAGATCTACCATCCTAACTACGAGGTCTGGGATCGCCGTCTCTTTCCGATCATCTGCCCCGGCAAAGAGGANTACGTGGGGCGCGATGAATGGATGAAACGNATTGTCGATTCGGCGGAGATNTTTGGCCCATCGCAGGTCATTCCGAATTTTGTCGCCGGCGTAGAGATGGCGGCTCCGCATGGATTCAAGACGGTAGAGGAGGCGCTCGAGTCTACTGGCGAGGGACTCGATTATTTCATGTCGCAGGGGATCACTCCCCGCTTCACCGTATGGTGTCCTGAGCCCCTGAGTGTCCTGGGAAAAGACCAGGGTCCGGCTCCCCTCGAATATCATGTCGGGCTGCTGAGGCTCTGGCGTGAAACTCTCCTTCGCTACGGCCTCCCGGCTCCGCCGGGTTACGGGGAGCCCGGCGTTGGCAAGGCCGTCTTCTCGGTGAGCTCCTTCATGGATGCCCTGCCGGGGGATCTCGAGGTCGCTCGGCTTCCAGGCGAATCGCGGGTCGCGGCCCGCAGCTGAATTTCCGGAGCCCTGTTATTTTTCTCCGCCGAGGCCGAACTCGCCTTTGCGCGCCCGGAGGGAGCTGTGGATGTGGGCGGCATTGTTCTGGAAATTGGAGAAGCTGATGATGAAGGCCGGTCCGTGAACGATGAAGGAGTGGCCTTCANCAGGTTCCAGCTTCCCACGCCAGGCGATCTGTANNNTTCCCAATTGCTTCGACAGGGATGTCTCCATTTCCTTTCGCAGGCTCTCATCCATATTCTTGGTATGTTCGAGCACCAGGTTGGTGAGAATCTTGGTCTGCACCTTGTTCAGGCTTCTGCCGGCGATCCCGGTCGGCAGGTTGGCGTTGTAGGTTGCCGACTGCGTCGCTTTTACCTCTTCCGGCTTTCCTTTTCCAAGCGCCGTCTTGAGCTGAGATTTGTCGAGGTTCAGCATCAGCTCCCGGCCGAGATCTTCGATTTTCCCAAGAACCCTGAGCCCTTTCTTTGGTCCGGATTTGACGATGGCGGGGTTGGCTCCGTAGAAAAGAGGAGTGGATGAGAGAACCTTCTTTCCCTCCAGGGTGAAGTTGACGCAGAGGTGATGGCCTTCAAAGCGCCAGCCCCACTGTTCTTTCTTTCCCGGGGCGCCAAAGACACTCAGGTAGTAGTGTTCCGGGTCGCGGCTGAATCTCCTGTTCGGTCCCTCGATCATCTGGAGGATGCTCTCGAGCGAGCGTACGTCGTTTACGGTTCTGGTTCCCGTCTCCCCCAGCGAGGCGACCAGGAGCTCCTGGACGAGCTTTTTTTGCGCGGGGTTCATTTCGCTCAGGGGCAGTCCCTTCCGGGGCCTGGGAATGAAATGCCAGTTCAGGCGTTCGTCATCGCTGAAGGCAAAGAGCGTCTTTTTTTTCTGGTTCGCACCGAGCTTGCCGAGGATTTTCTCGACTGCAGCGGTAATGGCATCGGCTGTCCTGGCGCTGGCGGCGGCCGCCTCGACCGAATTGACCTGGTGGTCAAGGGCGGGGGCTAACAGCCAAACCGCCAGGAGGAGAACGCCGCTGGATAGAAAGACGATCTTGTTCATCTTGAATAGCCTTTGATTTCCCGGTTGCGAATTGAAAAGCGAGTTGAGCCGGACAGTATACAGTCCATGCCGTCTTTCGGCCAGTCAACTGGCTGAGCTCAGCCAAGCCCGTACTTCTCCAGGAGCGGCTCGAGCTTCTGCCTGTCCGAGCTGGCGGTAACAGCTCCTTTGCGTTGGACGCAGAGAGTTCCCAGCTCACAGCCAAGCTTCGCGCATTCAAGAGGGTCGAGGCCTTTGATCCTGCCGGCAAGAAACCCGCCGACAAAGTTGTCCCCGGCACCGCAGGTGTCGATGGCCGTCACCTCCCCGGCTGGAATCTTTTCGACCTGTCCGTCCCAGGAGACGATCGCGCCGCGTTCTCCCCGCTTGATGACGGCAATCGTGACTCCCAGGCCGTGGAGGCAGGCCAGTACATCTTCGAGTCTGTCCCTGCCGGTGATGGCGCGGGCCTCGGCCTCGTTCGGGAAGACCATGTCCGCCAGCTCCAGGAGGGGAGCATGGGTTTCGGCCGGGTCGGAATCCGGCTCCAGGTCGTCCCGGGAGACAAAGACATCGAGGCTGAGCTCGATGCCCGCGCTCTTGACGCTTCGGGCGGTCTCCAGGCAGGGATTGGGCCAGAATGAGCCGAGCAGCTCCGGCGCCGCCATGTGAAATACATCCCAGGGCTTGGCCAGTGCCGCGGTCGGCAGCTCCCAGGAGTCATTGCTGCCGCCATGATGGACAAAGCTGCGCTCGCCGGCCTGGTCGTTGAGTACCAGGGTGACAGGGGCTCCGCAGTTCTCCCTTGTGAGCAGCAGGGACAGGTCGATCCCTTCGGCCGTCAGTAATTCGCGCAGGTGTCCTCCAAACACGTCATCACCCAGCACTCCCGCCAGGGCCGTGGGTACTCCAAGGCGGGCCGCCGTGACGGCCGTATTCGCTCCATTGCCCCCGAGCTCTACCCGCGGGCGTGAAATCCTCTCGATTCCACCCGGGGGTGGAGGGTCGTGTGGAGGGATGTAGAGGTCCGCGCAGCAGTTTCCAATGATTGCGAGTCCGGGCATCAGGGAGTTTTCTTTCGGTATTGATTTAATGCGATGACGGCCTCGTTCGCGAAGGCGCGGCGCACCTTCGAGATCTTCCTGTTCTGGCGGGTGGGATGCACCCGGTTGCTCAGGAGGATGATGTAGAGATCGTTTTCCGGGTCAATCCAGANAGAGGTTCCAGTGAAGCCGGTATGGCCGAAGGATTTCCTGCTTGCAAGCTCTCCNGCNGAGCTTTTTTTCGAGGGAGTGTCCCATCCNAGCGCCCGGCTGGNGCCTCTTGGAGAATNCTTGCNGCGTATGAAATTTTCGATNACCTTCCTGTCGAGTCTGCGGCTTTTTCCTTTGAGGGCGAGCAGCAGCTCGCGTGCGAGCCGGGACAGATCGGCGGAGGTGGAGAAGAGTCCCGCGTGTCCCGTGATCCCTTCGCCTGCGCGGGCGTTTTCGTCATGGACTTTTCCGTGAATGTACTCCTTCGTCTCCTTGTCAAGCTCCGTGGGAGCGATCCTTTTTTTTCGCGATGCCGGCGGATTCCTCAGGGTGTTTTTCATTCCGAGAGGTTTGAAGACCAGCTCCTCCTCGAGCGCGGCCAGGGGCTTCCCCCCGGTCTTCGCGGCGAGCTCTCCCAGGAGGATGAAGCCGAGGTCGCTATAGCGGTAGAGGGAGCCGGGCTCCGCCTCCAGCGGCGTCTCCAGGATGACCTTCAGCAATTCCCGGTAGCCCTTGCAGGTCTCGTAGAGGGGTCGCCAGCTCGGGAGGCCGGAGGTGTGAAGAAGAAGCTGCTCAACCGTCACCTTCTTTTTGAGCTCCCGGATTTTTTTCTCCAGCGAGGCAGGAGCGAAGGCCGGCAGGTGGCTGGCAACGGTGTCTTCGAGCGCCAGCTTCTTCTCCTGGATGAGGGCGGCGACTACGGAGGTCGTTCCGATGACCTTGGTCAGCGAGGCGAGATCATAGAGGGTCCCCGGCCCCGGAACCGCGGCGGCCGGTAGCGACAGCTTTCCAGCGGTCTCCCTGTCGAGGGCGAGTGTTCCAAAGCCGCCGGCCCAGTAGCTTCCAGAGCTGGAGCCGACCGCCGCAGCGCAGCCCGGGAAGGCTCCGTCCTTGACGGCGGCGGCGAGAAGCCTGTTCACCCTGGAGAAGTCCGGGGCTCGCCCGGAGCTCACCGAGCAGGCCAGGAGCGCGGGAGCCAATACCCATACCGGTATATAGCGGCGGGAGAATTTCATGAAGGACATGATAGCCCGCAGGCCTCCTTCAGACGCCGAGGAATTCTCTGAGGTTGGACTCGTAGATGTCGTTGGCTTCCGGGGTGGCCATGTTAAGACGGAATTCATTGATAACCTTGACCGACATGGCCATCCATTCCTTCCAGCAGTCCACGCAGATGTCCTCCTGAACCCTGGCGCCGAGCTCTCCGGAAAAGGGAGCATCATCCAGCCCTGGTCTCGCCTTTCTGCAGCGCTTGCAGACAAACGCGCCCGCCTCGATGGCCTCGGTGTCTTCCTCTTCCGTAAGGTCTGGAGGCTCGATTCCATGCTCCCTGAGCAGGGAGCTCATCGCATCTCGAGGCATGAACTCGCCGCGTTCGTGCGCCATCAGGATGGATGCCTCCAGCAGCTCGATGGCCTCGGGTTTTCTCCCCAGCTCGAGCAGGGACTCGCCGAGGAACTGGCGGGCGACGCTATGCTCCTGGTTGACCTCGAGGCAGTTCTTCAGCGAGGTCTCGGCCTCTTCAAACCGGCCGGCCTCCTTGTAGAGTTTTCCCAGGCTGAAGTGGGCCAGCTCGTTCGAGGGATCCGCCTCGGCCATGTTCCTGAAGAGATTGATCTTGTCTTCGTTTTCCATCGTCGTTCTGATCCTTCTGCCGGTTTGTTTTCGCGAAGATCATTCTTTCAGCCCCGGTGACCGGGTGCAAGGCTGGTGATGGAGAAGCTGAGCGGCCGGGGCGGGATGACCGGAAAACTCTTCCGATAACGTCGCGGCAGGGGCGGAGCTGGTATTTGCTCTGGGCCTTGCAGGAGCCTCCAGGAGCCTTCCTGAGGCGAGTCCAGCCGAGGCTGGGGACCATCTCCGCTGGTGGGCTCGATGGTAGAGTGTAGATGGATAGATTCTGAGGCACTATTCTCTACCTCCTTTCAAAAAGGTGTCCTGAATCAGTTCCAGTACTCGGAAATCGACAAAGATGGCGAATAATAAAATAGTCCTGATCGGCGGCGGCAATATGGGCCGCTCCCTGCTTCGCGGCATCCTCAAGGCGGGTCTGACCTCGGCTGAGGATTTCACCGTGGTCGATGTCGATGAAGGCACGCTCGGAGCCTTGCGGGATGAATACGGCATGCGCACCTCGACCGATGCGGCCGAGGCGATCGTCGGCGCCGAGGTGGTGATCCTCGCGGTCAAGCCCTACATTCTCAACGGCGTCCTGGACGGGCTGGTTCCCACAGTAGAGGCGGACCAGCTGTTTATCTCGATCGTGGCCGGAGTGAAGGGCGCGTACATCAGCAAGAAGCTGGGCAAGAACAATCCGGTGGTGCGCTGCATGCCCAACATCGCGGCGATCGTGGACGCGGCGGCCAGCGGTGTTTCCGCTTGCGGTTCGGCTACGCCGGAGCACCTCGATATTGCTGAGGAGCTGCTCGGAGCGGTTGGCGAGGTGGTGAGGGTGAAGGAGAATCTCCTCGATGCCGTGACCGGTCTGAGCGGAAGCGGACCGGCCTATATCTACATGGTCATCGAGGCGCTCTGCGATGGAGGTGTCCGGATGGGGTTGACCCGGGAAGTTTCGATGAAGCTCGCCATCCAGACCGTCTCGGGGGCGGCGCAGGTGGTGAGGGAGAGTGGTGAGCATCCGGCTGTTCTGAAGGACAGGGTGACAACGCCGGGGGGGACGACCATCGCCGCTCTGAATGTTCTCGAGGCGGGTGGGCTCCGGGGCATGATGATTGACGCCGTTGTAGCGGCGACCGAGCGCGCCAAGGCCGTAGCCGAGGAGACCTCGGCTGAAGCCTCCGAGGATGCCTGAGCGCCNGCCTCTTTTCAGCTCTCCAGCGAAAGAGTCCTNGTGGGCCTGGCGCAGGCTGCAAGCTCGACCTCGAGGCCTATGACCAGGGCCAGGAATGGAAGCTCTGGAATGCCTTCGGGAAGGGCTACCCGGTAGCTGCCCTCATCTGCGCTGTCGTCCGCCTGTTCCCGAAAGACAGTAGCGACAACTTTTTCACGTACGCGAATCTCGTATTCACGCGCGGGGAGGTCTCCATTCAGCCGCAGGCTGCCGGCCTCCGGGACCTCATCCGCCGTCCTCGTTCCAGTTCCTACGAGCCTGGGTATTCCCTTCTTGCGGCCCGTCCGGATCTGAATCCAGGGCTGCCCGAGCAGGCTCATCTTGAGGCTGGATTTCAGCGACAGCAGTGGTTTTTCAATCACCAGCAGGGCGCCGTGTTTGCGGTGCCCGATCTTGATCGGAAAGGAGCCGGAGTTGCCGGAGAGGACCTCCAGCTCGCCGCCGCTTTCCTGGCTGCTCACCAGGGTGCGCTGGTTGTCTCCGCCGGCCAGCGCTGCTGGCCTGATGGTGAACTTTTTCCAGCCCGAGATGGGGTTCTCTTCAATGACGGCTCGATCCGATGTGCCGACAAAGAGTGAGATCAGCAGCGCCAGGCCGGTTACCGCCAGGGATAGAAGCAGGAAATCATTCGAATCCATTTAAAGCATCCAATGTGTCGTGACTTATTTTTTTATCGGCATCGTTTGGGAACAACTTGAAGGTCCATCCGCGCTGCCACTGTTTTTCGTTCTGCGATGCAGACCTCTATTTTTATCGGTTACACTCCATGCGCCCCATGCTGAGGCGCATGGGTTTCGTTTTCGGCTTTCGATTTTTGATGAGATTCAGGGATGATCTGCAGCGCTGTGAGATTGGAGCTGAGGAGTTGGGGCGGCCGCTGGCTTCTGTCGGGCCTGGGATTCCTGGTCCTGGCGATGTCTGTTGGCGGGACTTGCGTCCTCGCGGAAGAGGGCGCGGTCGATTCTTCGCGGACGACCTTTCACGGTCATGTCGTGCCGATCCTCAAGCGCAGCTGCCTGGGCTGCCACAGCGGCCGCAAGCCCAAGGGGAAGTACAGCATGGAGAGCCTCGGGAAGCTGCTCGCCGGCTCCGAACGCGGGCGGACCATCGTCCCGGGGAAGCCGAATGAGAGCCTCCTGTTCAGGATGATCAGCGGCAAGCAGAAGCCTCTGATGCCGCCGCGAAAGGCGGAGCCGCTGAGCGAAAAGGATATTCGCATGATCGAGGCCTGGATCAAGGGAGGAGCCCGGGCGGGAACACCACCTGCAGGCCCGGAGCCATACTCTCGTCCTCTCGCCGCCCAGGTTTACCCCCGNCCACCGGTTATTACCNCCCTGCTCTTCGATAGCTCGGGGGAGAACATCTTCATTGGCGGATATCGCGAGGTNCTGGTCCATGGTNTCGAGAATNTTTTGAGCCGGGNTCGTGGAAAGAAAGAGCCTGTAGAGATTCAACCCCTGCGTCGTTTCAGAGGGGAGGCCGAGAGGATTCATGCCCTGGCTCTCGCCCCCGGGGGCAGGCTCCTTGCCGTTGCCGGCGGCTCCCCGGCGCGTTTTGGAGAGCTCCAGCTCTGGGATGTCGAGGAGTCCAGGATGCTGCGCTTCAAGCGAATGGGAGGAGATGTTTTCTACTCCGTCGATTTCTCTCCTGATGGTTCCAGGCTGGTCCTCGCAGGCACCGACCGCTCGCTGCATGTGCTGGGCGTAGAAGATCTCGAGCTGAGGTATTCTTCCCAGCTGCACTCCGACTGGGTTCTTGGGGCCGTTTTTTCTTCCGATGGAAAGAGACTGTTCTCCTGCGGCAGGGACCGTACGATTCGGGCGGCAGCGGCAAAGGATGGCGGCTTCCTGAAGACTCTCGGAACCTTCGCTCAGGCCGTTACCCGCGTAGTCACGCGACCGGGCTCTTCCCAGATCCTNGTCGCGGGCGAGAAGATGGAGCCGAGAATCTACGATGNGGGTTCCCTGGTGGAGGGCACAAAGCTCGAGAAACAGCCAGGCCTGATTTTCGCNGCCGGGTATAGCGTGGATGGGACGAAGCTGGCGCTNGCCGGTTCGGCAAAGGCGCTCCGTGTTTACGATGCTGAGAGCGGCCNGCGGATTGCCGGCCTGCGTTCAGAGCAGGGCTGGATCTACGCGCTTGCCTTCAACGCNGCCGGAGACCGGCTGGNNACAGCCGGCTACGAGGGAACCCTGCGTATCTGGGATCTCGAGATGGGAAAAGGCCTCGTCGAGGTTATTCCGGTCATTCTCGAACGCGCAGGGAAGTAGCCTTCCCCTTCCTGTTCGTAATTGCCGCTTCGAGGGGTTAGTATTCCCACGGTGGAGAGCGGNAGCGTTGNAGAGCGGAAGCGTTGAGGAGAAGAAGATGGAGAGAGTCCANAGGCAGATGAGCCTGCATCCCGTGAAGGGAATAGCCGGGGTGGTCTTGTGCGGCCTTCTTTTTTTCAGCNTGCAGGGGTGTCAGAGTCCCGGGGTTGATCTCGAAGACAGGAGTGGACGGCAGTGGGTGTGGCCGTATTTTTCCTATCGTCAGCCGACGGTCCTGGCCTTCTGGGATTGTGCCAACATCGAGTCGATCGAGGCGATTCCCGCGCTCACCTCGCTCTCCAGGCGTGACAGTGATATTCAGCTGGTGACAGTCTGTACAGAGAAGAACAGGGCCAGGATGGAGTCCTGGCTGTCGAAGCAGCAGGGGGAGTTCGTCATCCTGCTCGACCCCACGGCACGCCTGGCGCGGCAGCTGAATGTACACAGCTATCCTACCTATATCTATTTCGATACGAAGGGCAAGGAGGTGCAGCGCTACCTCGATATTCAAAGTGTCTGGAAGTTCTTCGATATGGAGCGATTCCAGGAGCTCGGTCGCCCTCAGCCTGCCTCGGCCTCCGAGGAGTAGGAGTTTCCGCTATCGACGGAGGGGTTTTTCGATTTCCCCAGGCAGCCGATGAGGAAGCACGTCAGAGTGCCGATGATGATCCACCACCTGGATCCGATGTCCGGCAGGGAGAGGATCGAGACGCGGGTTCCATCCGAGAAGTTCTCCAGCATGCCCTGCAGCAGACCGGGGGCGTCCGCAGGGTTTTTTGTAAACTGGCGAAGCTGCAGCAGCAGGACGACCGGCACACTCGCGATCATTCCCGNCATTACGCTGAGGCCGTTGCCTCGCCGGGTCAATATAGCCAGCAGGAAGGCCCCGAGCAGTCCGCCGTAAAAATAGCTCAGCACATTGATGGCTGTGTTGAAGATGTTGTCCTGGCTGCCGACAAAGGCGATGGCGAGCCCGATCAGGAGGAAGGTCCAGAGGAAGGTCGCCAGGCGGGAGATTTTCATATAGTGAGCCTCGGGGCGCTCACCGTATTTTTGCACCAGGGGTCTGTAGACATCAGCAACGGTTGTTGCGCTGAGGGCGTTGAGAACGGAGGTGAAGCTCGACAGCGCCGCGGCCAGCAGCCCGGCCATGACCAGCCCGGCGAGTCCCGAAGGAAGATCCGTGACGATAAAGAGAGGCAGGAGCTCGTTCTTGTCCTGCGGCAGGGGGTAGCCTGCAGCGCCTGCTTCGTGCCAGGCCCACAGCAAAGTTCCCAGCAAGAGGAAGAGGGCGACCAGGGGGAGGATCAGGACAGCGCTGCCAAGCACCGAGAGGCGTCCGGAGCGGGCATCACGGCAGGTGAGCATGCGCTGGGCGATGTCCTGGTCCGTTCCATGGGTGGCGAGGGTCAGGANCATTCCACCCAGCAGGCCCGCGAACAAACCCTTATTGTCAGAGATCGAGGTGTCGAGGTGGATCATCGACAGCCTTGCGGAGATGCCCTCGAGGTCAAAGATCGGGCCGGCCTCGGCAGGGAAGGTGGCCAGTATCCAGGCGCAGGAGACCAGGCATCCTGTAAGAAGGGTTATGCCGAGGATCACGTCGGTCCAGACGACCGCCTTGATTCCTCCCTTCAGGGTGAAGGCCGCTCCGAAAAGCCCCAGGGCGATGATCACGGTTTCGATCGAATTGGTCCCGAGGGCGATCTTGACTGCAAGACAGCCGGCGTAGAGCCGCACGGCGCTGGCCACCACCCTGCCGGCGAGAAAGAGCAGCGCCGAGAGCAGGCGGGTCCTCTCGCCGAAGCGCTCGGCCAGCAACCCGTAGACGGTGATGTACTCACGCTTGTAGAAGGCCTTGACGAAAACAAATGCGAGGAACACCCGTCCGATGGCAAAACCGGTGAAGAGCTGCAGCAGCGACCAGTCATTTTTAAAGGCGAAGGCAGGTATCCCGATGAAGGTAACGGCGCTCGTTTCGGTGGCGATGATCGAAAGACTCGCCGCCCACCAGGGGATCGAGCGNCCGCCGAGGAAGTAGTCGCGGGTTGAGGATGAGTTACCAGAGGCGCGGAAGCCCACGGCGCCCACTCCCAGCAGGAAGAGCGCGACGAGCGACCAGTCGATAATGGAAAGGCCCGCTTGCATGGTCGGGAAGTATAGCAGATCCCCGATGGGGGGGCTGCAGTCGATTTCTTGTGGTCGCTCGAGGTTCTAACCGGACGCCGCTGCTGCTATAATCCATCCTTTAGCGACCAAGGTTAAGGAGCTCTATCGATGAAGATAAGCATCGAATACTGCGTTCAGTGAAACTACAAGCCCCGCGCNGTCAGTNTGGCGGCCGCAGTAGAAAAGGCTTTCGAGACGTCGCCGGCCCTCATCGAGGGCAGGGGAGGAGTCTTCGAGATCAGGCTTGATGATGAGCTGGTGTTTAGCAAGAAGGGCCTGGGACGTTTCCCTGACAGCGAGGAGGAGGTCATTGACGCTCTTCGCGCCGCCGCCGGCTGATTGATGGCGCCCTTTGAACACGCTATCCAGATTCTTGAGTATGGGCGGATACGGGAGATTCTTTCCGCCTATGCCGAATCGGTTCTCGGGCGGAAGCTGGCCTCGCAGCTCCGGCCGTGTCCGGATGGAGAGGAGCTGCGCCGGGTTCACGCTGAAACCAGGGAGCTTGGTGAGCTTCTCGAGTCCGCAAGGCTGCCTCTTGCAGGGCTCTCCGACGTCTGCTCGGGACTNGAGGACAATGACTCGGGGGGCCAGCCGCTCGAGCCGGAGCATCTCTACAGGATCGTCGACCTGCTCCGGTCCGGCCTCGGCATTCGTGAGGCCTTCTGTCGCGATGAGGGCAGGTTTCCCGCTCTCTCGGAGCTCGGTGAGGANCTCGATGACCTGCCGGAGCTGAGGCAGGAGATACCGGAGATCATCGACCTTCATGAGGGCGTGCGCAGCGAGGCCTCGNAGAAGCTGTCCAGCCTGCGCCGCGAGCTCTCCTCCCTCCAGGAGAAGCTCCGCCAGGGAGCCNCNGCGATGCTCAAGCGCCCTGATCTGAAGAAGTGCTTCCAGAGCGAAGGGGTCACGCTGAAAAACGACCGCTACCTGCTGCCGGTGAAGGCGGAGTACAGATCCTGGATGAAGGGGCCGGTGAGGGACAGGTCGCAGAGCGGCTCGACCCTCTACATTGAGCCCGAACAGATTGTTCAGGATGGAGACAGGCTCCTCAGCCTGCTCGACAGGGAGCGAGACGAGGTGCTCAGGATCCTCTGGGAGCTGACCAGGAAGGTGCGGGATGAGCGGGTGACCCTCAGGAGGCTCCAGGGCGCGCTCGCGAAGGTTGACCTTACCGCAGCCAAGGCGGCCTACGCAGCCGCCTTCGGATTGATCTCTCCCGAGATCGGCGACGGCGAGATCCTCGACCTGCGGGATGCGCGGCATCCCTACCTGATGTGGCTCTCGCGAGATACCACCCGTGATTTTCGCGACCTCGACCTCGGCTCGATTCTCGGCAAGGTCGTACCGCTGGATCTTCGGCTCGGTGATCCAGCGGGGATCCTGGTCGTGACCGGCCCGAATACCGGCGGCAAGACCGTGGCTCTCAAGACGGTCGGTCTCAATGTGCTGCTGGCTCTCAGCGGGGTTCCGGTCGCGGCCTCAAAGGCCAGCATCCCGGTCTACAACGACCTCTTTGTCGATATCGGTGATGAGCAGAGTCTCGAGCAGAACCTCAGCACTTTTTCAGGCCACCTCAAGCAGCTTGTCGAGATTCTCAGGGGAGCCACAGGCCGGTCCCTTGTACTGCTCGACGAGCTGGGCTCCGGAACGGATCCCCTGGAGGGAGCCGCCCTGGGAACCGCTATTCTTGATTACTTTCGGGCCAAGGGCTGGAAGGCCATCATCACGACCCACCTGGGCTCGATGAAGAAGTATGGTTTTCTTCACGATGATGTGGAGAACGCGGCGATGGAATTTGATAACAGGAGTCTCAAGCCGACCTATCGCCTCCTGATGGGAGTTCCAGGTAATTCCAACGCTCTCGCCATTGCCCGGCGGCTGGGCGTCAGCGAAGAGGTGCTCAGCGTCGCGGAGGAAGAGATCGCCCGCATCGAGGAGCCGACAAGAGAGATTATCTCGCGCATGGAAAAATCTCGCAGAGAGGTCGAAAAGGAGCGTCGCAGGGCCGAGCGGGTTCGCGAGGAGGTGCAGGTTGACAAGGCTGAATACGCTGAAAAGCTCGAAGAGATCGATATTCGCAGGCGGTCGCTCGAGCGGGAGGCGGATATCGAGATCGACCGCGTGATGCGCCGCGCCAGGGAGGTCCTCAAGCCTATTGTTGACAAGTTGAAGAACGTACCGCAGACTCACAAGCCGATGGTGAATGAGCTTGCCAACGAGGTGGAGCTGCTCCTCATCGGAACGCCGCTGGGCAAGAAACGTGAAGAGTTCGCCCGCTCGCTGCGAAAAGATGATGAGGTTTGTGTTCCAAAGCTTCGCGGCAGGGGCAAGGTCAGAAAGATCAACAAGTCCGAGAGAGTGCTCACTGTGGTGCTTGATGGAATCCCTACGGAGGTCGGCTTTGACGACGTCTCCTGGGTCGAAGGTGGTGAAGATTGAGGAACCCGCTCATGCAAGAGATCGATAAAACTGGGATCGTCCGTGGTCTTCTTTCGAGAGGAGCTCCGGCATTGGCCCTGCTGGGCATCGTGGCTTTGATGGTCGTGATGCCGGGGCTGGTTTCCGCTCAGGCCGACCCGTTTTCGGGTATGTCACCTCAAGCCCGCCCGATGACGGACGACTGGGGAGATCTCCGAGAGGGGTGGGAAAATTTCGGTAACATTGCCTACATTGTAGATGTCAGCCTCATGTTGCTGCTCTCGATCATCCTGGCCGCGGTTATCGCCTACCACCCATCCACCCGCCGCAAGGCCTCGAACATCACCGAGTTCGAGCAGCCGAAGACCTTCCTGATGTATGCCATGGTGGGGGCTCTTATCGCCCAGTTGGTCCAGACCTATCCGCCCATGGCGCTGGTGATCTTCGGTATCGGCGGCTTGCTGCGCTTTCGCACCGTGGTGGGAGAGGCGAAGGACACCGGCCGGGTCATCCTGGTGACGGTCGTCGGGCTCTGCTGCGGGCTCAAGATCTTTGTCGGGGCGGTGCTGGCCACGCTGATCGGCTGGGTTCTCATCTGGTATCTCGAATCTCAGAACGCCGGGCGGGTCGCAGTCAAGGGGCTCAAAGATGTCGATATCCTCGCGGCGGCGGAAACCTACCGCGGGATTCTCGGGAAGGCCGGCTGCGCGGTCATCCGCGAGCGTAGGAACCTGACCAAGGGCNGGGTNNCCTTNATCGTNAAGGCTCCGCCGGAGCTCGACGCCGAGGCGCTCGAGGANGCCTTCGAGANCGTTNCGGATGAGCAGCGNGGGGTNGTNGACTGGGAGATCAGCTGAGGGNGGCCNCATCNACGTATACGAACACACGATCCGGCCCAACCAGTTNAATTATAAGCTCAANNTNATNATGATCTGTTTGTCCGCCGCGGCGGGGATCGTGTTGGAGTTGTTGNNCGTGTTGAACTTGCTGGGNGNCGACNCNGNNCCCGGAACGTNTCTGCCCTGGCTCCTCTTTGTCTCTGCGCTTTACGCATGTTGGCTTCCTGTCCATGGTCTGACCGTGCGGGTGTCGGTCGACGAGGTCGTTGAATCGTATATCATGGGGATCAAGGCAAAAAGATTCCCGGTCGGCGATATCCGGGAGCCTGCCATTGTGAAGATCGCCAATGGCTTTGACCTCGTCCAGTTCAGGGTCGGCGACGGTTACATGGGGCAGCTCAGGACCGATGAGCCGGAGGAATTGCTCGCGGCCATCGAGTCGGTGATTGCACCCGGCGACTGACGATTCGCCCCCTGGGCCGCTCTCACTCGGTGTACATCCGGATGACCCGCTCGAGTCCCCGCGAGCAGACCCGGCAGAACCT
>PAOC01000121.1 GCA_002708465.1 Planctomycetota bacterium
CCGAATGCCGAGACCAGCAGCTCGGCCCCCTCCTCCTCCGCTTCGGAGGGGATGCCGAGGATTCTGCAGGCAAGGTCTGTGCTGCCGCCAGGCTCCCAAAGCGATTGCATGAGGGAGAGGCTCAGGGGGGTAGGACGGGGGAGCAGCTCGGACAGCTCGTTCTGGTAGAGAGCCGTTCCGGATTCTTCCGGGGCTCCACTTTCGACAGCCAGCTCGAGCAGGCGCCTGCGCTCGATTTCGAAGGCGGCCTGCGGCTTGCCTCCATGTTCGTTCGAGAGCCGGGTGGTTACGTCGCGGGCCTGGAGAATGGTGAACTCTCCGTCCCGGCAGGCCCACTCGATATCCTGCGGAGCTCCGAAGAGCTCTTCGATACGGGTGCCGAGCTCGATCAGCGGAGTGAGATCGAGCGGGGAGCAATGTTCATCGAGCTTACGTCCGCTGAAGCGGCCGTAACGGAACGAGGATGGGTTGGCGGCGCCGCTGACAAGCGCCTCGCCAAGCCCCTCGACCATTTCAACAAGCATGCTCCCCGTCTCTCTCGGGTGCTCGGTAAAGAGCACCCCGGCGTATTCGGCGGGAACCATCTTCTGGATGATGATTCCGCCTCGCTCCCCGGCCCCGAGGCCGTAGGAGCTCACCCGTCCACCGTTTATTGACTCTTTGACCTTCTTGATTGCCGCGCCGAGCGTCTTCCATTCGACGTTCAGAACGGAGTCGAAGATGCCCGCGTAGCTCTTGTCGGAGCCGTCTTCGTTCAGACCCGAGCTGCGCACGGCGGCCTTCTCGATGTCGGCCTCTTTCCATGCCGCCTTGAGCTCTCGCAGCAGCGAGGGCTCCAGTTCCATGTCCTGGCCGAGACTCTCGAGTAACTTCGCGCTCAGCACAAAACCTCCCGGAACCGGGAACCCCGCCCGGATCATGACGCCCAGGCGGACAGCCTTATTTCCGCAGCCGCCGTGATGGGGGCAATCGGAAAGCTTGACCACCGTTCCATTGTCTTCTTCGCTCGTTGCGGGAGCGCTTCCCTGGTTGCCTGATGCGCGTGCCTCGAGGACCGCCGCGATCAGCAGGGTCTGCAGCAGCCCGGTGCCAATGCTGAGAACGAGATAGAAGTTTACGGCGGCGCTGAAGTTGTAGCTGATGGCGCAGAGCAGGACGGCGAGGGCGGAGCCTGTCAGCAGCCTTTTCCTTCTCGAGCCGCCCGCGCTCAGAACAACGTGCGCCAGCACCGCCGCGCCCAGGCAGATCGGCAGGGCCAGCAGGGGGTCGGGAGCCGAGAGATTTGGTATCCACCCGAGGGCGTCATTATTCGAGGATCCTATGGAGGTGATCGCGTTGCAGAACAGGAGCATCAGGAAGACCTGCAGGCCTGTCGCCAGGAGGTTGCGCACCGGCGTGATTCCGTTCTTCGTACGCAGGGAGTTGATGGCTCGCAGGAGCCGGTCGGGGTCATCCGCCAGCTTCTTCTTCAGCCCGGAAATCTTCGGCTCGAGCTTCCTGGCGAGGGCCTGGTCCTTTTCGGTTTTCAGCGCCAGGGGCAGCAGCAGGGCTCTCAGCAGCAGGACACTGAGGATGATGGCGATCGCGAGGTGACCGAAGAATCCACGCAGCCACTCGAGGGTGATTTTGAATGGCGTCGAGAGGTAGCCGAGGAGATCTCCACGCTGGGCCCGCTGCCATTGCAGCACATGCGGCCTGGTAGAGCTCGCCGGGAAAAACTCGTGGGGAACGGTATAGCGCCCGACGAACTCGTGTCCCCCGCGACTCAGCTTGAGTCCCATCACCTGGGCGTAAAACGAGCTGCGCTTGTCGTAGCACGGAATGATGATGGGGGTCTCGTAGGGAACCCGGGTATCGAGAATGTTCTCGAGTTCGGCGGTCGTCATCTTTCGGATGGGTATGTTGATGGCGCCCGGCAGGCTTCCCTGCTCGAAGTCGGAGGCGTAGCGAACGTCGACAAAGACGGCCCCGCTGGAGCCGACGAGCTCTTCGACAGTCGACGTGTCGAGGAGCCTGTTCTTGTTGGTGAAGCCCGGGAGTCCACGCAGCGTTTTCACTCTTTTGCCGTTGGGCTGCAGGAGGGGATAGCCCTCGGCTATCCATTTCTCATAGCCGCCTACCAGGAACCGGCAGTCGTATCCAAGCTCCTTGAACTCTTCCGAGAGCTCGGAGCTGCGGTTGCCTGAATAGCACAGCAGGACTGACGGGGATCCCTTTCCAGGAAGCTGCCCGGGGTCGTCCCTGAGGTCAGGGTAGCGTATTGCGCGAGATCCCCTGATCGAGCCCATCTCGATCTCTTCGGACTCGCGCACATCGATCAGGACGGGCTTCGAGCCCTTGAGCAGCTCCGCGAGCTCGCCAGTGCTGATTCCGAGAGAGTGCGCCTGTTGCTGGCCGAAGGACAGCGTCCTCAGGTCACTGTCTTCCTTGGCCACTCCATTTTCTATCGAGGGCCGCAGCAGGTTTCTTCCCAGGCGTTCATTGTCCTCGTCGACTGTTCTGCAGTATTGGAGGATGTTGGCCGTGATCGAGACAACGAACAGCGCCAGGAGGGTCTTCAGAGCCCAGGATGGAATCCCGGTTTTTAGACCCGCATTTGCACCCGCAAGGTGGTTGCGGCGGCGCTTATGAGCGAAAAGGATCCCGCCTGCCGAGACCGCGAGGAGGCCGAGGATCTGGCCGACGCTGGCAAAAATACCGATGACCACATCAGGCGAAGGTATGGCCAGCAGGGGACCGCAGAGAAAGAGATTCAGCGCCAGCGCCCATACGACCGTCGAGCTGCCGAGGCCATCGAGAACCCCCGCCCCGGCGCGCTCTCGCGCGGGATGCTTCACGGATGTTGTATTAAGGGCCGCTTCAGTCAAGGTTCCACCTTCGATTCAAGGCCCGGGAGCCCAGTGCCTTTCAGGCACGGCCTCGAGGTCCCACATTGCCCCGGTAAATTCCCCAGCAGGCACGGCTGTCGGGGCCAGCTAAAAAATATTGAGCTTTCAGTAAAGTTCCAAAGTCCTGAATGCCGATCCTGAAAACGAGGTCCGCGAACTCTGCCGTTTCCNGGNGTCCGCNGGCCGATCCAGGTTGCTTCTTTTCATTGCTCCCGTTTTTGAGCAGNAAGGTTAGTTGACCACAACCTTCGGCAAACGCGAAAATCGTTTCTGCAAACTCTTTAAAAAACAGAGTTTATGGGAATGAGAGACGCTTTACCGGACCTCGGGTAGGCTGAAAAGACCGGAATTCCGTCATCTCAGCCGGAGATGATGTCCTGGAGCAGGGGGNGGCTCTGGCGGTACTGCCTGGAGTCAAAGGGCAGCTTGATGGTGAAGGTGGAGCCTCTCCCGGGCTGGCTGGCGACGTTGATATCTCCGCCAAGCAGTCGGGCGAACTGCCTGCTGACGCTTAGGCCGAGTCCGGCTCCGCCGTATTTGCGGGTGGAGGAGCTGTCGGTCTGGGTGAATGGCAGGAAGATTTCCTCGTTCTTTTCCCGCGGGATTCCAATGCCCGTATCGATGATCTCGATCCTGATCATGGNTGGTTCGACAGACTCAGGCTTGCTGGCCTCTATGCGAACCGAGCCTTCACTGGTGAACTTGATGGCGTTATCGACCAGGTTGTTCACCATGCGCTGAAATTCATCCGGAGCGGTATACATCACGGTATCGAGCTCGGGGCGCAGGCGGAGCTCCAGCTCAAGACCCTTCTCCTTCGCCTNTTCCCTCCACCGGCTCTCGAGCCGNGTGAGAGTGGTGGCCGGNTTGAGCGGTCCCAGCTCGAAGGCCATGCTGCGTGATTCGATCCGCGCGATGTCGAGGATGTCATCGACGAGGGTGAGCAGNGACNGCGCACAGTTGCGAGCCTCATCGAGGAGCTCCGCATCCTGTGGGNTGNCCGNCTCGTCTGTNTCGAGCGCGAGCTCGAGGCAGCCCAGCACTCCGTTGATTGGAGTGCGGATCTCGTGGCTCATGTTCGCGAGGAACTGGGACTTGACCTTGTCCGCCTGCTGGGCGACCAGGAGCGCCTCGGTCTTCTCTTTTATCTCGCGTTCGATCTTCTCGTACGACCCCTTGAGGTTGCCGCGCATCTCGTTCATGGTCAGNGCCAGGCTNCCGAGCTCGTCATTCGTCGTCGGCTCGATAGGAGCCTCGAGGTCGCCGCTACCGATGCGGGTCGCGTGGCGGGCGAGGTCGTCGACCGGATCCAGCACGCTGTGCCGCAGGACCTTGCCAAGAACCAGCGCCAGCATGGCGAAGGTCAGGGCTGCNCCCAGCAGTAGCTGCCAGGTGCTTGNCGCGAGGAGCTTCTCGAGACGCTCGGTTGACAGGCCGATCTCGACGTCACCGAGGACCTCGGTTCGTGATCCCCGCTCGCGCAGCTGGACGGGGGCCTGGAAGACCTCCACTCCTCCATCTTCTTTTGAAGNTTTCTCTCCGTAACGCGCGACGAGNTGCCGCTCTCCATCCGCCAGNTGCCTGACCTCGATATAGGAGACATGCGGATTGTCCCTGGCGGCCTTCTCGATGTAGGTCTCAAGATAGGGGAAATCGTTAGAGAGCAGGCTCTCAAGGCAGACGGCGGCTACGGTCTGAGAGAGGGTCTTNCCGTTGTGGTCGAGATCCTCTTGCAGGATCTGGTGCTCGCTTTTCAGGACCAGGACGATGGTCAGGATCGATGTGAGCACAAGGCTCCCCAGCACCCCGGTTCTTATCTTATTGCTGAGCTTTTTCATTGGTNCTGNCGTTCGTCCAGNGAGCCGGTGAAAGGCCTCTATGGCNCATCCGGNACCGCCGCGCATTTCAGGGAGCGNCGNCGGCGTCNCCNGCCTCAGGATTGCTGAAGAANCNNCNCGAGCTCTCCATNCCCTTTCGCACAAAGTCATACTCGGAATCTTTGCAAGGGGCGAAGCCGGAGAGACTCTTCGAGAAGGTCTTCAGGATGTCGGGGTCTGTGGTTTTCANCAGGACATCCTGCAGGGCGATGAACTGGTTCTCGGCAATACCGCCGCGGGCCACCCAGGGCTTGGTGACGTTGTCGAAGGCCTTCAGCTNGCGCAGCCCCTTCTCCTTGTACTTGGCGAAGGTGCTCTCCTTGGCCGCGCCGGCNTCGTACTTTCCATGNAGCACGGCGGCGACGACCTTGTCGTGGCGGCCGAGGTAGTCGAATTTTTCAAGGNCANTGGAGGTGACGCCGGCCTCGACGAGCTNGGCCTGGGAGAGGTAGCGGCCGATGGTGCTGTTCTCATCGCCAAAGGCGAAGCTCTTTCCCCTGAGATCAGCGAGCGACCCGAAGGGGCTGTCTTCTCGAACGCAGATGATTCCGTTGAAGCGCCGNTTTCCCTTGTTNTCCTCGATNGCCAGGAGCCGGACATCCGGGTTTCTANCCTTGGCGATGACGTAGGAGGCGGGTCCGAAGCGGACAAAGTCGACCTCGTCGTTGATGAAGGCCCTCAGGGCGAGCTCGTAGGTTTTGTAGATCACGAGCTTGATCTGCGGCGCCTCCTCGATACGGGTGGCGANCTCGTCCTCGAAGTAGCGCAGCATCGGCTTGAACTTNTTGAACATCTCCGAGGGCTTGTCGGAGGTGTAGACGCCGAAGGTCAGTGTCGGGATGCTCTCTGAGATGCTGGCTTCCGGCTTCGATTTCCTGGCCGAGCTGGGTTCGTTGAAGGCGAAGACCACCACCAGGATGGCGAGAACCGCGAGAACGGAAGAGACAGTAGCAATATGTACGCGCGAGAGAGATTTAAACATGGTCCTTACTTTCCTTATTTTCCGACCGTTGAAATATTTNCCGTAACACGCGGCTTCNCAGGCGCCTCTCGCAGGTTCCCGGGGGCTCCATTCGAGCTCTCGGGACACCGTCATCGGCGCGGCACCAGCCGCAGATTTCAGTACCCTGTACATTGANAATATCGGTGTCCCGGCAGGGTGCCCTTGAAACCATCCCCGCGAGNGGGTGGATAACATGGGGAATCNGGGTTATCGGTACCCCGGGAGCCGGTTTGCGGGGGGNTCCAGGGCAGNCCNGGCTGATCGGATNGACTCGCGAAAGGCGCGGGAGCGTGCGCNCCGNTACTTGCTCTCCAGCCAGTTCTTTCCCCAGGCCACGTCGACCTTGACCGGGACGGCCAGCTCGATGGCGCCGGCCATCTCCTGCCTGACGATCTCGCTGTATTCTTCGACCTTCTCAAGCGGCGCGTCGAGCACGAGCTCATCGTGAACCTGGATCAGGAGCCGCATGTCGAGCTCCTCGCGATCTATTCTCTCGTGGAGATTGACCATAGCCCGCTTGATCATGTCCGCCGCGCTTCCCTGGACAACGGTGTTGATTGCCAGGCGTTCGCCAAGAGCCCTGAGGTTCCGGTTGTTGGAATGGATTTCCGAAATCGTCCGGCGTCGGCCGAGCATGGTCGTCACGAAGCCGTTTTCCTCGGCCTCGCTGACGCAGGTTTCCATGAATTCCGTTATGCCCGGGTAGCGTTCCTTGTATTCGTCGATGAACTTTGCAGCTTCGGCACGGGTGATCCCGAGTCCTCGCGCCAACCCGAAGGCGCCCTGTCCGTAGATAATGCCGAAGTTGACGGCCTTCGCCCGGCTTCTCTGTTCCCGTGTCACCCGGTCCTGTTCGATTCCCTCGAGTTGGGCGGCGACGAAGGTGTGAATGTCCTGGTCGGTATTGAAGGCCTCCCGCAGCCCCTTGTCTTCTGAAAGATGGGCGAGGACGCGGAGCTCGATCTGCGAATAGTCAGCAGTGATCAGGACGCGTCCCGGTGAGCCGGGGACGAAGGCTTCGCGGATCTTCCGGCCCTGCTCCGTCCTTACGGGAATGTTCTGGAGGTTGGGGTCGGACGAGCTGAGGCGCCCGGTGGCCGCCACAGCCTGGTGGAAGGAGGCGTGTACCCGTCCGGTTTTTTCGGAGATCAGCTCCGGCAGCGGCGCGACGTAGGTCCCCAGGAGCTTGTTCACCGCCCTGTACTTGAGAATCAGTCCGGGGAGCGGGTGGGCAGTCTCGGCGGCGAGGATCTCGAGCACGGAGGCATCCGTGCTGCGCCCGGTCTTTGTTTTTTTCACCACCCGCAGGTTCATCTCATCGAAGAGAATCTCGGAGAGCTGCTTGGGGGAGTCGATATTGAACTCCCTTCCGGCGGCGCGATGGATCTCGGACTTGAGCTCATCGACCTTCGCGGCCAGGCTGACACGGGTCTCCTCCAGACGCTCGAGATCGAGGGCCACTCCCTCGTTCTCCATATCGGCAAGCACGCTCAGCAGCGGCATCTCGAGCTCGTCAAAGAGCTTCCTGAGACCTTCCGATTCGAGCTTCGGCGCCAGCAATTCGTAGAGCCGCCAGGTGACGTCGGCATCTTCTCCGGCGTATTCCGCGACCTTGTCGAGCTCGACCTCGAGCATGGTGACCTGCTTCTTCCCCTTGCCGATCAGGTCGCTGATGGGGATGGTCTGCAGTCCGAGGAGGTCACGGGCGAGAGCATCCATCGCCTGGGTGCGGCGCTCGGGAGCCAGCAGGTAGGAGGCGATCATGGTGTCGAAGGCGACGCCCTGCAGCTCGATTCCGGCCTGGCGCAGCACGATGAGGTCGTATTTTATGTTTTGCCCGCATTTGCCGATGGCCGGATCCTCCAGGATGGGCCTGAGAGCCTCGAGTGCGGCGTCCGGATCGAGGGTGTCTCCCTTATTCGACCGCAGGGCGAGATACCAGCCCTTGCCCTCCTCCCAGGAGAAGGAGAGCCCGACGAGCTCGCAGTCTACGGCGTGAACCGAGGTCGTCTCGGTGTCGATCGCGAAGAAATCAATCTCCTTCAGCTCCGCGAGGAAGCTCTCCAGGTCTTTCTCCGTGTTGACCAGGCGGTAGTCGCCCGAGACCGACTCGCGTACGGCCTCCTCCNCCGAAGCCTCNGCGGGGNCGTCGAGCCGGGAGAGCAGGCGCCTGAAACCGAGCTCCTCGAAGCGCGGCTTCAGGTTCTTGAGGGTCACCTTGTCCGTCCGGCAGGCATCNAGGTCAAACTCAAAATCCACCTCTCGGTTCAGGGTCACCAGCCGGCGGGTGAGGTCGAAGAGGTCTCCCTGGTTGGCGATGTTTTCACTCATCTTTGGAGTCAGCTCATCGACATGCTCCCGGACTCCCGCGACCGAGCCGTATTTATGGATGAGGGCGACGGCCTTCTTGGGGCCGATTCCGGGAACCCCGGGAATGTTGTCGGTCGAGTCGCCGGTCAAGGTCTGGATCTCCACNGCCTGCTCCGGGGTGTAGCCCTTGTCCTCGAGAAGGTTTACCGGATCGGTGATGAAGTCCTTTTGAGGGTCCCACATCTTGACCTTGTGGGTCAGGAGCTGGTGGAGGTCCTTGTCCTTGCTCACGATCCTGAGCTCGATCTCTTCNTCCTCGAGCAGCCTTCCGATCGTGGCGATGATGTCGTCAGCCTCCTGTCCCTTCACCTTGAAGGTGGGGATGCTCATGATCCCCAGCAGCTCCTCGATTCGCCTGACCTGGGGNCCGAAATCTTCCGGCGCGGNATCNCGGTTGGCCTTGTACTCNGGATAGAANTCCTTGCGCTCGGTGCTCGAGTCTCCATGGTCGAGCGCGACGGCGAGGTAGTCGGGCTTCCGCTTTTCGAGAATCCCGAGCATCATCTGCGTAAAGATATAGGTGGCCTTGGTGGGCTCGCCATCGGGCGNGTTCAGCTGCGCCCCGAACGGAGCGTAATAGGCCCTGAAGATCTGGGCGTGACCGTCGATGAGGTAGAATGTTTTCAAGGGAACCGGGTCGCCGGGGGGGTGATTGCTTCAGAAGAGAGAGCATAGCCTAAGAAAAGGGTTTTCTTTTCTCCACGCTATTGTGGACAGGTTCTCGCNTCCGCCGGCTGGGCAACGGTCTTCTCCCGGGCAGAGTAGATGAGCGCCCGGGCGGTTTCGGTTAGCATGTCAGCGCAGTCGTATCAAAGATCTCCAGTCAACATCGGTCACAACAATAGAATCCATGTTCCCGCGCGCCGCGTACCAGCTTGCCCTTCTTTGCGCCGTCTTCCTGCTTTCTGCCGGATCNGTGACGGCCGCGGATGTCCGTCCGGAGGGTTCCGGTATTCGAACCGGCCTGGAGGTCGCCTCTGCCGGCGGCTTCAAGGAGCTCAAGGGAAAGAAGGTCGGTGTGGTCACCAATCCAACGGGGGTGGACCGTCGNCTCGTCAGCCTCATCGATCTGCTCGCCGGGGCGAAGGGGGTTGAGCTGAAGGCGATCTTCGGGCCGGAGCATGGAGCCCGGGGGGCCGCGGCAGCGGGGGCGAAGGTGGCCGATGCGAAGGATGCCGCCACCGGCGCCCCGGTCTACAGCNTGTTTGGNGCGANNCGAAGNCCGGCGGACGAGGTTCTCAAGCGGCTGGATGTCATCATNTTCGANATCCAGGACATTGGGGTTCGAACCTATACCTACCTTGCGACCCTGATCAAGGTCATGGAGGCCGCGGCGAAGAACAAGGTCGAGGTCTGGGTGCTGGATCGTCCGGTTCCTATCGGCGGTGAAACGGTCGAGGGGCCGCTGCTCTCAAAGAGCTTCGAGTCCTTCGTCGGTCCGCACCCCCTTCCCCTTCGCCATGGCTTGACGGCCGGCGAGTTCGCGCGCCTGGTGAACAGGGAGAGGAAGATCGGCGCCCGGTTGAAGGTGATCAAGATGGAGGGCTATACCCGCCGCGGCTGGTATGGCGACAGCGGCCTCATCTGGGTCGCTCCCTCGCCCAACATACCCTCAGTGGACACCGCCCTGGTCTANGCCGGCATGGTGCTGGTGGAGGGGGTGGAGACCCTGAGCGAGGGCCGGGGCACGACGCGTCCGTTCAGGCTGGTCGGAGCTCCCTGGCTCGATGGCCGCCGCCTCGCGAAGACCCTCAACAGCCTGCGCTTNCCCGGAGTTCTNTTCAGGGCGGCCTGGTTCAAGCCCTCTTTCAGCAAGTTCTCGGGCGAGGAATGTTCCGGTGTGGAGCTTCACGTTACCGACTCGAGAGCCTACCGTTCGGTTACGGTCGCGGTCCATCTGCTCAGTGCGATCGGCAAGCAGCACCCGGGGAAGCTCAAGTTTCGCAAGCGCGCCTTCGACCGGCTTGCCGGAACCGACTCCCTGCGAAAGGCGCTCGAGGCGGGTAAGCGGCCGGCGGCGATCATCTCCGGCTGGAAGAAGGAGCTGNCAGCCTTCCTGAAGCGGCGCGCGCCCTACCTGCTCTATCGCTGAGCCGCCGTCTATTCCTTCAGAGCGATATTGTCACGGGTGATGAACTCGGGGAAATCGGCAGCNGCGATCTCATCGAGCTCCTTGCCGAGCAANGCCTCGGCCTGGCGGGAATCGTAGTTGCTGATGCCCCGGGCGAATTCCTGGCCATCGTCGTCGATGATGCTGATGACGTCGCCCCTCTTGAACTCTCCCTCGATCCTGACGGTGCCCGTGAACAGGAGGCTCGAGCCCCGCTCGACGAGGGCCTCCCTGGCGCCCGGGTTGATCTCCGTGAGGCCAGTGGTGGAGCTTGCGTAGGCGATCCAGTGCTTCCTGCTCTTGAGGCGNTTTCCGGGCAGGAAGAGGGTCCCTACATCTTCGCCGGCAAGCACGTCGCGGACAACATCCGCCGTCAATCCATTGACGATGACCGCGGGAATGCCGCTCTGGACCGCGATCGTGATGGCCTGGAGCTTCGAGGCCATGCCGCCGCGGCTGCGTTCATCCCTGCTGTCTGCCGCCATGGCCGTGATCTCGCTCGTGATCTCCCGGACAATCGAGATGGGTTTTTCGTTTTCGNCGTTCCCTGGGTCCGGACTGCTGGCATAGAGGCCGTTGACATCGGTCAACAGCAGCAGCAGGTCCGCATCGAGCTTCGAGGCCACGAGCGCCGAGAGCTCATCGTTGTCTCCGAAGACGGCGCCCTTGCCGGCCCCGGGCTCCTCGATCTCGCTGGTGGAGATCGAATCGTTCTCATTCACGATCGGCAGGACACCCATATCGAGCAGCCTGAACATCGTGTTGCGCAGGTTCAGGTAGCGGGTTCTCGAGGCGAAATCATCCTCTGTGAGAAGGAGCTGGGCGGTTGGCAACTGGTAGCGGTCGAAGCCTTGCTGGTAGACCGCCATGAGCTGGATCTGGCCGATCGCGGCGCAGGCCTGCTTGTCCTGCAGGGAGGTCGGCCNCTTGTCGAACTCCAGGCGGTTCATTCCCATGCTGATCGCGCCCGAGCTTACCAGGATGACCTTGATTCCCCGGCGTCTCAGGTCCGCCAGGTTTTCGATCAGGCCGTGTATTCTTCCCAATGCCATGTCGCCGTCGGGCCGAGAGAGGACATTGGTTCCCACCTTGACGACCACGGTTCTGACGTCGTCGAGGGCATCGCCGCGCTCGGGGGCGCCAGCTTCAGATGGGGTTGAATTTTCGGTGTCCATGATCAGGTCCAGGCTTGCTGCCGTGGTTATATCCTCGATGACCCGGGCTTACGAGTCAGTAATGCCGGCCGTCATCTCTCCGAGTCCCGGCTGTCGACGGCGTTCTCGGGACAGCCGGGTTCCAGCAGGGTCGGGGGGCGTCCCACCGCCGAGTAGCTGAATCCGAGCGCGAGCAGGACCGCGGGGTCGAACAGTCCGCGTCCATCGAGCACCAGCTTATTGCTGACGAGGCCGCCGAGGGNCTGGAAATCGAGCGCCCGGAGCGAATCCCATTCGGTGAGGACGACGATGGCCGAGGCGCCTCGCGAGGCCTCGTAGGGGTCTTTCGAATATTCGATGCCGGGAAAGACCCGGCGCATGTTTTCCATCGCCGCCGGGTCCCAGGCGGCGACCTCCGCACCCTCCTCGATCAGCTGGCCGATGAGCNTGACGGCGGCCGAGTTGGCGGTGTCGGCGCTGCCCGCCTTGAAGCTGAGGCCGAGGACGGCGATCCTCCGGTCGCGCAGGTCGCCGAGGAACGAGCGCAGCCTCTCGATATGGGAGGCCTTCTGGGACTCGTTCACGCTGTCAATCGCCTCGAACAAGCTCGCGTCGAGACCGTGCTCTTTGAGAGTGTCGATCAGGGCGCGGATGTCCTTGGGCAGGCACGAGCCGCCGTAGCCGGGGGAGGCGGCGAGAGCCCCGGGGCCGATTCTCGAATCCAGCCCGACGCCGCGGGCAAGCTCGCCCACGTCGGCTCCGAGCTGTTCGCAGAGGCCCGCCAGGGAGTTCATGAAGGAAATCCTGCACGCCAGCATGGCGTTGGAGGCGTACTTGATGAGCTCAGCAGTCCTGGTGTCGACCTCGAGAAGAGGGCCGCTCCCGGTGAAGTCCTGGTAGAGCTCGCGCAGCAGCTCGAGTGAGCGTTCGTCGTCACAGCCGGCGACGACCCGGTCGGGCTCGCGAAAGTCGCTGACCGCGCTTCCCGCCTTGAGAAACTCGGGGTTGCAGGCGATGGTGAAGGGCTCCTCGGTGCTGGCTGAGATCAGCCGCCGAAGAGTCTCGGTGGTTCCCACCGGCACGGTGCTCTTGACCACGATGAGGGTGAAGCCCTCGATGCTCTCGGCGATGGTCTGTGTCGCCGCGAGGATTCGTTCCAGGTCCGGTTTTCCGTCTTCACCCTGCGGGGTCTCAACACAGAGGAAGACCACCTCTGAGCAGGCGACGGCCGCGGGCGTATCCGTGGTGAAGCTGAGCCGTCCGGCCTCGACGTTCCGGGCGGCCAGGTCCGCAAGGCCGGGCTCTTCCGAGTGGAACTCGAGACGCTGGAGCCGGTCGATCTTCTCGGCGTCAATGTCCGCGCAGCGGACCTCGTGTCCCTGGGCGCTGAAACAGGCGCCGGTAACGAGGCCGACATTTCCGGTTCCGATGATCGAGAGTTTCATTGACGGTTTCCTGGGCNNCAGGTCAGACGTAACGGGCTTTACCCGGCGACTATATTAGAGTTTCCCCCTNCTNNGGTGGAATCACCAACCAGAAAAATATCCGGGNCCGTCCGTTCCGAGCTCCCCGCCGCGGCTNGNCAGCCTTGCGAAGTNNCGAGTGACCGTTCNGGGAGCGAACCCGGATGAAAAAACGGACGAGGCCAGGACTCCTTTGGGGAAGTCCTGGCCCGCGCCTGAAACAGTATCGACAGGCCCGGGGAAGCGGAATCACGTCCAGCGGAGGTTGGCTGTAAAGCCATGGGTGGGACATGAATGTCCGCCCAGATCGTTAGCTTGGGTCTTGCTTCAATTACGGAAGGGCGTACAGCCCCGAACCAGTCACGGGAAACTTTATCGGTTTTATGTCACCGATATGTCATCGCCAGGAAGTATTTTCACATGAGCGGGAAGAAGAAGCAGGCCGGATGTTCGGCATTTGGCAGGTTCCCACGTCCGATTTCGTTATTTTCAGCGGCGCCTGGAGTCCCTGCGAACCTTACCGGTCTTTCACATAAGAGGCCTCTTCCATTTTGGTGTTTGTGGGTACCGGGGGATGTCCTACAATCCCTCTCTTTTGCACAGAACAGCTAAATAGAAAACAGCAGAACGAGGTATTTGAAGAGATGAAGTACGTCTACTTCTTCGGCGCCGGCAAGGCGGAAGGCAACGGTTCACAGAAGAACTTACTCGGTGGCAAGGGNGCGAACCTGGCCGAGATGGCGGGACATCCGAAGCTCAAGCTGCCGGTGCCGCCCGGTTTCACCGTCAGCACCGATGTCTGTACCTATTATTACGACAACCGCCGCCGCTATCCGCCCGAGCTGAAGGCGCAGGTCAACACCGCGATTCGCAAGACCGAGCGGGTCATGAAGAAGAAGTTCTGCGACCCGAAGAACCCGCTGCTTCTGTCGGTGCGCTCGGGCGCCAGGATCTCGATGCCCGGCATGATGGAGACCGTGCTCAACATCGGNCTNACCTCGAAGACCATCCCCGGCCTCATCAANCAGACCGGNGGCAACNCGCGNTTCGTCTACGATGCCTACCGCCGNCTGATCACCATGTACTCCGATGTNGTCATGGAGAAGGCGGNNGGGATCGAGCCGAAAGAGGGCAAGGGCATNCGCCACCAGATAGAGCATCTCTTCGAGAAGAAAAAGAAGGCTTTAGGCGTTACCGAGGACACCGATGTCGGGGCTGAGGATCTCAAGGATCTCTGCGAGGACATGAAGAAGCTGGTGAAGAAGGTGCTCGGTAAGTCTTTCCCCGATGATGGGGAGAAGCAGCTCTGGGGCGGCCTCGGCGCAGTCTTCGCTTCCTGGAATGGGGCGCGGGCGATCAAGTACCGTGAGGTAGAGAAGATTCCCCACGAATGGGGCACCGCGGTCAACGTCCAGACCATGGTCTTCGGCAATATGGGAGACACCTGCGCCACCGGCGTCGCCTTCAGTCGCGATCCCGGCAGAGACCATAAAGACATCTTTTACGGCGAGTATCTTGTCAACGCCCAGGGCGAGGACGTGGTCGCCGGGATCCGTACCCCGGCCCCGATCAACAAGGCATCCCAGTCGGCAGATAACAAGGATCTGATGACCCTCGAGAAGCTCATGCCCGGGCCGTATAAAGAGCTCAACGCGATTCAGAAGCGCCTCGAGCGCCACTATCGCGACATGCAGGACATCGAGTTCACCATCGAAGACCACAAGCTCTTCATGCTCCAGTGCCGTGTCGGTAAGAGAAACGGTACGGCGGCCGTGCGCATCGCGGTTGACATGGTGAAGGAAAAGCTCATCACCGAGAAGGAAGCCGTCTGCCGGGTTACAGGCGGCCAACTTGACGAATGGCTGCACGACATTCTCGATCCGGAGGTAGAGGCGAAGACCAAGGCTGTAGCCAAGGGCCTGCCAGCCGGACCTGGCGGGGCCAAGGGTAAGATCGTCTTTACCTCTGAAGAGGCTGTACGCGTTGCTAAATTGGATGCGGATGATGTTGTCCAGGGAGAGCCGGTCATCCTGGTCCGCGAGGAGACGAACCCCGAGGATGTCGCTGGCATGTTCGCTTCGGAGGCGATTCTGACCCAGCGCGGCGGCATGACCTCGCATGCGGCGCTCGTCGCCCGCGGCTGGGGCAAGTGCTGCATCGTCGGTTGCGCCGAGCTCGACATCGATGCCAAGCGCAAGACACTGAAGGTCGGTAAGCGGGTCTTCAAGTCAGGAGATTCTCTGAGCCTTAATGGTTCGACCGGGAATGTCTACGCAGGCGACGACTTTCCAACGATTCCCCCCGACACCAGCACCAGGACTTTATCGACCTTCCTGAAGATGTGTGACAAGCTGCGTACGCTCAAGGTGCGGACCAACGTCGAGACTCCCGCGGACGCGGCCCTCGCCAGAGAGTTTGGCGCTGAGGGGATCGGCCTCTTCCGTACCGAGCATATGTTCTACGGCGGCGATCCCGAGGCCCTGGCCTGCCTGCGACGGATGATCCTGGCGGGCGACAAGAAGGCCCAGCAGAAGGCGAACAACCAGCTCTTCCGCTTCGTCAAGAAGGACATCAAGGGTACTCTCAAGGCGATGAAGGGCTTGCCGGTGACGATTCGTCTGCTCGACCCGCCGCTGCATGAGTTCATTCCCCACGAGGACAAGGGCCTGCGCAAGATCGCGCGCGAATTGAAGACCCCCTTCGCCGAGGTGAAGAAGCGTGCCGACTCGCTGCACGAGGTGAACCCCATGATGGGACACCGCGGTGTACGCCTGGGGATCACCCATCCCGAGGTCACCGAGATGTACGTCCGCGCTATCCTGGAGTCAGCAGGCGAGCTTTCAAAGAAAGGCATCAAGGTCTTTCCCGAGATTATGGTCCCGGTCGTCTCCGTCGAAACCGAGATGGCGCACCAGTTCGAGTTGATCAAGGGCGTTCACAAGTCGGTCTGCAAAAAGCTGGGAGTCCGCAAGGTGAACCACATGGTCGGCACCATGATCGAGACCCCGCGCGCCTGCCTGAT